>DASSOX010000181.1:0-3820 GCA_035700125.1 Gemmatimonadaceae bacterium
CGACAGCGCGTCTCCCGGTGAATCCACGCTCGGCTATCTCATCGATGCGCTGTTCACGCAGCCACCCGACTCGCTCGGGCCGGACGATCTACGCATCGCTCCAAAGGTGCGCGGCTTCGGCGCGCTCGAATTTTCGGACGGGGTGGTGGCGCCGCTCATCGAAACCGGTTACCGCGCAGCGGAGCGCGCGCTCCAGGGCTGCGCTCCCGCGGCCGCGGGAAGACGTCCACCGCCGCCGCCCGTTCAGGGAGCAGGACTCATCGCAGAGCGGCTCGCGCGCCTGTCCGACGAGGGAGTGTACGAGACCATCTGGCTGCGTCCTCGACCTCGAGCAGTGCCGCCAGGCAGCGGCGACCAGACTGGCGGCGAACTGGCGAGGCTGGAGTTCGCTCCCGTAGCGACACCCACACCGGAGCGAGTTCTCTCGGTAGGGTTGCGCTACGATGCGCAGGAAGGCGCGAGCGGCTGGCTCGCCGGCGAGAACCTTTCGGCGGCGAGTGGAAGGCTATCGCTCGGAAGCGCTCTGTACGTCAGCCGCTGGCGTCAACGATTCGTGCTGACCGCGGCGGGCGTCCGCAGCCACCCGCTTCCCAACAACCCTTCCGATACGGGCACCATCGCCGGCGACCGGGTACGGCTGCCCGATCCGCGCGCGGACGCACCGCCTTGGTCCACGCTGGTGCGCAACGTTTTCCGACCAGAGCTCGGCGTAACAGCATCGCACGGCGTCGTACGATTGTACGACGACCATGGACACGAGTGGGAACGGCCTTCCACGCGTGACCTCTTCGTCTTCGCCGGAGCGGGCGGAATTCTGTCAGGTGGGAGACGAGTAGCGCTCGGCCCGGTCCTTCATGTCTGGTCCACCGGCAGCCCGGCACTGCCAACGCGCGCGAACGGGAGCTCGTTCGGCGCCATGATCCGCGCGACTCGCTCCTTCGCTCCACTCTCCGCCGGGCCCGAGCCTACGCTGGCTCCGAGTGTAGCCGCGGAGGCGCTCCTTCTCGACGGATACCGCCGCGTGGATGCGCAGGCCGATCTGAAGTTCCAGCTCGGCCGATTCATCCTCCGCCCTCGTGCGGCCGGCGGCTGGGGCGAAGAGCTCCCCTTCAGCGCTCAGTTCACGTTGGGAGGCGCGCATGGCTTCCCCGGCCTGCGCACCGGCGAACGGCGCGGGAGCCGCATCGCATCGGGCTCGCTCGCCGCGCTGCACAGAGTCACCGGACCGATCTACGCGAGCATCGAGCTCGGTGGAGGATGGAACTCGTACCAAGGAGCGCGCCGCATGCAGGTAGTGCAGGAAGCCGGCGCCGGCTCCGTGTTTGGAGCCGAGCTGGCACTGAGCTCCGATACGCCCCTGGGGCCGTTCATGATCGGCTACGGGATCGCGAGCACCGGCAGAGGAGTCTTCAAGATCGGACTCGGCAACTGAGGGAATCACGGTCGCCGGCGCGCAGCCTGCTCGACTCACTGCATGTAGTATGGAACACGTTGAATGCACTCCATGCAACGCCTAGAGTTCGGCAGTGCGGGCGCCACGGGCGTCCGGATCTCCAGGAGTCAGCAGAATGTCATCCCGAACGGCGACTTCAGCGCCGAAGACAATCGCGGAGCAGCTCTCGGAAGGTGGCGCGGCGGCCGCGCCGCCGGCTGATCCATTCACGGTAGACGCCCTCACCCGCGTTCTCGCGCGTGCGCTCCGCCAGCTCGGCCAGGCGGGAGCGCCATGGGATGCATCACGCCTCGCCGCCGAGGGGTGGTCGCTTCTGCGAGAGTCGTATCCGCGCGACGCCGAGCGACTGAACGGTGCGATGCACTATCTGGCGCGTCTCGAGCTGCAACTCGAGTCGGAAGGGCGCAACGATCCACAAGGAGTTGTCGTGGCAAACGAAGACCGCGTCATAGATGTCCGCAGCGAAACGCCGAAGGTGCGACACGAGATCATCTTCGACGAGTGGGCCGCGCTCGCGCCCGGTACCGCGTACGTGCTGGTGAACGATCACGACCCCAAGCCGCTCTGGTATCAGTTCGACGCCGAGCACAATGGCGAGTTCACCTGGGACGCGCTGGAAGAAGGACCGGAAGTATGGCGCGTTCGGATCGGCAAGGTCGCGCAGTAACTTCGAATTGTCCCCGGCTTCGGATCGAGGAACGCTGATCTGGCTGGTGCCGCCGGTGCGCCGGTCACCGGCGATGCGTACCCGATCTGGTCAGCCGCCGATGTACGACATCTCGATCTTCTTTCCGTCGAGCACGGGGAGCCCCTTCGTGGCTGCCCCGCGAAGCTCCGAGTAGCGATCGCTGCGCGCGCGCCAGATGTGCGCCATCACGGTCGTGAGCTGCTCGTCGGTACAGCCGCCGCGCAGGAGCGCGCGCAGATCGTGGCCATGCGTGGCGAAGAGGCAGGTGTAGAGTTTTCCGTCGGTGGAGATGCGCGCTCTCGTGCAGGAGTGGCAGAACGCGCGCGTAACGCTCGAGATGGCGCCGATCTCGCCCTTCCCATCGCGGTAGCGCCAGCGTTCCGAGGTCTCACCTTCGTAATTCGGCGCAACTTCCTCGAGCGGAAACTCGGCGTTCACGCGGCGCACGACCTCGGCTGACGGAATCACGTCATCCATCCGCCACCCGTTGGTGCTCCCCACATCCATGAACTCGATGTAGCGGAGAATATGCGGCGTCCCCCTGAAGTGTCTCGCCATGGGAACGATGTCCTTATCGTTGAGACCCGCCTTCACCACCATGTTGATCTTGATCGGACCGAGCCCCGCCTCGTGAGCGACGCCTATCGCGTGAAGCACCTTCGCCACGGGGAAGTCCACATCGTTCATCGCCCGGAAGGTGGCATCGTCGAGCGAATCGAGTGAAACCGTCACACGCTCGAGGCCAGCATCCTTCAGCGCCTTCGCCTTCGCCGCGAGCGCCGACCCGTTGGTCGTGAGCGCTATATCGAGCGGACGATCATCGGGCGTGCGGAGCGCGGCCAGCATCGCGATGAGCTCCTCGATGTTCTTCCTGAGAAGCGGCTCGCCACCGGTGAGCCGGATCTTCTCCACACCATGCGCTACCGCAATGCGAGCGAGGCGGGTGATCTCCTCGAAAGTGAGGAGCTCCGCGCGCGGCATGAACTCGTAGTCGCTCCCGAAGATCGCCTTCGGCATGCAGTAGACGCAGCGGAAGTTGCAGCGATCGGTCACCGAGATGCGCAGATCGCGCAGCGGCCGCCCGCGCGTGTCCGCCACGGCGCCCGTTGGCGTCTCCAGCTCGGACGGGACGTCCGAAGGATCGCGAAAGTAGCGGGACTCGGCCGCGCCTGCGTCTCTACTGCCCATACCTGCAGCTTACTCGTACCGACGCGCGAAGGCGAGCCTTGTAGTGGAGCGCAGGGCGCTACGCCCGAAAGCTCGCCGGCCGCTCGGAGCTCGCTTCCGCCAGCGCACGACGTACGCCAGCCTCGTCGAGATTGGCGGTGTACACCGGAGTCCCCGGCTGCTGCTTCCACGATTCGTCGAGACTCCCCGCGTCCACCACGTCGAAGCCCAGCTCGTGGATCAGTCGGGAAATCAGTGCCTTCGCCTCCGGGTCATCGCCCGATATGGGGAGCGCTACCCGCTTCGGGTCTCCAGCGGGACGCCCGCCGTTCAGCAGATCCGCCGCGTAAATGTTGTTGAACGCCTTCACCACGGGGCGTCCCAACTGCTCCGACACCCACTCGCTCTCCGCCGTCCCCTCCTCGATCGCTCCGATGCGTCCGTCGCGCTGCGGGTAGTAGTTGCCGGTGTCCACCACCACCGTATCGCTCCGCGCCGCGTCGAAGTGACCG
>DASSOX010000182.1:0-19865 GCA_035700125.1 Gemmatimonadaceae bacterium
GGGCTGAGCAGTTGCTCAGCCCCCCCGAAAATCAAAGACCCGACCCCGTCGCTCAGCCGCAACCCGGCATGCGGAAGGCGCCGATCCGCGTGGAGTAGTTGGTCGCGCCCTTCTTCAGGTAGTCGCCAACGTACCAGATGGTGCAGTCATCGTCCGGGTCGATCGCGGTCTGCGTGTAGTCCTCCCAGCGGAGAGTGTTGGTCTGCGACTCCTCTCCCTCCACCAGCACGGTTTCGCGCAGCGAGAGCACGCCGAGCGGGTCGCCGGAGAGCTGGCCCGCGAATCTCTGACCCGCATAGTGCGGAGTCCCGCCGAAGGAGTAGCCGATCCCGATGTTGCCGTTGCGATCGATGGCGGGGCTCGGAAGCCACCGGTACGCCGAGTCGGGCGCGAAGGTCCCCTGCTGGTAGAGCTGCACATCGCGCGCGCTGTCGAGGCGGAACTCGTACCAGCGCACGCCGCCCCCGCCGGCCGTGGTGTTCACCGAGTGCACCGCCACGATGGATTCACGATCGCCGATCCGCCGGTAGACCACGCGCGACATGATCTTGTCGCCCTGTGCGTCGAGGCGATTCCCCGTCCCCGGCTGCGGCACGCAGCTCGTGAGCTGACCGCCGCAGAGGTAGTAGTAGGGGGCCACCGCGACCTTCTCCGGACCGGTCACTTTCGTCTTCGATGGATCTGCCCAGTCCACGTGATACTTCCACACGAACAAGGTGCTGTCGCTCGGGCGACCTCTCAACTGCGTTCCGCCGGCAGCGAACATGATGTTGGGCGAGCCGGGTGGTGGCAGCTGCTTCCCATCGAGGTCGGCGTTGTTGAGGAAGTTCACGCTGTCGATGATCACACACTGCTCGGTGGCCGGGAGCCCCTTCAACATCTTCGCGCGATCCACGACGCAGGCGTGCTTCTGGATCACCTGGTCGCCGGTGCTGGTGGGGACGTAGTAGCCGTCGGGCCACACGGCAGGGCGCGGATAGTCGGGGAAGAGCGGGCGCACGAACTCGTAGCGGTAGTACGGACCGAATGGATCGCTCCCCTGGCTCACCGCGTAGCACATCGCGTACGATCCCGTGTCCCGCATACGCGCCGCACGCTGCTGCGCGTGGAGCCGGTCGTCGGCGCGGGCCGAAGTGTCGGAGGGAGGAGGAGGCGGCGGCTCGTAGAGGCGCTGCGCCTTGCCCGGCTGGCCGGGTTGTCCCTGCTGGCTCTCGCTCGCCGGCTCGTGCGCCTTCGGTGCAGGCGGCTCGTCGGCGCGCAGCGGGAGCCGCGAAAAGATCGGCATCACCACGAGCCAGCGATCCGCGAGCTGGTCGTAGCGCACCACGGCATCGCCGTTGTTGCGCTCATCGCACCCGCCGCCGAAGCCGCGGAACACGTTGTTGGTCTCCACCGGGCCGTAGAGAACTTTCCCGGTGGTGTCGTACTTCTTTCCCTTCTTCGTGAAGATTGCCATTCGCGAATTGACGGTCTGCACGATGTGATCGGGGCCCACTGCGAGCGAGTTGTCCGATGGGTTCCGCATCCTGGCGCTCCCTTGCGGCCCCACGAAGTCCTCGCCCAATCCGCCGAAGCTCGCGACGAGAGCGGCCGGTGGTCGCGACCCCTCGGAGGTCTGCTCCACTTCACCGGAGCCGGGTGGAGTGGTCATGACCGGAGCCGCGCCCGCTCGATGCGTAGTCTCGCGCGCCTCCGCCTCCTCCGCCTCGGGCGCCAGCGCGTTCGACGGGATGGCGTCGTTGCTCCGGTCGGAAGAAGTGCTCACCTTGATGCGGCCGTCCGCGACCGCGCGGGGAATCTCGGCGCTCAAGCGCTCGGACACGTCGAAGCGAAGTGCCTGGTGAACCGTGACGCTGCCCGGGACTCCCGCCGCGGCGTTCGCGCCCGACGATTCCTGACGGGTGCCGGAAGCGGAGCGCCCGGTCCGGGAGAGGATCGCGGCGGTTGCCGCAACGGCGACTATCCCCGCCACGATGGTGATGCTGCGTACACGCTGCGTCATCGAACTGCTCCTCGGAGGTGAAGAATCCGGTAACGATCGGGGGCCGGCACGCTGGGCACCGACCCCCGACGTTCAAGATGGTCTGCTGCCGATGCTCGCTACGGCGCCGGCGTACAGGTGGGAGCCGCGCTGGGATTGCTGTCCCAGTACACCCGCGTACCGAAGTTGTCGGGTCCCTGCCGCGCGATTGCCGCCTGCATGCTCTCCGCGTTCACCGAAGCTTCTCTGGTGGAATAGAAGAAGCGCCGCGGTATGTAGTTCACGATCGCCGCCGGTCCGGGTACGAGCGTGGTGGGCTGGCAGGTGCGCCGCCACTCGGCCCACGCCTGGCCGCCGTCGGTGAAGAGTGCTACCCACTTCTGCACTGCGATCTGCTTCAGGCCATCGACCCCGCCCTTGTAGGCGATCTCCGGCTCGGCGAGGAAGTTGTTGATCGTCGTCGCGTCGGTGATCCCCCACTGCTGGAGCGAGGCGGTGATGGCTGCCTTGTAGTTCGCTTCTGCGTCGGCCGGTGAGAGGCCGCCGAGTCCACGCTGCGCCGCCTCTGCCTTGATGAACATCACCTCGGCGTACGTCATTACGTACGAGGGCGTGGCGAGTCCGGCCGACGTACCGAAGGTGCCATAGCTGGTGACGCCGGGGTAGAAGGCGAGGCCGGGACGCGATGCGAGACTGAACCACTTGCTCGACGAGTCCTGCAGGAGGCCGTTGGGCATCCCGCCGTAGCCGTTCGGGTAGACCGTGGAATCCTCGACCGGCTGCGCGTACACGCCGGTGCGCGGATCGTCCGACGCGATGAGGATGTTCATCAGCGTCCGCGACATGCGCCGGTCATCGCGTCCCTTGTTGGCGTTGGTCCATGGATTGTCGTACACGCCGTCACCGGGCCACACGAGCGTGGCGTTGTCGGCGTTCGACTGGAAGACGCCGCCGGGACCCGCGAACGCCGCGGCGAGCTCCGTGCTCGCGGTGGCTTCATCCACGTTCACCAGGCGCAGCGCGAGCCGCGCCCTCAGCGAGTTGGCGAAGCGCTGCCACTTCTCGAGGTCACCGTCGTAGATGATGTCGGCGCTTCCCAGCCCTTCGGCCGCGGAGGAGGCACCGGCCATCGCCGTGGCGGCATCGCCCAGCGACTGCAGCAGTCCGGCGTAGATGTCCTTCTGCGGATCGTACTTCGGAGTCACGGCGCCATCGGGCTTGTCGGCCCGCAGCGCTTCGGAGTAGGGCACGTCGCCGTAGCTGTCGGTGACGTAGCCGTACACCCACGCCTGCATCACCTCTGCCGGGCCGTAGATGGACGGACGCTCCAATGCCTCGCCCTTCTCGATCACCTTCTCGAGGTTGGACAGTTCGGTGGAGTAGGCGCCGTCGAATGTGCCGCTAGTGGAGGCGGCCTGCAGGTCCACGTACGAGTCGACCGTGGGATAGGTGGTCTGGGCGAGCTGCTGCGTCACGAACGATGTCTGGTTCATGTCGTAGCCGCTGCCGAGCCACCGGTTCACCGCGTTTCTGACGGCGTTCGTGAAGACCGGGCCGGGAGGTGCATCGGTGGGGTTGTTGGGATCGGTGTTCTGTCGCGTCAGCGACTCTGGATTGCAGGCAGCCACTCCGACGCCGAGCAGTAGCGCGGCGGCAATGGTTGCCAATCTGTCGATAGTCATCATTGGCTCTTTGTGCGGAGTGGAAGGTCAGGGAGTGATCTGGAGGTTGATCCCGATGCTGCGGTTCTGCGGGATGGGCATGTACTCGAAGCCCTGCGCATTACCGGAGCTGTACGCAAACTCGGGGTCGATGTTCGGGAAGTTCTTGTGCGTCCAGATATTCCGTCCCACGAGCGAGATGTTGGCGGCGGTGGCGGAGAGCCTGCCCACGACGCTCTCGGGCAGGTCGTAGCCCACGCGCAGCTCGCGCAGCTTCACGTAACTCAGGTCGTACGTGTAGGCCTCGTTGATCAGCCACTTGGCCTGGAACCACTGTTCGGACGTCACGTTGACTGCGTTCGCCTCGCCGGTCTCCTCGTCGATGCCCTTGCCGACGATGCCGGGGTTGTTCCAGTCCACCTCGCGACCGAGCAGCGTGTTGGAGCATGCGCCGCTCTGCTCGCACATCATGTTCGTGTTGCTGAAGGTCTCGCCGCCCTGACGGACATCGATCAGGAAGCCGAGCGTGAACCGCCGGTACTTGAGGGTGTTGCTCCAGCCGCCCGTCCAGTCGGGGTTGATGTTCCCGAGAAGAGCAGTGGGTCCCTGCTGCGGGAGGCCGTTGGATAGAAGGAGCTGGCCCGTGGCATCATCTCTCTTGTAGGTGCGGCCGTAGAGCGCGCCGTACGGCTCGCCGACACGCGCCTCCACGGTGGCGGCACGCTGCGAGGCGAGGACCACGGTGTTGAGCCCCGGCGCGAGCGAGACTACCTCGCTGCGATTCCGGGCGAAGTTCAACGATGTGGTCCACTCGAAGTCAGCGGTGCGCACCGGGATGGCGGTGACGAGCGCCTCGAACCCGTGGTTGGCGATCTCACCGGCATTGAGCGACTTGGTGAGGAAGCCTCCCGTGGAGGAGACCACGAGGTTGATGATCTGGTTGCGCGTGCTCTTGTCGTAGTAGCTCGCGTCCAGGGTGAGCCGGTTGTCGAGGAAGCCCACCTCGGCGCCCACCTCGAAGCTGTTCGTGAGCTCCGGCTTGAGGTCGAAGTTGGCGATGTTGGAGCTGAGGGAGTATTGCGGGAGCGACCCGAACTTGTTGCTCACGCCGTTGTAGGTGGACGCGAGCTGGTAGGGCGGGGCGTCGTTACCCACCTGTGCGTAAGCTGCCCTGAGTTTGAGGAAGGAGAGCGTGCTGGATGAGAGCGACGGTATGGCGTCCGTGAGCACGACCGAGGTGTTCACGCTCGGGTAGAAGTACGAGTTGTTCCCGCGGGGGAGCGTGGACGACCAGTCGTTGCGTGCGGTCCCCTCCACGGTCCACCAGCCATCCCAGGTGAAGGAAAGGGAGCCGTAAAGGCTGTTGGTCTGCCGCTGCGAGTAGCCGTTCGAGAGAGTGGGCGAGATGGCGGCGTTGGATACGTTGTAGATCCCCGGCACGGAGATACCCGCGGTGTACGTCTGATCCGAGCGGGACTCGCTGTAGCGGCGGGTGGCGCCGAAAAGACCATCCATCGAGAGGCGATCGGTGACGGAGTGCCTGGCGTCGAGCAGGAAGTCGATGTTGTTCTCGCTGTTGTACTGGTTCACGAAAGTGAACGCACCGGCGTAGTTGGCGTTGGTGAAGGCCAGGTTGCCCTTCGCGAACATCCGCTCCACGCGCCAGTTGTACGAATCGATACCTCCCCGGACGGTGGCGTTGAGCCAGTCGTTCACCTTGTAAGTGCCCGAAGCGCTGGTGATGATCCGCTCACGCTTGTCGCGCTGCGGGTTCTCGTACTGGAGCCAGAAGGGGTTGTTGTGGAAGTTGTGGTTCCAGTTGAAGAGGTTCCCGTCCTCGTCGTAGTACTTGTTGCGCAGTGGTTCCATGTCCACCTGGCGGCCGAACCAGAGGAACTGCTCCATGATCCCCGTGTTGTAGCCCATCCCCGGGCGATTCTTCGCGTTATTGCGGGCGTACTGGAGCGAAGCGGTGGTGGAGATCCTGCTTCCGAGCTTCAACTCGCCGCCGAGGGAGCCGGTGATGTTGTGGAAGGTGTTGGCCGGGATGACGCCTGAGATGTTCGTGTTGCCCACGGAAAGGCGAGCGTTGGCGTTCTCGGTGCCCCCGGATACGGCGACGGTGGTGGCGAAGGTGTGTCCCGTGTCGAAGAAGCTGTCCACGTTGTCGGGGTGTGCCACCCAGGGCTGCTGCGGGCCGGTGAACTGATCGATCAGTCGTCCGTCGAGTCGGGGGCCGTAGCTCTGGTCGTAGTTGTCGTTGATGCCGCCGCCCTTGCCATCCACGTACTTGAAGTTTCCGGCCGAGCCCTGGCCGTAGAGGTTCTGCCAATCGATGAAGATCGAGGGGCGTTCCCAGGTGTAGCTGGTGTTGAGCTGGGTGCGCACCTGCCCGGAGCGGCCGCGTTTCGTGGTGATGATGATCGCGCCGTTGGCAGCGCGCGAGCCGTAGAGGGCCGCGGCGTTGGGTCCCTTGAGGACCGAGATCGTCTCGATGTCGTCGGGGTTGATGTCGTTGATCGTGCTTCCCGCGTCGATGCCGGTGTTGCTGAGCGATCCCCCGTCGGGTGAGGAGCCGCGGTTGTCGTTGGCCACGGGCATTCCGTCCACCACGAAGAGCGGCGTGTTGTTGCCGTTGATGGAGTTGGAGCCGCGGAGGACGATCTTGGTGGAGCCGCCGGCGGTTCCGGATCCGGTGATGGTGAGGCCCGAGACCTTGCCCTGGAGCTGGTCCACGAAGTTCTGCGAGCGCGTGGTGTTGAGCTCTTCTGTACTGAGCTGCTGCTGGGCGCTGCCGAGCTGGCTCTTCTCCTTTTCGAGACCGAGGGCAGTGGTGACGATGACGCCCTGGAGCTGCGTGGCCATCGTCGCGAGGGTGATGTCGGCCGTGATGTTGCCGGCCACCAGGTTGATCTGGACGGAGGCCTGGCGGTAGCCGATCCGGCGCGCGCTGATGGTGGCGGGTCCGCCGGTCACGTTCTGGGGGGCGACGTTGAAGGAGTAGCGGCCGTCGTCGCCGGTGAGGGTGCCGATGTTGGTGCCCTGGAGGAACACGCTCGCGTTGGCGAGTCCTTCGCCGGCATCGCTGGTTACGCGTCCGCTTATGGTGGCTCCGTCCTGGGCGGCGGCGATTGCGGGGAGGGCGAGGAGCGCGAGGGCTGCGGCGAGGGCGAGCCGAGCGACGCGGGCGAGCGAGCAGTGTAGCCTGGTATTCATGCGCACTCCGGCGGCGGGAGGTGGTTCGATGAACGACGGAGGGGGTTCTGGTCGAGAGCTGCGCGGCGGTGGAGTAGCGGGCTTTGTCGGCATAGGGTCATGTGGCGGCAGGTTGGACGTTGGCGTGGAGCAGGAGCTGGGGGCGTCTGGAGCGGGTGTGGCCGGGTGAGTGGTGTGGTCGCGGGCGGCGGTGGGGGTTGGCGCGGGCCGGCGGCGGGCGATCCGCGCTCCGAGCGCAGGCGGATATTGTATCCGATGCACCCAATAGCATACAATTATGTGCCCCCCGCTTTTCCGCAAGAGTGCGGTCATGAGGGAGTGGGGAAGCCCGCCCTCTTGACAGGGGCGGGCCGAGAGTGCTTGGTATCCCCCAGCGCTCTCAGCCATTGGATACTGTATCCGGCTGCACCCGGGCCGCCCAGCCGCGGCCCGAGCACCACCGCCCGCCGCTCCACCCACCGCTCCACCCGAGCCAAACCCAACCTGGCCGGCCTCGACGCCGGCCGTGGAGGACCAGCAACGTGGCCACCCAACAGGAACAGTTCTCCTCTCGATGGCTGATGATGCTCACCATGCTCGGCATGGCGGTGGGCACCGGCAACATCTGGCGATTCCCCCGCGTCGCCGCCCAGAACGGCGGCGGCGAGTTCCTCGTCGCGTGGGTCGTCTTCCTCCTCATCTGGTCCATCCCGCTCATCCTCGTCGAGTTCGGGATGGGACGCCTCACTCGCACCGGACCCGTGGGCGCGTTCACCAAGGTCATGGGACCGCGCTGGGCATGGATGGGCGCCTTCATCGCCTTCGTCGCCACCGCGATCATGTTCTACTACTCGGTGGTCACCGGCTGGACTATCCGCTACGTCTGGGCTTCGCTCACGGGCGAGATCCCCGGCGTGTCGCCCGGCTCCTTCTGGACCGACTACACCACCTCCTGGTGGCCGGTGCTCACCCACGCCATCGCGATCGGGCTCGGCACCTTCGTCGTCGCGCGAGGAGTGCGCGCCATCGAGCGCGTGGCGGGCGTACTCATGCCCACGCTCATCGTGCTGGTGATCCTGCTCGCCGTACGCGCCGTGTTTCTCCCGGGCTCCAGCGGCGGCCTGAATTACCTCTTCACCGTCCACTGGAGCCACCTCGCCGACTCGAGCGTCTGGCTGCAGGCGCTCACGCAGAACGCCTGGGATACCGGCGCCGGCTGGGGGCTCGTACTCGTCTACGCCGCGTACCTCAGAACCAACGAGGACACGGCGCTCAATGCCTTCATCCTCCCCACCGCCAACAACTGCGTCTCGCTCCTCGCCGGCATCATCGTCTTCTGCACGGTGTTCTCGGTGGTGCCCGAGCTGGTGAACAACCTCGCCGCGAACCCGGATGCGCTATCCGCGTATCCGGCGCTCACCGAGGCCGTGCGCGGCGGCGCGCAGGTCACGCCCGACCTCATCCAGCAGACCATCTTCGCCTCCGGCAACGAAGGGCTCACCTTCATCTGGATGCCGCAGCTCTTCGCGAAGATGCCCTTCGGGCGGCTGTTCATGTTCCTCTTCTTCCTGGCGCTCGCCTTCGCCGCATTCACGAGTCTCATGGCGATGATCGAGCTGGGCACGCGCGTGCTCACCGATGCGGGGCTCTCGCGCCAGCGCGCGATCCGCGTCGCCGGCGTCGCCGGCTTCGTACTCGGCCTCCCTTCGGCTATCTCGATCGGCTTCCTCCACAACCAGGACTGGGTATGGGGCGTGGCGCTCATCATCTCGGGCCTCTTCTTCTCGGTCGCTGTAAGCACGTACGGGGTGCGGCGCTTCCGCGAGGAACAGCTCAACCACGAGCATTCGGATATAAGGGTCGGACGCTGGTGGGACATCGTCATCAGCGTTCTCGTGCCGCTGCAGGCAGTCGTACTCGTGGGCTGGTGGTTGTACCAGACGCGCGGCCCGGGGTGGCTCGACCCGTTCGGGCTCGACAACGCGGGAACGATCTTCCTTCAGTGGGGCGTGGTGCTCGCGGCGCTCCTGCTCTGCAACCGCTGGCTGGCGAGAGTGCGGCCCGCGCGGGATGGCGCCGACGAGGAGCCGCCTTACATGCCGGCGTCCGTACCATGAGAAGGCCGCACGGTCGCCGCGGCGTGCTGGCCGCGCCGCAACTCGCACTACTCCTGGCTGTCGTTCTACTTCTCCCCGCCGCGCGGGCTGCCGCGCAGCCGGTGATCACCAACGTCTTCCCCGCCGAGGAGTACGTGGCGCGGCGCGCGCGGGTGATGGCGGCGATAGGCGACGGCGTGGCGATCCTGCAGGGGACTACCGAGCGCCCGGGGGAGCAGCCGCTCAGACAGAGCAACCAGTTCCACTACCTGTCGGGCGTGGTGGCGCCACGTGCGCTGCTCGTGTTAGATGGGCGCACGAAGCGCTCCACGCTCTACCTCGAGCCGGAGACGGAGCGGCGCGTGCAGGTGATGTTCGGGCCGTTGCTGGAGCCCGGCGATTCCGCCGCGCGCGTGACGGGGACGGATGCCGTGCTCCCGCGCGTGGAGTTCGCGGACGCCGTGGCGGCCCTCGCGCGAGAAGGTCGGATGATCTACACGCCCTTTCGTCCCGAGGTGCTCGGGAGCGCGTCAGCGGGCGACGTGGTGAAGCTGGCGAAGGCCACCCGCGAGGATCCATGGGACGGCAGGATCTCGCGCGTCGAGAGCTTCATCGCGAAGCTGCGCGAGAAGTCGCCGCGCTCGGAGATCAGGGACCTCGACCCGATCATCGACACGCTGCGCGCCACCAAGAGTCCGCGGGAGATTGCCGTGATTCGCGAAGCCACGCGGATCACGGGTCTCGGAATCCTGGAGGTCATGCGCGACGCCAGGCCCGGGATGTACGAGTACGAGCTGCAGGCGGCGGCCGAGTACGTGTTCAAGAAGCACGGCTCTTACGGTCCCGCCTACTTCGCGCTCGTGGCCACCGGAAGGAACACGTTCTACACGCACTACCACGCGAACACCGCGCGGCTCGCCGCGGGCGATCTCGTGCAGTTCGACTACGCGCCCGACTACCGGAACTACACTTCCGACGTCACGCGCATATTCCCGGCGAACGGCAAGTTCACGGCGAGACAGCGAGAGCTCTACACCATCTATCTACGCCTCTACCAGGCGCTGCTGACGTCGATCAGGGTGCACGCGACGCCAGCGGAGATAGTGCGGGATGCGGTGGTGAAGATGGACGAGGTGATGGCCGCGTACCGGTTCACCGATCCGAAGATCAGGGAAGCCGCCGAGCATTTCGTCGAGCGCTACAGGAAGAGCGAGCCGCGCGCGCTGGGTCACACGATCGGGATGGAGGTACACGACGTGCGGCTTCCGACGCCGACGCTGGAGCCGGGGCAGATCTTCACGATCGAGCCGCAGATGACGCTTCCGGACGAGCACATCGGGCTCCGGCTGGAGGATGTCATCCTGATGACGGACAGCGGTTACGAGAATCTTTCGGCGTTCGTGCCGGTGGAGGTGGACGACATAGAGCGAGCGATGGCGGGGCCCGGACTGAGCGATGCGCTGCTCCGACTGCCCGACCGGCGTTGACGGGGCCGGAAGGCGGAACCATGTTGCATTTCCCGCGCGCTAACGGATATTTTATACAACGTACGCGACCGGGTCGCGCGGATCACACGCGAACCGGCCACGCGATCTTCTTCCCCAAGCAATTGCCGATGCTCTGATGGCTTCCTCCGCTACTCGCCTCCAGAACTTCGTGTCGGGCGGATTCCGCAACGTGGAATCCGGTTCCTGGATCGACGACCTCAACCCCTCCGACTCGTCGGACATCATCGCCCGCGTACCCGAAGGGTCGAGCGATGACGCCCGCGCGGCAGCCGAAGCCGCCGCCGCCGCCCTCCCCGCCTGGCGCTCCCTCACCGGGCCCGCGCGCGCCGAGTACCTGTACGCCTGGGCAGAAGCGATCGCCGCGCGCAAGGAGGAGCTCGCACAGGCGATGGCGCGCGAAGTGGGAAAGCCGATCGGCGAGTCACGCGGAGAAGTGGGACGCTGCATCGTCATCCTGCGCTACTACGCGGGCGATGCGGTGCGCTCCATAGGCGATGTGATCCCCGCCGGCCTGCCCGGCGCGCTGCAGTTCTCCCTGCGCGAGCCGCTCGGCGTGGTGGCGCTCATCACTCCGTGGAACTTCCCGCTCGCCATCCCGCTCTGGAAGGCGGCGCCAGCGCTCGCCTACGGGAACACGGTAGTGCTCAAGCCATCGGAGATGGCCTCGCACATGGCGGCGCTCCTCGCCGAGACCGCCGCGGCGGCGAAGCTCCCCGCCGGCGTGTTCAACGTCGTCATGGGCACCGGCCCCGCGGTGGGAACGCCGCTGCTGCAGTCGCCCGAGGTGCGTGGGATCAGTTTCACTGGCTCGTCGGCGGTGGGTGCGATCGTCGCGCGGATCGCCGCCGAGCGGAACGTGCGCTACCAGACCGAGATGGGCGGCAAGAACGTGGTGATCGTGGCTCCCGACGCCGATCTGGATGCGGCAGCCGCGCTCACAGCGGCGGGCGCCATGCGCTACGCGGGGCAGAAGTGTACGGCCACGAGTCGCGTGGTGGTGGACAGGAAGGTGGAAGGCGCCTTCCTCGACCGCCTGCGCGCGAAGGTGGAGGCGCTCCCGCTCGGCCCCGTAGACGATCCAGCCGCGGCCGTGGGTCCGCTCATCAGCGCGCGCTCGCGCGAGAGCATTGACGAGGCGCTGGCCGAGTCGCGGCCGGAGCGGATCTTCGGCGGTGAGCTTCCCGACGATGATCGTTTCAGGCGCGGCTACTATTTCGCGCCGCTCGTCATCCGGTTGGCCGACCCGGCCGCGCCGCTCGCGCAGCGCGAGCTCTTCGGGCCGGTGCTCGGCACGCTGGTGGCCGACGATCTCGACCAGGCGATCGACATCGCCAATCACACGAACTACGGCCTGAGCGCGTCGCTCTTCACGCGCGATGTCGGCACCGCGCTCCACTACGTGCACCGCATCAACGTGGGGCTCGTACGCGTGAACGGCGACACCACAGGTGTGGATCCGCACGCGCCCTTCGGAGGCATGAAGGGCTCGAGCTCCGGCAGCCGCGAGCAAGGGCCGGCAGCGCGCGAGTTCTACACTGAAACGAAGACCGTGCAGATAAACCCGTGACGACCGATTCCTGCACTTTCAGCTCTCTGTCCCTCTCACCCGACCGATATGCGAGCCACTGACTGGCGTGGGGTATTCCCCGCGATCACGACTCCCTTCCGCGAGGATTTCTCGGTAGACCACGACTGCCTTCGCGACCACGTCGCCTGGCTCGTGGAACACGGTTCCAACGGCATCGTGGCGCTCGGTTCGCTCGGCGAAGCGGCCACGATGAGCTTCGACGAGAAGGTGCAGATCTTCGAGAGCTGCAAGGCCGCGACCGGTGACAAGGTGCCGCTGGTGGCCGGTATCTCCGCGCTCAGCACGCACGAGGCGGTGGCGCTCGCTCGCGCGGCGCAGCGCGTCGGTTGCGACGGGCTGATGGCTCTCCCTCCGTACGTATACCGGAGCGATTGGCGCGAGATGAAGGCGCACATGGAGGCGATCATCACCGCCACGCCGCTCTCGTGCATGCTCTACAACAACCCGATCGCCTACGGCACCGACTTCCTTCCCGAGCACATCGGGGAGCTCTGCGTGCACGACAATCTGCACGCGGTGAAGGAGTCGAGCGCCGACATCCGCAGGGTGACGGCGATTCGCGCGCTGCTCCGTGATCGGCTGGCGATCTTCGTGGGCGTGGACGATCTCATCGTCGAAGGAATCGCGGCCGGCGCGGTAGGATGGATAGCAGGACTGGTGAACGCGCTGCCTGACGAGTCGGTACGGCTGTTCGAGCTGGCCACGGCCGGCGAGACGGAGGCGGCGCGCTCGCTCTACGAGTGGTTCCTCCCGCTCCTCCGCCTCGATCTGGGTCCGAAGTTCGTGCAGACGATCAAGCTGGTGCAGGATGAGCTCGGGCGCGGCAGCGCGCGCGTACGTGCGCCGCGGCTCCAGCTGGAGGGCGAGGAGCTGGAGGCGGTGATGTCTATCATCAAGGAGCAGTTGGCGGCGAGGCCGGTGGCCTAGCATGGCATCCGCCGGCTCGGAAGTTCGTTCGGTAGACGTGGTGGACTCGCACACCGAGGGCGAGCCCACGCGCGTCGTGGTCTCCGGCTGGCCCCAGCCGGAGGGAGCCACCATGCTCGAGCGCCGCGAGGCGCTGCGTCGCGACTTCGACGCACTTCGGCGCGGCGTGGTGTGCGAGCCGCGCGGGCATGACGCGATCGTGGGCGCACTCCTCACGCCGCCGGTGAACGAGGGCTCCGTTGCCGGTGTGATCTTCTTCAACGACGTGGGCTACCTCGGAATGTGCGGCCACGGGCTGATCGGAGTGACGCGCACGCTCGAATTCCTGGGCCGCATGGGAGTGGGAAGCGTACGCATAGACACGCCCGTCGGCACCGTGGGTGCGGAGCTCGCCGCGGATGGAACGGTGACCGTGCAGAACGTGCCGGCGCGCCGCCACCTGGCAGACGTGGAAGTCGACGTGCCGGGAGTGGTGGGGGGACGCGTGAAGGGCGACGTTGCGTACGGCGGAAACTGGTTCTTCATCACCGAGCTGGATGAGCCGGCGCTCGACCTCGCGAATCGCGCGGAGCTCTTGCGCGCGACCACCGCGATTCGCGACGCGCTCATCGCGCGCGGCGTCACGGGCTCCGATGGCGCGCTGATCGATCACATCGAGCTGGGCGCCGCGCCCACGCGTGCCGATGCGGACAGCCGGAACTTCGTGCTCTGTCCTGGCGCGGCGTACGACCGATCGCCGTGCGGAACCGGGACGTCGGCGAAGATGGCGGCGCTCCACGCCCGCGGCGAGCTGGCAGCGGGGCGGAAGTATCATCAAGAGAGCATCACCGGCAGTCTCTTCACCGGCTGGCTGGAAGAGCGGGACGGTGAGCTCGTTCCCTTCATCCGCGGCAGCGCCTACGTGACGTCGCGCGCCACACTTCTCTTCGATCCCGCCGACCCGTTCCGCTTCGGCTTTCCGGAAGGCTGATGGCGAGCGGCCAGCCCGACGTCCTGATAGTTGGAGCTGGTATAGTGGGCGCGGCGTGTGCGCTGGCGCTCGCGCGTGAAGGCGTGCGGGTGCTCATCGTCGACGGCAATTTCGTGGGCGGGGGAAGCACGGCCGCGGCGATGGGTCACCTGGTGGTGATGGATGACTCGGAGCCGGAACTCGAGCTCACCGCGTACTCGCGACGACTCTGGGCGGAGCTCTCCGACGAGCTGCCCGCCGATTGCGAGGACGAGCGGCGCGGCACGCTCTGGGTGGCGTCGGAGGCGGAGGAGATGGCGGCCGTGCACGAGAAGCGCGAGCGCTACACCCGGCACGGTATCGCGGCGGAGGTGCTGGACGAGCAGGCGCTCGCCGAGATGGAGCCGCACCTGCGCAGGGGTCTCGCTGGCGCGCTGCACGTTCCGGATGACTGCGTGCTCTACCCGCCGGCCGCGGCGCGCTACCTCGCGGATCGCGCCCGCGAGCTGGGCGCCGAGGTGCGCGAGCACTGCATGGCCGTGCGGGTGGACGGCACCACGGTGCGTCTCAGGGAGCGGGGAGGTAGCGAGTACCTCGTGTCTGCCGGCGCGGTGGTGAACGCCGCCGGGATAGATGCGCCGGAGCTCACGCCGGGGCTTCCGATAATTCCGCGGAAGGGGCAGCTGCTCATCACCGATCGCTATCCGGGGCTCTGCGGGTGCCAGATCGTGGAGCTGGGCTATCTGCACAGTGCGCACACCCTGGGTGGAGCGTCGGTGGCGTTCAACGTTCAGCCGCGCGCCACGGGCCAGCTCCTCATCGGCTCGTCGCGCGAGCTGGTGGGACGCGACTCCGAGGTGAACCGCACGCTGCTGGACTCGATGCTCCGGCGCGCGATCGAGTTCATGCCGGCGCTCTCGCACTGCAACGCGACGCGCGCGTGGACCGGTTTCCGCCCCGCCACGCCCGACGCGCTACCGCTCATCGGGCCGTGGGATGGAGCCGCGGGCGTGTGGATCGCGGCCGGTCACGAAGGTCTCGGCATCACCCTCGCGCCGGGGACCGGTGCGTTGATCGCCGATGGTATTCTGGGACGTGCGCCAGCGGTGGATCTCACCCATTTCGCGCCAGGGCGAGCGATGCCCGCAGCCGCCTGACCGGCCGGACTCCGAACGATGCCCGAGAGTGTAGAGATAGTCGTGGATGGCGAGCGCCTGCGTGTGGGCGAAGGGATGACACTCGCGTCGGCGCTCGTGGATGCGGGAGTCGTCGCGTTTCGCGTTTCGGTGAGCGGAACACCGCGCGCTCCGATCTGCGGGATGGGGAGCTGCTTCGAGTGTCGCGTCACGGTGAATGGGCGTCCGCAGCAGCGCTCCTGCCTCATCCCGTGCACCGAGGGGATGATCGTGGAGACCGCTGGTGGGAGGGGCTCGTGAGCGAAGCGAGCCGCGCCAATGGAACGGAAGCGGTAAGCGATTGCGACGTGCTCGTGGTGGGTGGCGGACCGGCGGGGATAGCGGCCGCCTCGCGGGCAGCCGAATCGGGCGCGAAAGTGGTGATGGTGGACCAGGGGATGCGTCCCGGCGGTCAGGTGTGGCGGCATCGGGAGGAGAGCGACCTGCCGCGCCTCGCGCGCGTCTGGCTCGACCGCCTGCGCGGCTCGGGTGCGCACTGCCTCGCCATGGCGACCGTCACCGACGTGACGAGTGATGGCACGGTGAGCCTGGCGCACAGGGAAGGGAGCAGCACCGTGCGAGCTGGCGCTCTGGTGATAGCGACGGGCGCGCGCGAGCTCTTCATCCCGTATCCTGGTTGGACGCTGCCGGGTGCCATGGGGATCGGCGGCGCACAGGCGCTGCTCAAGGGCGGGATGCGCGTGCGCGGGAAGCGCGTGGTGATCGCGGGGAGCGGTCCGCTCATCCTTCCCGTGGCTGCAGCGATGGCGCGCGCTGGTGCGCGGCTGGCGGCCGTGTTGGAGCAGGCACCTGCTGCCGCGCTGGCGCGCTTCGCGCGTACGCTGTGGCGTCATCCATCCAAGCTGGCCGATGGCGCGCGCTACCGTTCCGCGTTCGCGCGCACGTCGTACCGCACCGGCAGCTGGGTCGCGCGCGCGGAGGGAGAGGGGCGCGTGGAGCGAGTGACGCTCACCGACGGCCGTCGCCAGTGGAGCGAGGAGTGCGATCTGCTCTGCTGCTCGTACGGCCTCGTACCCAACGTGGATCTCGCGTCGCTGCTGGGATGCGCCATAGACGATGGCATGGTGGTGGTGGATGCCGCGCAGCGTACCAGCATCCCGAGCGTGTACGCCGCTGGTGAGCCGACCGGCGTCGGCGGTGAGCTGGCCGCCCTCACCGAGGGCGAGATCGCGGGTCTCTCCGCCGCGGGTCGCGACATCGATGTCTCGCTCGCGCGTGCGCGCCTGCGCTGGCGCGCCTTCGCCACACAGCTCGCGCTCTCCTTCCGCCCGCGTCCCGAGCTGCGCGAACTCGCCGAGCCAGACACGATAATCTGCCGCTGCGAGGACGTTCCCCTCTCACGCATCGACCCATCCTGGAGCGTTCGCCAGGCGAAGCTCTACACACGTGTCGGCATGGGTCCCTGCCAGGGCGGCGTGTGCGGCCCCGCCTGCCGCTTCCTCTTCTCCTGGCCCCACGGTCGCGTGCGCCCGCCGCTCGGAGCGCCGGAGGTGGGGGCTGTGGGGGGAGCGGAGAGGGAAGAGTAGAGAAACGGGAAGCAGGAAGCAGAGAGCAGAAAGCAGGAACTGCGAGGGTTCAGGAGGCAGGGCGGGAACGGCGAGGGTTCAGGAGGCAGGGTTCAGGGTTCAGGTGCTGCACACCCAACAGGTCATCCCCGCGAAAGCGGGGACCCATGTTACTCAGCCAAACATGGATCCCCGCTTGCGCGGGGATGACTATGAGTCCGCTTTCGCGGGGTGACGGCTGATTGGTGTGCAGTTCCTGCTCTCTGCTCTCTGCTCTCTGCTCTCTGCTCTCTGCTCTCTGCTCTCTGCTCTCTGCTCTCTGCTCTCTCCCGCCTCCCCCCACTCTTGCCATTCCCCATCCCCTCGTCCAACTATAGCCTCACCCTATCCAGAGAGGTCTCCCATGTGGGCCGAGTTCAAGGCATTTCTGATCAAGCAGAACGCGTTGGCGCTGGCGATAGCGTTCGTGATCGGTGCCGCGCTGAACACCGTCGTGCAGTCGATCGTCAACGATGTCATCATGCCGATCGTTGCGGTTCTGACGCCGTCGGGTGATTGGCAGAAGGCGGTGTGGCACGTGGGGCCCGTGTCGTTCGGGGTCGGGAATCTGGCGAGCGCGGTGCTGAACTTCATCATCATAGGCTTCGTCGCCTGGCGTCTGAGCAAGATGTTCATCAGGGAAGCCCCGCCCGCGGACGCGCCGGCAACCAAGGTCTGTCCGTTCTGCAAGATGACCATCGACACGGCCGCGTCGCGCTGTCCGCACTGCACGAGTGCACTCGCCGAAGGCGTGCCGGCGGATCCGCTGGGGCGGGGAGCGACACCGGTTCGCGGATAGGTCTCGTCCGGTCGTCCGTGCCGTGGGTGCGCGCCGGAATGTCCCGAGTAAGCAGGATCCGGGTATAATTCAGGGACAGCGCAGCACCAATTATCAGCCAGCGAGCAGCACGGGCGGCGGCATTCGCTGCCGGCCCGGGATGCCGGACAGGAAAGCGAGTAGATGCGTCGAACGATGTGCAAGTCGAAGATCCACCGAGCCGTGCTCACGGGGGCGGATCTGCATTACGAAGGGAGTCTCACGCTCGACCGTGGCCTGATGGAAGCGGCCGACATCGTTGCCTTCGAGAAGGTTCAGGTGGTGAACGTGAACACCGGCTCTCGCCTCGAGACGTACGTGATCGAGGGCGAGCGCGGGAGCGGGACTATCCAGCTCAACGGCGCGGCGGCACGGCTCGGCGCAGCCGGCGATCATGTGATCGTCATCAGCTACGCGGACTACGAGGAGGAGGAGCTCGAGAACTTCAAGCCGCGCCTCGTTTTCGTGGATGACCGGAACCGGATCGTGAACCCGACGATCAGACGGGCGAAGTGACGGACGGCGGGCGCGACGCGCCCGCCGCGGACTGGTGAACGGTGAACAGCATGGAGATCGCCTCGCGAACGTGCTCGCGAGGCGATCTCTTTGTTCATCCGTCATCGCGTCCGGATGTGGCGTTTCTCCGGTTCGGTCAGTCTAACACGCGGCCGTGTCGGTCCCGCGTTCGGCCCGGTCAGTCTAACGCCTGGGCCACGAGGGCGCGGCGATCTGTATACAGGCGCTCGCTGGAAGTCGTCGCAATTTGCGGCAGCGTCGCACATCGCGTCGCTGCGCGCCGCCCAGCGGGTAGTGGGCGCAGTCAGATATCTGCTTGTCGAACAAGAGGTTGCGATCCGCCGGCCGGACTGGCACGCGGGTCGCCTCTGGCGGGGAGCCAAAACCTCCAAGCACCGGACAGGATGTCGATCGTCTCCGCGAATTCTCCGATAACCGTACCGACAGTGGACCAGGCCAACGGCGAGGTTCTGCTCTGGCAGAGCCGGATCCGTCTGTGCTTCGGGCTGCTCGTGTGCGGCCTGGGGGTGGGGCTTCATCTGAGCGGCAACATGCCGTCGCTGCCGCGGCTCGCGGTGCTCACGGCGATCGGTTATCCGCTCGTCGTGCTCGCTCTCAATCTGCTGGTGCGCCTGAACGGAGAGGCGAAGGACTGGATGGTGGCGATGCTGCTTGCCGCCGACATCTCCTTCCTCTTCGGGACCACGTACATGGTGGTGCCTCCGGAGTACTACGATCGCGCGCTGCTCTTCGGCTTCGCCATCCTGCATCTCACCGAGTTCTACTTCGGCCGTACCTTTGCCTGGTCGGCGCTCTTCGCGGTGAGCGCCGGTTATCTGGCGATGATCATGAAGGCGATGGATGGCGGGGCCGAGCTGTCGTGGCCGCAGGAGCTGCTCTCGCTGGCGCTCTTCGTTGCCACGGCTACCTGGTTCGTGTTTCACTACGGGAACTTCAAGCGGCGGCTGGAGCGCATCGTGAATCTCTTCGAGCGCGCGGAGGAGGGCGACTTCTCGGGGGAGTACGACGTGTGCCAGGATCGGCATCCCGACAGCGTGACGATGGTGGGGCGCGCGTACAATCGCGTGCGCTCCCAGCTCTCGAGCCTCGTGCTCACCGACGCTCTCAGCGGCTGTCTGAACAGGCGCGGCCTCGAGCAGCATCTGGGGCAGGAGGTATCGCGTGCCGCGCGCAACGGGAGCGAGCTTGCGCTGATTGCGCTCGACGTGGATCACTTCAAAACCGTCAACGACTCCTTCGGACACCTGGCGGGCGATTCGGTGATCCACGAAGTGGGGGAGCTCCTGCGCGGAGCGGCCAGGGTGGGAGACGTGGTCGCGCGAACGGGTGGCGATGAATTCACGCTTCTCCTCCCCGACACGAACGCCGCCGGCGCCTTCCGTCTCGCTACGCGTATCCGCGAGGAAGTCGCAGGCCGCCGCTTCGATGGAATCTCGGGCAAGATCCCCGTGACCGTGAGCATCGGGATCGTGGCCGTGCGCGCGGTGGAGGAGAACATCATCCACGACCTCCACTCGCGCGCCGACGAGGCGCTCTACGCCGCCAAGGACGCGGGCCGCAACCAGGTGAGTATCTGGACCCCCAACCTCCGCGCCATCGCCGTCACCCGCGCCAACATCGCTCTCGCGAAAGTCGCTGGTGCGTGAGTGGAGGGTTCATCGTGCGCGTCCGTGAACTGAAATCGCGGAGAGCGCGGAGGACCGCGGAGAGCGCGGAGGGGAACTGCACAAGGAGTCAGGCTACTGACCGCAAGGAACAGAAAGGAAAAGAGGGGAACTGCTCCCGCACCTTGAGTCCTGCCCACCCGGGCAGGACCCGAGGCGAGGGAGCAGTTCCCCCAAAGACCCCTTGTTCGAGATCTCGGCC
>DASSOX010000183.1:0-5613 GCA_035700125.1 Gemmatimonadaceae bacterium
TCCCACTCCGTGCCTGATCACCACGCGCGCAACGTTGCTGCTCGTGGCGCCGAGCGCCATCCGCACGCCGATCTCGTGGGTGCGCTGTCCTACCATGTGCGCAACCGTGCTGTAGATGCCCACTCCCGCTACGAGCAACGCCAGGAGTCCCGCAACGGAGAAGAGCGAAGCGCCGAGCCTCCACGTATGGAAGTCCTTCGCGATGGTTTCCTCCATAGGTTGCACGCGCGGCCGCGCAGAGCTGCCCAGCGCAGCACGCAACTCGCGGGTGATCGCCGCAATCGCGGCATCCACGCGGCCGCCCCGTGTTCGGATCACCATGACGCCCGCGTCGTAGCCGTGTGGCGCCTGCGTGATGGGAACGTAGTACGACGGCGCCGGGTCCTCGATGACGTTCAACACTCGTGAGTCGCTGGCGATGCCGACCACGCGCCTGCACGGGGAGCTGCGCTTTTCCAGAATGATGCAGCTGCCCAGCGCGTCGCCTGTCGGCCAGTAGCTCCGAGCCATGGTCCGGTTGATCACCACCACCGGCTCCGAACCGGCGACGTCGCCACCATCGAAGCCGCGGCCCTCGCGTATCGAGACGCCCACCGTCCCGAAGTACTCGGGTGAAACGACGGAGAAGGTGGGGAACCCGAAGGGGCCGATCGGCGCCAGTGAGTCTACTCCCGGAATGAACACCTCGCTCGTGCTGAAGCCGTTCATGGGCGCCATCGCCGCGAGCGATACGCGTTCGATATCCGGAATGTGTCGCAGCCGCTCCGCCAGCGCCGGGAGCATGGCGTCGACTCGCTTCGCGGCGAGCGTGTCCTCCTGCGTCGGTACCGCGTACGCGAACACCAGTCGCTCGCTGTCGTAGCCGATATCGATGCCTTCCACCTGGCGCAGGCTGCGTATGAAGAGTCCCGCGCCGGCGAGCAGCACGACCGAGAGCGCCGTCTGAGCGATGAGGAACGTAGTGCGTGTGCGGCTCCGCATCATGCGTCCCTCGCGCGCACCGCCTCTGAGCGATTCCACGAGCTCCGGATCGCCGGCCTGGATCGCCGGGACGAGCCCCGCCGCGATGCCGGCCACCAGAGCCGCGACTATCGCGAAGACGATCACTCGAGTGGTGAGTACTGCGCTTCCCCACTGGACGGTCGGCAGAAGAACGTGTCGCAGCACGCGGCCCGTCCACCAGGTGAGGAGGATCGCGACCGCTCCACCGAGGACGGCTACGATCATCGCTTCGCTCACGAACTGCGCCGCCAGCCGGCGCCGCCCAACACCGAGCGCGAGTCGCACGGCCGTCTCGCGTCGCCGTCCCAGCGCGCGGACGAGGAAGAGGTTGGCGACGTTGGCACAGGCGATCAGAAAGATGATCGTCGCCACTCCGGCGAGCCGGCGCGATATGGAAAACTCGCCGGGGTGGAACTCTGCATCGGCCGCACCGCGGAGTGGCTCGAGCGAAGCGATTGCGGCGGAGTCGTGCACCATTTCGCTCGCACGAAGCGCGTTGGTGGCCGCGGCCGCCGCCGCGTGAAACTCGGCCGGGCGCTCTCCACGGGCGAGTATGTGCACGAAAAGCGTGTGCGGTTCCTCGTACCAATCTGCCTTGCGACCTGGTCCCCTCGAGAGCGTATTGAACGGGAGCCATACCTCGGCCGCGTCGAGGCCCACGCCCTCGAACCCGGCGGGGGCCACACCGATCACCGCGTAGCTGTGCGCACCGAGGCGCAGCGAATCGCCCAGCGCATCGTGGCGCCCGTCGAAGTACTGAAGCCATAACTCGTGACTTATCACGACAACGGGAGTGAGCCCCGCCGGTGACTGCTCGTCGCCCTCGAAGAAGCGGCCTCCCTCCGGCCTGAGCCCCAGCACGCGGAAGTAGTCTCCAACCGCGTACTCGACCCGCACCGTGGGTGCACTCGGTCCGCTTCCCAGCGGAAGCCTGTCCTTCACGTATCCCGCCGCCGTCTCACCTGCCGGCAGTGCGGCCGCCACACTGCGGAACTCGGGATAGTTGTAGACGCCGCGGACGAATGTCTCGTGCGTGAGCGGGCTGGTGGCGGTGAACTCGACCCGCCGCACCATCTCCGGGTGCGGTACGCCGGCGGGAGGCTGGAAGAAGAGGCGATCGATGAGTGAGAACACCACCGCGTTCGCGCCGATCCCCAGCGCCAGCGTGACGACCACCGTCACGGTGAAGCCGGGGGTCCGCAGCAGTCCGCGCGCCCCGTGCCGTGCGTCCTGCGCGATCCCTTCCCACCAGTCGGCGCGGCGGCGCTTCGCATCCCTGCCGCGGTCTATCTCCACCAGCTCCGCGCGCACCGCCTCGACGTCCCCGAACTCCTCGAGCGCGCGCTCTCTCGCCGCCTCAGGAGTTTCGCCGAACGCCTCGAGATCCGCCACGCGTTCGGCGATGTGGAAGCGCACTTCATCGTCCACGTCGCGCTCCGCTCGCCCGAAGCGAAGCCGGAGCAGCCGGCGCCACCCGCGAATCACGCTTCCTCCGGCGTAGCGCGCATCACACCCGCTACCGCTTCTACATAGCGCTCCCACGCCCGCGACTCGGCGCGTAGCGCACGCCGTCCGGCTGTGGTGATCGTGTAGAATTTCGCGCGCTTTCCGCGATCGGAAATTCCCCACTCCGACTCCACCCACCCCTTCGCTTCCATGCGGTGCAGGGAGGTGTAGAGCGCGCCGTCGTGGATGTGGAAGGCCTCCTTCGATCCGTTGCGGATGAAGCGCGCGATCGCGTATCCGTGCATCGGCTGCCATGAGAGCGCGCGGAGCACGAGTGCGTCGAGTGTCCCCTGGAGGATCTCCATCTCGGTGTCGGCCATGGGGACACTATACGAAACATCTTCTATTCCATCAAGTGTTGAGGGAATAGAGCAACGGGGTCAGGTCGTTGCTCTATAGAGTCCGTTCGCCGAAACGCGGCGCGTCTCTCCCATGGTCGTGCGACCGATGGACGTAGGCGTCTCCGGCTCCAGGCCGAAGCGCGCCAGCTCGGCGTCCAGCGTTGCCGGGTCGAGGAGCACGGCGCGCCCGCCGGGGAGACCTTCGTACACGTGCTTCTCGGTGGCCACCGGGTGCACCCCTGAACCGGTCAGGTCCGTTTCCGGGGTGAACTCCGAGAGAAGGAGTCGTCCGCCCGTGCGCAGCACGCGAGCGCTCTCGCCCGCCGCACGCTCCCACTCGGACCAGCTCTGGGCGTTGTGCAGGACGCCCAGCGAAACGACGAGATCGAAGCTCCCATCGCCGAACTCCGCCAGTTCATCCATCCGGCCGGCGCGCACCCGGGCCTCGGCAGCACTTTTCCCCAGTATCTCGGCCACTCTCCGGCGCGTCTCGGCGACCATCGCCTTCGAGCTGTCGCGCGCGTGAACATCGAAGCCAGCCTTCGTGAGAAGGATGGTATTGCGCCCGCCGGCACACCCGATGTCCAGCACCCGTACCACTGATGGGTCCTCGTACTCATCGAGGAGCGCGAGAAGACGTTGATCGGGAGCGCGACTCGCGAAGCGCTCGACTACGTCGGGGTCTTCCCAGAAGCTGCCTGGATTGCTCTTCCGATCGGCCATGGACGCTCCCGCCTCGCGGTATTTCCAGAACTGCGCAGTGACAATAG
The DNA here is from genome assembly GCA_035700125.1 of Gemmatimonadaceae bacterium. Lineage (GTDB taxonomy): Bacteria > Gemmatimonadota > Gemmatimonadetes > Gemmatimonadales > Gemmatimonadaceae > JADGGM01. The sequence goes on from DASSOX010000183.1 coordinate 3,620, forward strand.
TCTAGCTGAGTCTAATCTTCTTTCTCCCACGCTCCCAGCTCAGACCATGCGCCTCATCCCACTCGAGCTCGAAAGTCTCGCGCCCGTGATAATCGCACCGCTCGTTCTCCTCCTTATCGCGACGCCGCTGATCGCCCAGGACACCGCGCGGGCGGTACCTCCACCCGCCGCGCAGAATCCGTCGCCCATGGTGGAGCACACGCGCAGGCACGAGCGAATAGAGCCGCGCGAGCTCGCGGGTGTGAAGCGCACCTTCACCGGTCCGCTCGACAAGCCGGTGGAGGTGTTCGTTCCCGAGGGAACCAAGCATCCGGATGCGCTGAGGCTCGTCGTCTACTTCCACGGCTCGCCCTTCGTCCCCGAGTACGCGGTCTCGAAGCTCGGTCGCGACCACATAGTCGCCGTCGTCTCGCTCGCTCCCGGCTCCGGCGTCTACGACCGCACCTTCAGCGATCCCACGGTATACGACTCGCTGCTGGCGCGGATCGGACGCGAAGCTGGCGCGGCGATGCACGCCTCCGACGTCGCCTTCCGCTCAGTGACACTAGTGGGATTCAGCGCGGGCTACGGCGCGGTGCGCGCCATCCTCCGTGACCCGCGACACTTCGCGCAGGTGGACGCCGTGCTACTTCTGGACGGGCTGCACACCAGCTACGTCCCCGACGGCACGGTACTCGCCAACGGGGGAAAGCTCGATGAGCAACCGCTCGAGATCTTCGCCGACTTCGCGCGCGCCGCGATGGCGGGCGAGAAGAGATTTCTCATCACTCACTCCGAGATCTTCCCCGGCACCTTCGCCAGCACCACCGAAACCACCGACTACCTGATCCAGAAGCTCGGCCTCCGCCTCGAGCCCGTTCTCGAGTGGGGGCCGCACGGGATGCAGCAGCTGAGCGAAGCCAGGAAGGGCCGCTTCGCGATACTCGGCTTCGCCGGGAACTCCGCCCCGGATCACATAGACCACGCGCAGGGAATGCCGACCTTTCTGCGAACGTTGCTCGAGATGTGAGGGAGGATGGTTATGGGGAAAGCAGAGGACAGCAAGAAGCAAACAGGAAACCGGGAGCAGGGCCGGCTCGTAGATCCGCCGCCATCCCCGCGAATGCCATCTCCGTCATCCCCGCGAATCCCATCTCCGTCATCCCCGCGTAAGCGGGGATCCAGGCTCGGCTGGCTGACATGGATTCCCGCTTACGCGGGGATGACGACCTTACAGGCAGTTCGCTGCTCTCTCCTTGCTGCCTTCTGCTTTCTCTTCGCTCTCCCCTCCGCACCGGCCCTCGCAGCGCGTACTACCAGTACTGTCAGTATCGAGAACAGCGCCATCCGCATCGGGTTCGATTCGACGGATGGCCGGTTGCTCGAGCTGGTAGATGTCGAGAGCTCCCGGAATCTGGTTCGCGCCCCGGCGGGTTCGACTCGGCACTCGACCGCGCGTGATCCCGGCATCTGGCAGCTCGAGCTCCTCGGCGGCGACACGATCACGGCTACCGCGGCCCACAACTTCGATGTCGAACGAATGCCGCGTGAGCGCGCGCTCCGCCTCACCTGGAAGAAATTCGACGTCGAAGGAGCGCGCGACCTCGGCGTCACGGTGACGGTCCGGCTCGACGCCGACAGCGCGCTGTCCGAGTGGCACGTCGCCCTGAGCGGGGCCGGCGCTCTCGAGGTGGAGCGCGTCCACTTCCCGCGCATCGTCTCGATCGCCTCGCTGGGCGCGAACGAGAGGCTGGCCGTGCCGCGCTGGATGGGCGCGCTCGCGAAAGACCCGCGCGCGCTGCTCACCGATTCCGCCGGCAGGCCGCGCCGCCTCGAGTGGGTCTACCCCGGCGCGCTCTCACTGCAGGCGCTCGCGCTCTACGAGGAGAACGGTCCCGGCTTCTACGCCGCCTCGCACGACACGATGGCCTATCACAAGACCTTCGCGGTCTGGGGGAACGGCGACAGCACTACCGGCTTCGAGCTCGCCCAGCTTCTGGAGAATCCGGCGAAGC
>DASSOX010000184.1:0-30098 GCA_035700125.1 Gemmatimonadaceae bacterium
ACGCGCGCAGCCTCTCGTTCGAGGAGGCTATGAATTACCTCAGCGGCGTACGATTGGCCGTCGGTTTGAAACTGATCAGCGGCCTCAGTGTATACACCCTCAACAAGCTCCTGATTTTTTCCCAATCCGCGCACCTGGCACACGCCGAGGGGAAGGCGCTCACGGAGAGTGAGGCGAATCTCGTGCGCGCACGATATGTGCGACAGTTGTTGGCGGATGAGACGGGGACGAACGGGTGACCCCAGAGAGGGGGCCCCCGCACTGAGGGACCTATGAACGGCTACAACTTCACCGAGCGTGTGCGAAAGGTTCTCGCAATGGCCCGCGAGGAAGCCGCACGTCTTCACCATGAGTACGTGGGGACGGAGCACATCCTGCTTGGACTCATCCGCGAGGGTGAGGGTGTCGCTGCGGCCGTTCTCCAGAATTTGAGCGTGGATCTCGACGAGATCCAGCAGAAGATCGAGGAGACGGTCAAGAAAGGAAAGGCGGCACAGGCAACGGGCCCGGACCTTCCCTATACCTCTCGCGCGAAGAAGGTACTCGAGCTGGCGATGGCCGAGGCGCGGGAGCTCAACCACAGCTATGTGGGCACCGAACATCTTCTCCTTGGCCTCCTGCGCGAGGAGAAGGGGATCGCCGCGCAGGTACTCACCGAGATCGGTGTGAACCTCGATGCTGCGCGCACCGAGACCCTCCGTCTTCTCGGCACCGAGATGCCGCAGGGTGGAGTCACGAACCAGGCGGGCAACCAGCCGCCTCCGCAGCAGGCCAAGGGCGACAAGAAGTCCAAGACCCCCGCACTCGACCACTTCTGCCGCGACCTCACGCAGCTCGCATCCGAAGGGCAGCTCGATCCCACGATCGGGCGCGCCAGCGAGATCGAGCGTGTGATGGAGGTGCTCACGCGGCGCAAGAAGAACAACCCCGTGCTCATCGGCGAGCCGGGAGTGGGGAAGACGGCAATAGTCGAGGGGCTCGCGCAGCTCATCGCGACCGGCGAGTGCCCGGAGTCGCTCCGCGACCACCGCGTGCTCGCGCTGGACATGGCGGCGGTGATTGCCGGCACCAAGTATCGCGGTCAGTTCGAGGAGCGGCTCAAGGCCGTCATGAACGAGATCGCGCAGAACAAGAACGTCATCCTCTTCATCGACGAGCTCCACACCCTGGTGGGTGCGGGCGCCGCCGAGGGCGCGATAGACGCCAGCAACATGCTCAAGCCCGCGCTCGCGCGCGGTGAGCTGCAGTGCGTCGGCGCGTCCACGTTGAACGAGTATCGCAAGTACATCGAGAAGGACGGCGCGCTGGAGCGGCGTTTCCAGACCGTGGTCGTGGATCCGCCCTCGATCGAAGAGACGATCGAGATCCTCAAGGGACTTCGCAAGAAGTACGAGGACCACCACCACGTTACGATCCCCGATCTGACGCTCGTGACGGCCTCGAAGCTCTCGGAGCGCTACATCACCGACCGCTTCCTCCCCGACAAGGCGATCGATGTGATCGACGAGGCGGGGGCACGGGCACGGCTCGCCGCACAGGCGCCGCCGCCCGAGGTTGCCGCCCTGAAGACGAAGCTCGAGGAAGTGAACGGGGAGAAGGAAGCCGCCGTTCGCGACCAGAACTTCGAGCGGGCCGCGGCTCTTCGCGACAAGGAGCGCGAGCTCCAGGGCGAGATCCGCAAGAAGCAGGAGGAGTGGGAGAAGCACCGCCAGTCCTTCCGCCCCGTGCTGGGCGACGAGGAGATCTCCTTCATCGTCAGCCGCTGGACGGGGATCCCCGTCATGCGCCTGCGTGAGGCCGAGAGCTCGCGTCTCCTCCGCATGGAGAACGAGCTTCACGAGTCGGTGGTGGGTCAGGACGAGGCCATCCAGGCGCTCGCCCGCTCGATTCGCCGCAGCCGCGCGGGGCTCAAGGATCCCGCACGTCCAATCGGCTCGTTCGTCTTCAGCGGACCTACCGGCGTGGGTAAGACCGAGCTGGCGCGTTCGCTGGCCAAGTTCCTCTTCGCCGATCCCACCGCGCTGATCCGCGTGGACATGAGCGAGTACATGGAGAAGTTCTCCGTGTCCCGCCTCATCGGCGCGCCCCCGGGCTACGTGGGGTACGAGGATTCCGGGACGCTCACCAAGGCGGTGCGGCGCAAGCCGTACAGCGTGGTGCTGCTCGACGAGATCGAGAAGGCACACCCCGACGTGTTCAATATCCTGCTGCAGGTGCTCGACGAGGGACACCTCACCGACAACTACGGCCGGGTGATCGACTTCAAGAACACGGTGGTGATCATGACGTCCAACGTGGGCGCCCGTGACATCACGAAGGGGAAGGGGCTCGGCTTCGCCGCGCCGGACGACGGCGAGACCTTCGAGCGGATCCAGGAGAAGGTGAAGGACGAGATCCAGAAGGTGTTCAACCCCGAGTTCCTCAACCGTCTCGACGACGTGATCGTGTTCCACCCGCTCACGAAGGCGCACATCTCGCAGATCGTCGGGATCCTGCTCAAGGACGTGCAGCGGCGTTTGCAGGAGGAGGAGATCACGCTCAAGCTCACCCCCGCAGCCAACGAGTTCCTGAGCACGCACGGCTTCGACGAGCACTTCGGTGCCCGCCCGCTCAAGAGGGCGATCCAGAGGTATATCGAGGACCCGCTCTCCGAGAAGATCCTCGTGGGCGATTTCTCCAAGGGCGACGAGATAGACGTGGATGTGGCGCCCGACGGAGCGAAGCTCGAGTTCCGCGTGCTGAGCAAGACCACCTGAGCGATACCACTCCCGCGAAAGGCCGAATGACCCCCTTGGGGCCATTCGGCCGTTTCGTGTGTATCTTATACCCATGTTACGACCCACCCTCCTGCCGCTCGCCCTGGCGCTGGCTCTCGCGAGCGCTTCCGCACGTGCGCAACAGCAGTCCGAGAGTCCCTGTACCGTCCCGGATTCCCTGATCGTTCGTGGTAACGAACGGGTGCCGCTCGCCACTATCCAGGGCGACATCGGCATTTCCCGAGGCGACACGCTGAACTTCCGCGTCCTCCAGCGCGCGATTCGAAACCTCTTCGCAACCGGCCAGTTCTCCGACGTGCAGAGCACCTGCGCCGTGGATCGCTCTACCGGCCGGGCGACCGTGATCTTCACCGTAAAGGAGCGCCCGATCCTGGGGAGCTACTCGGTGAAGGGCACCAACGTCGTGTCCGAGGGTTCGGTAAAGGACAAGATTTCGCTCGACCCGGGCCAGCCGCTCGACCCCGCCGCACTCACCGCCTCGATCCAGCGCATAGACTCGCTCTACGAGTCGAAGGGCTACTACTTGGCCAGAGTGCGCCCCGAGACCACCGTCGTCAACGATACTACCCACATCACCTTCGACATCGAGGAGGGACGCCGCCTCGCCATTTCGGGCGTGGACATCGAGGGTGACAAGCAGGTGGGCGAGGGGACGATAGTCGACGCGATGAAAACCAAGCCCGAGGGCTTCTGGTTCTGGCGCAAGGGCGAGTTCGACGAGGACAAGTTCACCGCCGACCTCGGCGAGCGCATCCCCAAGGTGTACCACGAGAAGGGCTTCATCGACTTCCAGGTTACCCGGGACACCATGCTGGTGGACCGCGAGACGGGCAAGGCGATGCTGCGGATCGGCGTGCGCGAGGGCGAGAAGTACCGGGTCGGCACCTTCGACGTGATCGGCAATCGGCACTTCCCCACCGATGCCATCGAGCGCTACTTCCCCTTCAGGCAGACGTCTCCCTCCATCACCGATCGAGTGAAGGGGCTCTTCGGCGGCGGCTCCGACAATGGTGAGAACGTCTTCGACCAGGAGAAATGGGAGACGGCCACCCAGTCGCTGCAGACCGCTTACGCGAATGAGGGGTATATCTACGCGCAGATCAGGCCGGTGGTGGAGCGGACGATTTCGCCCGTGGATTCCACCCCTGTCGTGAACCTGCGCTGGGAGATCGACGAGAAGACCCCGGCCACCATAAACCGCATAGACATCGCGGGGAACGACTACACCAGCGAGACGTGCATCCGCGACGCTCTGGTGATTCTACCCGGCGACGTCTTCAGCCAGGATCGTCTGATTCGCAGCTACCAGAACATCCAGAACCTGGGCTTCTTCGAGTCGCCGCTTCCTCCACCCGATACGCGTCCGGCGAACGACAAGGGCGACGTGGATGTCATCTTCCACCTGAAGGAGAAGAGGACGGGGAGCGTGAACTTCGGTGCCTCGGTGGGTGAGGGAACCGGCGTGGGCGGCTTCATCGGGCTCGATCAGCCGAACCTCTTCGGAAGGTGCAAGCGCGCGTCGCTGCAGTGGCAGTTCGGGCGCTACATCAACGACTTCCAGTTGAGCTACACCGACCCGGCGATCCGTATGTCGCGGACCACGGGAACGGTGACGGCGTATCACACGCAGTCGCGCTACATCATCGCGGACCTCGGACGCAGCACCAGCACCGGTGGCTCGCTGCAGTTCGGCTTCCCGGTGTTCAACTCCTACTTCACGCGGCTCTTCGTGTCGTACGGCGCGGAGGCGGCGAAATTCTCTGGAGGGATAGCCAACCGCGACACCACCATCGACACGAACAACCGCTTCCGCTCGATGCTGGGCACGACGATCACGCACGACAACCGGATCGACATGCCATTCGCGTCGGCCGGCTCGATGCAGACCTTCACCGCCCAGTTCAACGGTGGCCCGCTGGGCGGTTCTACGAACTTCCAGCGCTACACCGCCGAGATGCGGAACTACAGCACGCTCGCGCAGTTCGGCGGCGGTGAGCCGGGTTCGGCACCGATGAAGCTCGTCTTTGGGCTCACGGCGCGCGCGGGAGCGCTCTTCGGCGATGCGGGGCCGTTCTTCTTCTCGCAGAAGTTCGCGATGGGCGGCACGCAGTACGGCGAGCAGCTGCGCGGTTACGACGAGTTCTCGATCACCCCGCAGGGCTACGTTCCCGAGACGAATCAGAACGCGTCGCTGGGCTCCTTCGGCAATGCATTCTTCTCGGCGACCGCGGAACTCGGAGTGCGCTTCAATCAGATGCTCTATGCGGACCTGTTCTACGATGCGGGGAACGTGTACTCGAACCCCCGCGACTTCGACCCCACGCGACTCTTCCGTGGGGCCGGCATCGGCGTGGCCATCGTGACGCCGCTCGGGCCCCTGGGGCTCGACTGGGCGTACGGCTTCGATCGCGTCGACGAACTGGGGCGAAAGGACCCCAAATGGCAGCTTCACTTCAAGCTCGGGCAACTTTTCTAAAACTGGAGTCATCATGCGTTCGCTCGTAAATGCTGCGCTGGGAGCCCTGGCGTTCACGATCCTTGCCTTCGGCACCGCGGCCGCACAGGGCGGGACGAAGATCGCCTACGTCAACTCGCAGGAGATCATCGCCGCTGCGCCTGGACGCGCGGAGGCCGAAGCACAGATCCAGAAGGACATGAACTCGTACCGCGATCAGGTTCAGAAGATGGGCGACTCGCTCAACACGCTGATCGCGTCGTACACGAAGTCCGAATCCACCCTGAGCGAGGCCGCCAGGACGGCCAAGCAGAAGGAGATCCAGGACAAGGAGCGCGAGTACCAGCAGCGCGTGCAGGGCCTGGAGCAGAAGGCGCAGCAGCGCCAGGCGGAGCTCATCCGGCCGATCATGGAGAAGATCAACAGCATCATCGAGCAGGTCCGCTCCGAGGAGGGGTATGCGATGGTGTTCGACGCCGGCAATCAGTCGGGCGTGGTGGTGGCGGCGGATTCCTCGCTCGACATCACCGACAAGGTGATCGCGCGCCTCAAGGCGGCGGGTGGGTCGGCGAGCAATACGCCGGCGAAGAAGGGGCCCGCCGGGCCCACCTCGCAGCCCACCGGCGCAACCCGAAAGAATCCGCCGCTCGAACGTTGACGGCGAACGATTCGGCGCCGCACGATGGCCTCGGTGGGGAGGGCCGCAAGTCTCTCACCGCCGAGGCCATCGCGCGCATGGTAGGTGGAAGCGTCGTGGGCGACGGGAGCGTGCTACTCACCGGCGTGGGTCCGCTCGACCGCGCTGGTCAGCACGATCTCACCTTCCTCGCGCACGAGCGCTACGCGCCCCTGCTCGCGTCGTCGGGCGCGGGAGCGGTTCTGGTTTCTCCCGAGCTGTCCGATGCCGCCGGCGAGGCGGGAGAGGGCGATTACGGCGGCTGCAGGATAGTCGTGGCAGAGCCGTACGAAGCGATGCTGAAGGCCATCCCCGCGCTGTATCCACCGCTCCCCCGACGAACGGGCATCCATCCCACCGCCATCATCGGGCGCGGCGCCGCGCTCGGCAGCGGGGTTTCCATCGGCCCCTACTCGGTGGTAGACGAGGGCGCCACACTGGAAGACGAAGTATGGGTGGGGCCGCACTGCAATATCGGGCGAGGAGTCCGCGTGGGCGCCGAGAGCTGGCTGGCTGATTCCGTCACGCTGTACCCGGGCGCGGAGGTCGGCCGGCGCGTGCGGCTGCACGCCGGCGTGCGCGTGGCGTGCGATGGTTTCGGATACGTGCAGGCGGGCGGCCGTCATGAGAAGATCCCGCACGTGGGTCGCTGCATCATCGAAGACGAAGTGGAGATCGGCGCCAATTCGACGCTCGACAGGGGAAGCGTGGACGACACGGTGATAGGCGCGGGGACGAAGATAGACAACCTCGTGCACATCGCGCACAACGTCCGCATCGGACGGCTCTGCCTCATCATGGCGCAGGTTGGGATCGCCGGATCGGTGCACATAGGCGACGGCTGCATTCTGGCGGGCCAGGTAGGCGTGAGCGGGCATCACGACATCGGCGCCGGCGCGAGATTGGCGGCGCAGGCGGGCGTGTTCGGCGACATACCCGCTGGCGAGACATGGTCTGGCTATCCGGCGCGTCCGCACCGCGAGGCGCTGCGTGCGCACGCGGCCTTCTTCAAGCTCGCTGGCCTCATGCGCAGGATGGAACGCCTGCTCGCGCGAGCGGAGGCGGAGGGCGAGGAGAGCGCATGAGCGAGAATCGCAACTCGATACGCGATTGTGTGTCGCTCGAGGGGGTAGGGCTCCATCTCGGCAAGCCGTGCCGACTGACATTCCGGCCGGCCGAGGCCGAATCGGGGATCGTCTTCCGGCGGCTCGACCTCCCCGGCGAGCCGGTCACGCCCGCACTCGTGGAGAACGCGGTGGCGAGCGAGCGCAGGACGCAGCTCGGCACTGGTGAGCAGGCGCTGCACACGGTGGAGCACGTGCTCGCGGCGGTTGCCGCGCACGAGATAGACGACGTGATCATCGAGATGGATGGTCCCGAGCCGCCCATTCTGGATGGGAGCGCGGGGCCGTTCTTTCAGGCGCTCGCGCGCGTGGGTCTCGCACCGCGACGCGGTGCGGTGCGCTACCTCGAGATCCCGGAGCGGATCACCGTCACCGACGGCGAATCGGTGTACGAGGCGGAGCCCGCTCGTGAGCTCAGGCTCCGGGTCACCATCGAGTTTCCGCACCCGCTCATCGGGAGGCAGAGCTGCGAGTTCGCTATCACGCCGGAGACCTTCGCGCGCGAGCTCGCGCCGGCGCGCACCTTCGGTTTCGTGAGGGAAGTGGAAGCGCTGCGTGCACGCGGCCTGATCGTCGGCGGGTCCACCGACAACGCCATCGTCCTCGACGAGACGGGGGTGGTGGATAATACGCTCCGCTGGTCGGATGAATTCGCCCGCCACAAGACGATGGATTGTGTGGGCGACCTCGCGCTCGCCGGCCGTCGCGTGCGAGCCCGCGTCGCCGCGCTGAAGCCGAGTCACAGGGGCACCATCACTCTCGTCCGGGAGATGCTCACACTCGCCGCGAAGGAGACACGGATGCTTGGCATCGATGAGATCATAAGGATCATCCCGCATCGTTACCCGTTTCTCCTCGTGGACCGGATCCTCGAGCTGGAGGCGGGGAAGCGCGTGGTCGGGATCAAGAACGTCACCATCAATGAGCCGTTTTTTCAGGGGCACTTCCCGGGTCATCCCGTAATGCCCGGCGTGCTGATCGTGGAGGCGATGGCGCAGGTGGGTGGGCTGCTGCTTCTCGGCGCCGTGCCGGAGCCGGAGCAGAAGATCATGTACTTCACTTCGCTCGACAACGTGAAGTGGCGGCGGCCTGTGAGGCCTGGCGATCAGCTCCGCTTCGAGCTGGAACTCCTGCAGGTACGCGGGCGAATGTGCAAGATGCACGGAGTGGCGCGCGTGGATGGCGACGTCGTCTGCGAGGGCGACCTCGGCGCCATGGTCATGGACGTATGACGGCGAAGATCCATCCGACGGCCGTGGTGTCGTCGAGCGCGCAGATCGGCGCGGGAGTGGAGATCGGACCTTACGCGTTCGTCGGCGACGATTGCGTATTGGGCGACGGCTGCGTGCTCGCGACCCGCTCCACGCTCGAGCGGAACGTGCGCCTGGGGAGCGAGGTGAAGGTGGGGATCGGCTCGGTAGTCGGGGGCGATCCGCAGGACCTCAAATTCCAGGGCGAGGACACGGCCGTGGAGATCGGCGACCGCACGGTGATCCGCGAGTACGCGACGATCAACCGCGGCACCGCCGAGTCGTTGAGCACGACGGTCGGGAGCGACTGCTTCATCATGACGTACGTGCACCTCGCACACGACTGCCACATCGGTAACGGCGTGATCATCTCCAACGGCACCCAGCTCGCGGGCCACGTCACCGTGGAGGACCACGCCATAATCTCGGGACTGGTGGCGGTTCACCAGTTCGTGAACATCGGTGCGTACAGCTTCATCGGCGGCTGCTCGCGAGTGCCGCAGGACGTGCCTCCCTTCCTCAAGGCGGTGGGGAATCCCATCAAGCTCTATGGGCTCAACAGTGTGGGGCTGCAGCGCAACAATTTCGACCCCGGGGTGATCCGGGAGCTGAAGCGGGCGTACCGACTCTTCTTCCGCTCCGACCTCAAGGTTTCGCAGGCGATGGAGCGTGCGCACCAGGAGCTGGAGATGTGTCCCGAGGTGCGTCACTTCCTGACCTTCGTAGACAACAGCGGCCGTGGGGTGGTGCGGTGAGCGCCCCCACCCGGATCGGTGTGATCGGCGCGGGAAGTCTTGGCTTCCACCACGTTCGGCTTCTGCGCGAGGTGCCGGGCGCGCAGCTCGTCGGCTTTCACGAGGCGCGCCCCGAGCGGGCGGCGCAGGTGGAGCGTGAGCTCGGAGTGAAGGCGATCCCGTCGCTCGATGAGCTGCTCTCGGGCGTTGATGCAGTGACGGTGGTGGTGCCTACGCCGGCTCACCATGCCGTGGCACGCCGCGCGCTGGAGCGGGGCGTGCATGTGCTCATCGAAAAGCCGATCGCTTCCACCCTCGACGAAGCCGATGATCTGCTCGAAGTGTCGCGGGCGAAGGGTGCGCTGGTGCAGACCGGGCACGTGGAGCGCTTCAACCGCGCGATTCGCGCCGCGCTCCCGTACATAGACGCGCCTCGCTTCGTCGAGAGCGATCGCCTGGCGTCCTTCAACCCGCGCGGGTCGGACGTGGCAGTGGTGCTCGATCTCATGATCCACGACATAGACCTGGTGCGCACGCTCGTCGGCGGACGCGTGGACTCGCTCGCCGCTTCCGGAGTTCCCGTGCTCACGCCATCGGTGGACATCGCCAACGCGCGGCTCACCTTCGACACGGGCGCGGTGGCGAACATCACTGCCAGCCGCGTATCGCGCGAGCGGGTGCGCAAGCTGCGAATCTTCCAGCGGAGCGGATACCTCTCGCTCGATCTGGGACAGGGGACGGGTGATTTCTACCGGTTGCGGGGCGGGCTCGATGTTGCCGCCATCGCGTCGGCGCCGCGGCAGCTCGAAGAGTACATGGAGCACATCCCGCTCGTGGCGCACGACGAGAACGCCGAACCGCTGCGTCTCGAGCTGGAGAGCTTCGTGGCGGCCGCGCAGGGGCGGGAGCCGGTGATAGTCACTGGCGACGACGGTCGCGAAGCGCTGGCGCTCGCACTCCGCATCATGGGAGAGATCGAGCGTTCGCTTCCCGAGCTCGCGGGCGCGGAGGCGGGGCGTGCCGGGGAGGCGCGTCGGGAGCAGCCGGGTGCGTGAGGTTCTCATGGTCGCCGGCGAGGCATCCGGCGACCTGCACGCCTCGGGGGTGGCGGAGGTACTCCGCCGCTGCGCGCCCGATCTTCCGCTCGTGGGAATCGGCGGCGCGCGGATGGAGCGCGCGGGCGTGTCTCTCATGGAGCACACCGACCGCCTCGCCGTCATGGGCTTCAGCGAGGTGGTGAGGCACATCCCGAAGCACTATCGGCTCCTGGGCGAGCTCCGTGCGCGGCTGCGCAGCGGGCGCGTGGGGCTGGTGATGCTCGTGGATTACCCGGGCTTCAACATGAAGGTGGCCGCAGCCGCGCACGAAGCGGGCGTGCCGGTGCTGTACTACATAACGCCGCAGGTGTGGGCCTGGGGCGCGGGGCGTCTCGCGAAGATGGAGCGCACCGTGACCAGGGCCGCGGTGATCCTTCCCTTCGAGGAGGAGCTGCTCGAAAAGCACGGGATAGACGCTACGTTCGTGGGGCACCCGCTTCTCGATCGGGCGGCGGAGCACATGCCCGATCGCGCCGCCGCACGCTCGCAGCTCGGTCTGCCGAACGATGCACCGGTGCTGGCGCTCTTTCCCGGGAGCCGCGTTCAGGAAATCTCGCGGCATCTGGACAGCTTCGTCGCCACAGCTCGCGAGCTGGAGCGGCGCGTGAGCGCCCTGAAGGTGATCGTGAGCGCCGCGCCGGGAGTCACGTTGGATCCGGTGCGCTGCCCGTATCCGCTCGTGCACGCCGCGTCGTTTCCGGTGTGGCGTGCGGCCGATGCCGCTCTCTCCAAGAGCGGGACTTCGACGCTCGAGGCGGCGGTTGCGGGATGCCCCCTGGTGGTGGCCTATCGCACCGGTTCGCTCAACTACGCCATCGCGCGGCGCGTGGTGCGCATCCCGCGCATCGGTCTGGTGAACGTGGTGGCGGGCCGCGAGGTCGCACCGGAGTTCATCCAGCACGATCTGCAGCCGCAGCGTGTGGCGGATGCATTGGAGCCGCTGCTGGACCACGGCAGCGCGGAGCGGAACACGATGCTCGCGGGCCTCGGTGAAGTGCGCTCGAAACTCGGGAAGCCGGGAGCCGCGGCGCGAGTGGCAGAGCTGGTGCTCGCCACCATGAAACAGTGAGATGAACGAGTCCAACCACCCTCCGCATGCCGGCGTGCCCGACGATCCCGATGCGCGGGCCGCGCGAGATGAACGAGCCCGGAAGAGGGAGCGGCGCATCGGCTGGATCGTGCGGCTCGGCGTGCCGCTGGTGCGGCTGCTCGCCAGTACCTGGCGGATCCGTGAGGTGAACCGCGCACCCTCGCAGCGTCTGCGCGATGCCGGGAAGCCGGTGATCTTCACGCTCTGGCACGGCGAGATGCTGGCCCTGCTCTGGAATCATCGTAACGAGGGGATCACGGTTCTGATCAGCGAGCACGGAGATGGTGAGATCGTCGCGCGTGTGGCGGAAGTTCTCGGCCTTCGCACGCTGCGCGGCTCGACGACGCGCGGCGGCGGACGCGCGCTCCTCGGGATGAGCCGTACGGCGCAGAGCGGGGGAGATGTCGCCTTCACGCCCGACGGTCCGCGCGGGCCCGCTCGAAAGTTCGCGCCCGGCGCGTTGATAGTGGCACAGCGCAGCGGCGCGCCGGTGGTCGCCCTTCGCGTCAGTACGAGCCGCGCCTGGAGGTTGAAGAGCTGGGACCGGTTCATGATCCCGAAGCCATTCGCGCGCGTTCGAATCGCGTACGGCGATCCGGCCTACCTGAATTTCCCGTCGCCGCGTGAGGCCGCGGAGCAGGCGGAGCGCTTCGAAGATCTCATGGAGCAGACTGGAGCCGCGGCCCGTGCGTGAGCTGCACGGCGTGGAACGGCTCTGGTATTCGCGGGACCTCGCGGCGCGGGCCGCACGCCTCGCGCTCACTCCGCTGGAGCTGCTGTACGGCGGCGCCATGACGCTGCGCGGGAGGCTCTACGATGCAGGAGTGCTCCCGGTGCACGAACCGCGGATTCCCGCACTCGGTGTAGGGAATCTGACAGTCGGAGGTACGGGCAAGACTCCCGTGTCGGCATGGCTGGCCAGCGAGCTGGCAGTGCGCGGCGCGCGGCCGGCGATCGTTCTGCGAGGCTACGGAAGCGATGAGCCGCTCGTGCACGAGATCCTCAATCCCGGGATTCCCGTCATCGCTTCCCCGGATCGCGTAGCGGGCATGGGGCGAGCGGCGGCGAGCGGGTGCGATACCGTCGTACTGGACGACGCTTTCCAGCACCGGCGCGCGGCGCGCACCGCGGACATCGTTCTGGTGAGCGCGGAGCGCTGGTGCGAGAACCGTCGCCTCCTCCCGGCCGGCCCGTGGCGCGAGCCGCTTTCCTCGTTGCGCCGGGCAGCGCTGGCGGTCGTGACGCGCAAAGCTGCGTCGCTCGATGATGCGAGGCGAGTCGCCGAGCGTGTGTCGCTTGCGGCGGGTGGCATGGCCACTGCCATCGTGCACCTCGCGCTCGGCGAGCTGCGCGTGATCCCCCGCGGTACGGATGATGCCCCCCGCAGCACCATGTCTGCGGTTCACTTCGGCGACCGAGGCGGCGCCGCACCGCGCGACGACGGCGCCGTGGGAGCTGCCACGCCCGGCTCAGTCGCACCGTCAGTGCTGGAGGGCCAGCGCGTGCTGGCGATCTCCGCGATCGGAGATTCCGCCGCCTTCGAGGGGCAGCTGGCGGCGGTGGGCGCGAGGGTGGAGTCGCGCTCGTTCCCGGATCATCACCGCTTCACACTACAGGAGGCGTTGCGCCTCGCATCTGCCGCCGCGCAATTGGCGCGCGGCGCGAGCACCGCACCCGCAGCTGTTTGCACGCTGAAGGACGCAGTCAAGCTGGCTTCGCTCTGGCCTCGCGAAGCGCCGCCCTTGTGGTATGTTTCGCAGCAGCCAGAGGTGGAGAGTGGGCGCGCGGAAGTGGACGCGCTCATCGCTCGCACTCTCGCTGTACGTCACCGTCAACCATGAGCCGGCAGTCCGCTGTCCGGCGCACTCCAACATAATGAGCACCGATCTCAGACTTTCCACCGCCAAGATCGTCCGGCCCGATAAGGACCGCTTCCTGAACGAGGACAATCCGCTCGAAGACATGATGTCCCGCTTCGACCGGGCCGCCGAGCTGCTCGACCTCGAACCTGGGCTTTACAAGATTCTGCGCAGCACCGAGAAGGAGATCACCATCTCGGTTCCGATCATGATGGACAACGGTGAGCTCGAGGTCTTCACCGGCTATCGTGTTCTTCATAACACTTCCAGAGGCCCCGCGAAGGGCGGCATCCGCTTCGACGAGCACGTCAGCCTCGATGAGGTGAAGGCGCTCGCCGCCTGGATGACCTGGAAGTGCGCAGTGGTGAACATCCCCTTCGGCGGCGCCAAGGGTGGAGTGATCTGCGATCCGCTCAAGCTGAGCGTGGGCGAGCTGGAGCGCCTCACCCGCCGCTACACCGCGGGCATCATCAACACGCTCGGCCCCGACTCCGACGTACCCGCGCCCGACGTGAACACCAACGAGCGTGTGATGGCGTGGGTGATGGACACCTACTCCATGCGTATGGGTCACACGGTGACGGCAGTGGTGACCGGTAAGCCGGTGGAGATGGGCGGCTCGCTCGGCCGCCGCGAAGCCACCGGACGTGGAGTTATGCTGGTGCTGCTGGCAGCGCTCGAGCACCAGGGGATGGACGTGCGCGGAACGCGCATCGCCGTTCAGGGCTTCGGCAACGTGGGCTCGGTGGCAGCGCGGCTGCTGCAGGAGCAGGGCTGCATCATCACCGCGATCGGCGACCGCTCCGGTGCCTTCCACAACGAGAAGGGCATCGACGTGCTTGGGGCCATAGAGTATGTGAAGGAGCACAGGTCGCTCGAGGGGTACACCGAGGGTGACAAGATCACCAACGAGGAGCTGCTCACGCTCGATGTGGACGTCCTCGTCCCCGCGGCGCTCGAGAACGTGATCACGCGCAAGAACGCCGGAAAGATCCGCGCGAAGATCATCTGCGAGGGCGCGAACGGCCCCACTACGGCGCCCGCCGATGCGATCCTGGACGAGCAGGGCGTCTTCGTGATCCCCGACATCCTCGCCAACGCGGGCGGCGTGACGGTTTCCTACTTCGAGTGGGTGCAGGACCGCAGTGGCTACTTCTGGACTCTGAACACCGTCAACGAGCGCCTGCAGCGCATCATGCAGCAGAGCTTCCACGATGTTCTCAACCTCTCGAACAGCCACAAGGTGAATATGCGGACGGCTGCCTACATGCTGGCCATTTCGCGCGTGGCGACGGTGCATAGACTGAGAGGGATATACGCGTGATGGCCGGAGCGAAGGGGTGAGGGGGAACGGGAAAGGGGAAACAGGAAACGGTTAACTGCCTCGGAGTTGAGGGCTGTGCGTGCGCGAGCCGGTGCCTGTTCCCCGTTCCCCGTTTCCTGTCTCCTTTTACCACTTCCCCATGCATCTCCTCCTCATTGTCGTCGGTAAGGTTCGAGCGCGGGAGATGGGGGCGCTGGTTGAGGAATACGAGAGGCGGGCGGCGCGGTACTGGCCGCTGAAGATCGTGGAGGTGAAGGAGGAGTCGGCACGGTCGCGGACTGAGGGAGAGGTGCGGCGGCGGGAGGGGGAGCGGCTGCTGGAGGCGGCGGGGGCGCTGACGTGGGTCGTGGCTTGCGACGAGCAGGGAACGATGCTCCGCTCGGAGGAGTTCGCCGGGTGGTTGCGCGAGGAGCGGGAGAGCGCCACGCGCGACGTGGCCTTCATCATTGGCGGTGCGTACGGACTCTCGCCGGAAGTTCTCGCGCGCGCCGACATGCGCATGGCACTCACTCGCTGGACGCTGCCACACGAATTGGCTCGCCTCGTACTCGCGGAGCAGCTGTACCGCGCGGGCACCATCCTCCGTGGCGAGCCATACCACAAATGAGACGTCGCATTCATTCCATTCGGTGATGACGAAATTTCGGCGATGACCGACTTCCGCGTAATCACGCGCGCGATTGGCTCGTCGGGCCTCGCGCGCCTCGTACTGAACGGCGACGCGCCGAACGACTGGTATCCCGCCGTGCCCGCTGCCGCTGATGACTGGCGCGCACGCGCCGAGTCGGTGCGCCGAGACTTCGCCGGCTCCGGGTGGGTCGAGTCACTGAGTGCGGCATTCGAGGCTTCGGGGCGCGCCGCCGAGCGCCTCACCCGGGTGTCGGAGAGCGGCGGCGTGGTGGTGACGACCGGGCAGCAGCCAGGCCTCTTCGGCGGGCCGATCTACACGTTCAGCAAGGCGCTCAGCGCGCTCACGCTGGCGAATGCTCTGGAGCAAGCCACCGGCATCCCCACTGCTCCCGTGTTCTGGGCGGCTACTTACGATGCCGACTTCGCCGAGTCGAGCGTGACGTACGTGGCGATCGGCGAGAGCGTGGAGCGGTTGCAGATGGCGGCGCCGCCGGTGGCCGATCTCGAGATGTGCGATACGCCGCTCGGCGACGTGGGGGCGCTGGCTCGCATCCTCGCGCGCGCGGCCGGATCGGCGGCCGATCCCGCGGTGATGGAGCTGGTGCGTTCTTCGTACACGAGTGATGCGACCGTGGGGAGCGCCTTCGTCGCGCTCCTGCGCGGTGTGCTCGAACCGCTCGGCATCGCGGTGCTGGACGCGGGGCACCCTTCGGTGCGTGCCGCCGAGCGGCCGCTGATGCTGCGAGCGCTGGAGCAGGCGCAGGTGGTGGACGGCGCGCTCAGCGCGCGAGAGAACGAACTGCGCGGGCGTGGTCACGAGCCGCAGGTAGCGCACGTCGATGGGCTGTCGCTCGTGTTCGAGGTGCGGAATGGAGCGCGCGATCGAATTCCGATCGCTCCGTCGCTGCGCCGCACGAGCGACGAATCGCTCGGGGTACTCGAGCCGAACGTGCTTCTCCGGCCCGTCGCGGAGCGCGCGATTCTTCCCACCGTGGCGTACGCCGCCGGGCCGGGGGAGCTCGGCTACTTCGCGCAGGTGAGCGCGGTGGCCGATGCACTTGGCGTCGCACAGCCGCTGGCCGTTCCGCGCTGGTCGGGAACGATCGTCGAGCCGCATGTACGTCGCATCCTCGCTCGCAACGGGCTCGAGGTGGCCGATCTCGAGAACGCCGACGCTACCCTGGGGCGCCTGGCGCGCGAGCTTCTCTCCGATCGAGTGCGCGGCGCGCTGGCGGGCTACCGCGCCGCCCTGGAGAGCGCGGCTGATGAGCTCTCGAAGGCGGTGGCCGAAGGAGATGGGCCGCTCGTGCCCGATCCGGTGCTCACCGGTGCGCGCAACAGCATCGGCCACCGACTCGACAGACTCGAGCGGCGAGTCGTCGCCGCGTCCAAGCGAAAGCACGACCAGCTGGTGCGCGACGTGGAGACCGCGCGTGCATCGCTCTTCCCGCTTGGCAGGCCGCAGGAGCGCACGCTCAACCTGATGCCGATGCTGGCGCGCCATGGCGAGCCGCTGCTCGATGCGATGCTCGATGCCGCAAGGGAGCACGCCTCCGCGCTGGTGGAGGGCACGCTCGTCTCGACGGGAAGAGCGATCGACAGGTGACGACGCAGCTTCGCGAACAGGGCAGCCCCGCGCGACGCGCCGAGCGCACGGGGCGTTTCGCGGCTCTGGTAGCCGCCGGAATCCTGCTGAGTCGTCTCTTCGGACTGGTGCGCCAGCGATTCCTCAGCCACTACCTCGGTCTCGGTGCCGCGGCGGATGCGTTCAACGTCGCCTTCCGCATCCCGAACTCGCTGCAGAATCTCTTTGGCGAGGGCGTGCTTTCGGCGTCGTTCATCCCGGTCTACGCACGGCTCCTCGCACAGGGCGACGAGGAAGAGGCGACCCGCGTCGCGAACGCGATCGGAACGCTCCTCGCGCTCACCATGGCGGTGCTCGTGCTGCTGGGCGTACTGGCTTCGCCCGTGCTGGTGAACGTGATAGCGCCCGGCTTCGAGGGAGCGACGCGCGAGCTCACCGTACGGCTCGTGCGCATCCTCTTTCCCGGGGTGGGTGTGCTGGTGCTCTGCGCCTGGTGCCTCGGGGTACTCAACAGCCATCGCCGTTTCTTTCTGTCGTACACCGCGCCGGTGGTGTGGAACCTCGCGATCATCGGCTCGCTCCTCTGGTTCGGAGGACGGGTCGGTGAGTTCGACCTCGCGGTCGTGGCAGCATGGGGAGCCGTGGTGGGGAGCGTGCTGCAGCTCCTGGTACAGTTCCCCGTGGTGCTCCGTCTGCTTCCGCATTTTCGGCCCGTGTTCGACACGGCATCGGCGCACGTACGCACCGTGGTGCGCAACTTCGGGCCGGTGTTCGTGGGGCGCGGGGTGGTGCAGGTGAGTGGCTACGTGGACGTGCTTCTCGCGAGTCTCCTCCCGGTTGGCGCCGCGGCCGGCCTCACCACTGCGCAGACGCTCTACATGCTGCCCGTGAGTCTCTTCGGCATGTCCATCTCGGCCGCAGAGCTTCCGACCATGTCGAGTGCGTACGGCGAAGCCGACGAGGTGGCTGCGACACTTCGCACGCGGCTCGATTCGGGCCTCAGGAGAATCGCCTTTCTCGTGGTGCCGTCGGCGATGGTGTTCCTGGCGCTGGGCGATGTTCTGGCGGGCGCGCTCTTCCAGACCGGAGAGTTCACGCGGCGCGACTCGGTCTACGTGTGGGCGATACTCGCCGGATCCGCCGTGGGGTTGCTGGCGAACACGCTCGGCCGGCTGTACTCGTCCACCTATTACGCGCTGCATGACACTCGTACGCCGCTCCGCTTTGCCATCGTGCGCGTGACGCTCACCATGGCGCTCGGCTATCTCTTCGCGATCCCGCTTCCGCCCCTCCTCGGGATCGAGCCGCGCTGGGGTGTCGCGGGGCTCACTATTTCGGCGGGGCTGGCCGGGTGGGTGGAGTTCGCGCTCCTGCGGCGGGGACTGAACAGGAAGATCGGCCGGACGGGGCTCGACATCGGCTTCGTGGGGAGGCTCTGGCTCGCTGCGGCGATATCCGCGGCCGTGGCGTGGGGAGTGAAGCTCGCCATGGGGACGGAGCACCCGATCCTGCTCGCGGTCGCGGCCTTTGCGCCATACGGCCTGGCGTACTTCGCGCTCACCGGCGCGATGGGGCTCGCGGAATCGCGCACCATCGTGCGCTCCATAATGCGCCGCTAGCACTCGTACGACCGGGGAGCACACTTCGGAACGGTTATATTTCATGAGGCCGCGCAGAGCGGCCGTGAAGCACCGTTGGAGTGATATGCCGATCATCGAAGCGCCCGAGCGCGTCGCGAGCAAGATAAGCCATCTCCCCGAGTCGCCGGGCGTCTACCTCTGGAAGGACGCCGGGGGGGAGGTGTTGTACGTGGGCAAGGCGAAGCGCCTCCGCTCGCGCGTGCGCAGCTACTTCGCGAGCGACCACGCTACGAGCCTCAAGACGCGCGCGCTCGTGCAGCGCGTGGCGGACCTCGAGACCATCGTTGTTCCCTCCGAGGCGCACGCACTGATCCTCGAGGCGAATCTCATCAAGGAGCATCGGCCGCGCTTCAACATCGCGCTCCGCGATGACAAGTCGTACCCGTACATCAAGGTCACGGTCCAGGAGCCCTTCCCGCGGCTCATCGTGACGCGCCGGCTGGAGAACGACGGCGCGCGCTACTTCGGCCCCTATACCGACGTCGGCGCGATGCGTCACGCGCTCAGAGTGGTGAAGCGCGTCTTCACCGTGCGGTCGTGCGACTACGACATGCCGCGGGAGATGCCGGAGCGAGCCTGTCTCGATTATCACATCGGTCGCTGCAAGGCGCCGTGCATCCTCGCTCAGAGCGAGGCATCGTACCGCCAGATGATAGACGAGGTGGTCCTCTTCCTCGAGGGGCGAACCGGAGAGCTCACCCATCGCATCCGCGAACGAATGGAGGAGGCGGCCGCCCGCCTCGATTTCGAAGGTGCGGCCGAGCTGCGCGATGTGCTCGCGCACCTCGAGCAGATGCAGAGTCCCACCGTGGTGATGGAGGTTGGAGGCAGCGATCGCGATGTCGTGGGATATGCCCGCGATGGCGACGAAGCGTGCGTCACGGTGTTGCGCGTACGTTCCGGCCGGCTCCTCGGACGCGAGCACCAGTTCCTCGAGAACCTGGACGGCGAGGAAGATGCCGCGGTGCTCGCTGCCTACCTGGTGCGAGCGTATCTGCCCGCGGAGGAGCACGCTCGCGAGCTGCTCGCGCCTTTCGAGTTCGACGACCGCGAGCTGATCGAGGAGGCGCTCCCGTCCACGAAGATCTGGGTTCCGCAGCGCGGACCTCGCAGGCAGCTCACCGATCTCGCGGAGCAGAACGCGCGGCACCTGCTCGAGGAGCAGCGGCTCTCCGAGATGGTCGCCACCGAACGCGCCGCCGATCCCGTGTA
This sequence comes from Gemmatimonadaceae bacterium, assembly GCA_035700125.1. GTDB lineage: Bacteria > Gemmatimonadota > Gemmatimonadetes > Gemmatimonadales > Gemmatimonadaceae > JADGGM01. Next base: position 19,454 of record DASSOX010000184.1, read on the forward strand.
CGCGCTCCAGCGCGACCTGGGCCTGCAGACGCTCCCGCGTTCGCTCGTCTGCTTCGACATCTCCACGGCGCAGGGGACCGACACGGTAGCATCGTGCATCTGGTTCGAGAACGGCCGGCCGAAGCGTGGCGAGTACCGGAAGTTCAGGATCAAGACCGTGGAGGGGACCGACGACTTCGCGTCGATGCACGAGGTGGTCACTCGCTACTTCACGCGGCGGCTGGAGAGCGAGAAGCCGCTCCCCGATCTCGTCGTGATCGATGGTGGCAAGGGACAGCTCTCGTCGGCACGTGCGGCGCTCGAAGAGCTGGGGCTCGGGGCGTTGCAGACCATCAGCCTCGCCAAGCGCGAAGAGGAGATCTACTTCCCCGGTCGGTCCGAGCCGCTGCGGCTATCGCGCCGCTCGGCGGGGCTCCGGCTGCTGCAGCGCGCGCGCGACGAGGCGCACCGCTTCGCCATCACGTACAACCGTAAGCGGCGCAGCATGCGCACGGTGACGTCGGAGCTGCTCAGCATCCCGGGGATCGGCCCGAAGCGCAGGCGCGAGCTGCTACATGCCTTCGGAAGCGTGCGCGGAGTTCGCGAGGCGAAGGAGGAGGACATCGCGAAGCTTCCCGGCTTCAGCGCAGCCGCAGCGAAGCGCGTACTCGATGTGTTGAACGAGCGGAACCCGGGGAGCGCGGCTCTCGCAGCGCCCCCCACAGCGACGGCCGATGCTGCCGCCATCGTGGACGGTGTGGCACCCGACGGTACTGCTTCGGGCAGTGCGCCCGCAGACCCGGCCGGCGACCACGCCGTCGATCACAAACCCTCTACACTCACCACGGATCCACCCGAATGAAAAACTGGACTCTCACCTGCTCGGCTTGCGATCACACCGAGCGGGGAGATGCACTGGCCACCGTCTGCCCCGACTGCGGCCAGCCCTATCTCGTGCACTACGCCGGACTGCCGACCTCGCGCGAGGCTCTCCTCGACCGCTGGGATATGTGGCGCTACTCCGCGCTCTTGCCGCTCTGCCCCGGCGAGACGCCGGTATCGCTCGGCGAGGGCGCCACGCCACTGCTCGAGCAGCCCGAGCTGGCGCGCGCGATCGGTGTCCGCCGTCTCTGGGTGAAGGATGAGGGATTGAACCCGACTGGCTCGTTCAAGGCGCGCGGGATGAGCACCGCCGTCACCCGTGCGCGCGCCGCTGGCGTACCGGGGCTGGTAGTACCCACCGCCGGGAACGCGGGCGCCGCGCTCTCCGCCTACGGTGCCGCGGCCGGGCTTCCCGTGAAGGTGTTCGCGCCGGCCACCACTCCGCCCGGAATTCTCGGCACCATTCGCGCGCTGGGAGCGGATCTCGTGACGGTGCCCGGACACATCGGCGATGCGGGACGCGAAGCGCGCGCGTTCGCCAGGGAGAGTGGCTTTTTCGACGTGTCCACGCTTCGCGAGCCGTATCGAATCGAGGGGAAGAAGACCATGGGGCTGGAGCTCGCCGAGCAGCTCGGGTGGCGGCTTCCCGATGTCATCGTGTATCCCACGGGTGGCGGCACGGGGCTCATCGGGATGTGGAAGGGCTTCGGCGAGCTACGCGACATGGGCTGGCTCGATGCGGCCGCGCGGATGCCTCGCATGGTGAGCGCGCAGGCCGAGGGGTGCGCGCCGATCGTGCGCGCCTTCGAGGCGCGGGCATCGAGTGCGGAGCCGTGGAAGGATCCCGAGACGCACGCGAGCGGCCTGCGCGTGCCGGGTCCGCTGGGTGACCGGCTCATCCTGCGCGCGCTCTACGAGAGCGGTGGAGAGGCAGGCGCGGCGAGCGAGGATGCGATTCGCGCGGCAACGGCGCAGCTCTCGCACGCGAGCGGGATAGATGCCGCCCCCGAGGGCGGCTGCGCCTTCGCCGTCTGCCAGCAGCTCGCCGCTGCCGGACGCATCGCGCGCGATGCCGAGGTGGTGATCTACAACACGGGGAGTGGGGCGGGGTATCGCAGCTGATGGATGGAGGACGCCACTCTCTCCCCACGGGCGTGAGGTTCTCCCGCTGCGCGCTCGTGCTGTGCCTCTGCGCGCTGTACACCTTCGGTACTGCCGCCGCCGGGGCGCAGGGGGGGGCCGCGCCCGCTGCTTCCGTATCGGCGTTGCGCGTAGGTGTCGCGGGCTCTCCGCCCTTCGTGGTTGATTCGTCCGGCGACGAAGGAATTGCGGTAGAGGCATGGGAGCGTCTGGCTGCCCGGCTAGGCTGGCGCTACCGGACGGTTCGCTTCGAGGATGTCCCGCACGCTCTGAGTGCGCTCGAGAGCGGAGATGTGGATGTAGTGGTCGGGCCGGTGAGTATCACGGCGGAACGCGCCACGAGGGTGCGATTCACTCAGCCCTACTTCCAATCCAGCCTGTCGATCCTCTCGCGCGCGGAAGCACCCGGTTGGACGCAGCGCATCCGACCGTTCTTCAGTACGCGATTCTTCGTCGCGCTGGGCGTCTTCATCCTCATCCTCGGAGCGGTGGGCACGCTCATCTGGATTGCAGAGCGCGAGGCGAACCCATCGCAGTTCCCCATGGAGCCGGGACGGGGAATCGCGAACGGGATGTGGTGCGCCATCGTGACCATGTCCACCACCGGCTACGGTGATCGCGCGCCGATAACATTCTGGGGTCGTATAGTCACGTCGGCGTGGATCATCATCTCACTCGTCGGCGCTACCACGATGATCGCGGGCATAGCCAGCACCCTTACGCTTTCGGGGATGAAAACGTCGGACATCTCTACCGCGGCCGACCTGGCGAAGCGAAGCGTGGCCGCGGTACCCGGGTCGCCATCCGAAGCGCTCTCGCGGCGGTACGGCGCGGCTCGCGTGGCCATCGAGTCGCCGGAGGATGGATACCGGCTTCTCAAGAGCGGGCTCGTAGATGCCGTCGTGTACGACCGCCCGCAGCTTCTCTACTTCCTGAAGGAACATCCCGACCGGGATGTGGCCCTGTCCGTGGCGCAGTACGAGAGGCAGGGCTACGGTTTCGCTCTACCCCTGAACACCACCGTCGTGCACCAGGTGAACGTCGCCCTCCTCGAGCTGGAGGAGTCGGGGAGCGTGCAACGAATCATCGACGGGTGGCTGGGGGAAGCCGGGCACTAGGGCTCCGCCTACTCCGGCGGCGAGTGAACGCGCCCTGACTCAGCGCACCGTGAACTGCGCCAGCATCCCGTGCTTGTCGTGCGGAGCGTCGTCCCCCGCATCGCGCACGCGACACACCACGCTGTAGTTGCCGGGTTCGAGGTCTACCGGGATGATGACCGTCCTACCCGGCTCTATGTCGGTGATACCGCCGTAAGGTATCACCGGCGGCGGTCCGTTCTGCGTATCGATCCAGGTGACGAAGTCGCGAGATGTCTTCCCGGGCTGGAGAAGCGAAAGAATCATCTCGTGCCGCTGCACGCCCGCGTTCGTGACGGCGATCAGGTGCTTCCCGCGCGTCGGCGGCTTCGAAAATTCGAAGCCGTAATCGCGAAGGGTGACGGTGATGTCTGCGTCTGCAAAGGCGACGGACTTCTCCGCGGATGGAGTGACGGTGACGGCCTTCAGCATCCCCTTCATGAAGTGGATCTTCCCGTCGGGGCCCTTTACGTGGCAGAAGGCCACGTAATTCCCCGGCTCGAGCGCCAGGGTGGCGATCGACTCTCCTCCGTTCGGCACGGCGTTCGGTCCGCCAGTCGCGTGCATCCAGGTGGGGTGTGCGCCGCCCGCTGCCAGTGCAGCGAGCACATCGCGGATCGTCTTCCCCGCATCGATTCGGTAGAGCATGAGGTGATGCGGCTCCTTCCCCTCGTTACGCAAGCGGAAGGTCGTCACTCCGGCGGGGATGGTGTCCGGCATTTCGAAGGCGAAGTCCCGCGTGATGACATCCACCGTGTCGCCAGCCGCGAACGGGGCGGACCGTGACGAATCGGCTGCGCCATCGCGGGCGGTTGCTCGAGGCGCGGCTTCTGCGCCGCAGGCCAGGAGGCAGCCCACGAGCACGGTGGCCGCGAGCGGCAGCTCCATCACGACCAAGCGGTGAGAAGCAGAGAGCGGGGAAGCCATCCGAACCTCCTCCGGTTGTATGCACGCGCACTGAGCCGATTCGGCGGCGCGCGCCACCATTCTAGCACCCCGTCGGCACCGTGAACAGCATCATATCGAAAAGCGCCAGGAGCGTGAAGATCCCGGGGCGACGCGGGGGAGTGGGGGATGAGGAGCCGCTGGATCCCAGCATCCCGGCATTCACTTCACTTCGATCTCCTTCAGCATGCCGTGCGCGAAATGAGGCTTGCCGTCCCGTGCGTCGGGCGTGAAGCAGATCAGGAAGTAGCGGCCGGGCGGGAAGTCCTCCTCGAATACCACCGTGGCGCCCGGCGCGATCGTCGTGACGCCGCCCCAGCCCTTGCCAGGTTGCGGCTTCCCCTTGGGATCTTCACCCCACGCCAGAAACTCCCTCACTCCCTCACCTGGCGCTTCGCGGTGGATTACCAGCATGTGAGGTTGAGAGCCCGAGTTCTTCACGGCGATGACGTGGTGTCCACTGGCAATCGCGTGCGAGAAGCTGAAGGAGTACTCGCTCATCGTGATGGTCAGGTCGGTGGGCGGCAGCGCTGCATCTCGCGCGGGCGCAGTTACCGTGAACGCCTTCACCATCCCCTTCGTGAAGTGGGGCTTCGGATCGGGGCCGGGGATTTCGCAGAAGGCCAGATAGCCACCCGGCTCCAGTACCAGTGTCGCGTTCGATGCGCTTCCCGGGCTCATCTCATTGGGGCCGCCCACGAAGTGCATCCACGACGGACGAACCCCCCTGCCTGCTGCGATCAGCGCCGAAAGCGCTTCCGTCCCTGACTTTCCCGAGTCGAGCCGGACCACCTCCATGTGGTGGCTCTGCTTGCCGTCATTGAGAAGTCGGAATGTGGTGAGCCCCGCGGGTATGGAATCGGGCATCTGCAGCGCGAAGTCATGAGCCGTCACCGTTACCAGATTGGAACCCGACGGCGCGGGGTAGGGCGAATGATGCTCACTGGTCGTCATGGCCGACTGTGCGCCCAGTGGTGAGCTTCCGGCGGCAAGCGCGGCGAGCGACGCGACCAGCATGGTGCGGAGCGTTGGTGCCGAGCGGAGAACGAACATCGGCGGGCCTCTCGTTGGTGGGTGGAAGGGTTGCTGCACCAGCTTACGCGTCGGCCGTTATCCAGCCGTCCCTCGATCGTTACCGCCGAGATAACGGCTGGCGAACCCCTTACGCTCTTTCGCTCGGAACGTGAGGCGTTACTTTGGCCCTGACTCCCTCCAGGCGCTCGGTCCATGATCCATCTGCGACTGCTCGGCCCGCTGAGTCTGTCAGCTGACGATGGCAGCGAAGTACGCGCGGTCATAACCCAGCCGAAGCGATTGGCACTGCTCGCTTATCTCACGTCGGCCGGACCCGGACGATTCAAGCGTCGCGATGCGCTCCTTGCGCTCTTCTGGCCCGAGTCGAACGAGCGCCACGCGCGGCTGGCGCTGCGACAGGCGCTGCACCACCTCCGCCACGCGCTGCCTCCCGAGGTGATAACCAACCGCGGCGACGACGAGCTTGCCATCGAGCCCGGCACGATCGATTGCGACGCCACGGAGTTCCGCCGCCTTCTGAACGCTGGCGACCTGGAAGGCGCGCTGGAGCTCTACCGCGGAGACTTCCTCGAGGGTTTCTCGATCCCGGGGATCTCTCTCGAGCTCGAGGAGTGGCTCGAGGGAGAGCGCGCCGCGCTCCGCTCGGCCGCAGCCGACGCCGCGGCCACGCTCGCGGAGCGCGGCGCTCGATCGGGCGAGCTGGCGGCAGCGGTGCAGTGGGCGCGGAAGGGGCTCGCGCTCTCGCCGGGGGACGAGTCGATGCTCCGTCGCCTCATCACGCTTCTCCACCTGCGTGGCGATCGCGCCGGTGCACTGCGCGTGGCCGAGCACTTCGCGCGGAGTATCCGCGATGAGCTCGGAACGTCACTCACCGACGAGACGCAAGAGCTGGTCGAGCGGTTGCGCGCGCGTGATGAAGCCGCAGGCATCGCGCATCCACGTACCGATGGTGCGACCGATGTCGAGCTCGCGTCTTCCTCCGCGTTCCCCCACGGAGGGAATCGGGGCCCGACGGAAGCACTCCGTCCCGACTCGACACCGCTCGCCGAGTCACCAGCTGCCGCCACTCCGGCCGTTCGTGCCCACTCTCTGCACGGTACCACCTCAGGTGCGGGGAATGGCGAGCGCACGGCGAGACGTACCGGTCGCCGCGTCGCCATCGCCGTCGCGGCTTCAGTGGTCCTCGCGGCGATAGTCGCTATCGGAGCCGCGCGTCTCGACGCCGAGCGCTCGGCGCCCCCGGTCATCGCGGTTGGCTGGATAAACGTCGGTGAGCACGTCGACGACGGGGGCGCCGCTCGCCTCCTTCCGGCGCTGCTCGAAGCCGGTCTCGCCAACGTTCCGGGCCAGCGAACGATCAGCGACGCTCGCCTGCATTACCTCCTCGGGCAGATGCGAGACAGCGAGGAGAGCGGAGGTGCGGTCGAGCGCGCGGCGCGACTGGCCGGTGCCACCGAGTTGCTAGAGGGAGCGGTACAGCGCTCGAGCGGAGGCCGATTGCGACTCGACCTGCGGCGCGAAGACATCGACGACGGCACGGTACTGCGCAGCTACCGCGTGGTCGGACGAACTGCCTTCGAGCTCGCGGACCGAGCCGCCGCGCTCATAGCCGCCGATCTCGAGCTCCCGCCGCCCGCGCGCCCGGTGCGGGAGCTCGGTTCCAGCTCGCGGATCGCGCGACGTTTTTTCGAGGAGGGGCTCCGGACTTACTACCAGGTGGATGCGGCACGGTCCAACCAGTTCTTTCGCGCGGCGCTGCGAGAGGACTCCTCCTGCGCGCTGTGTGCCTACTACGCATCGCTCAGCGAGTCGGACGCCGCAGCGAAGCTCGAATTTGCGCGTAGGGCGGTACGGCTCTCGTCGCGCGCCCCCGAGCGCGAACGGTTCTACATCCAGTCCACCTGGAGCGCGTACAGCGGTGCGGCTGGATTACTCGCTTCGGCTACGGAGCTGGTGAAGCGCTACCCCACGGATCCGGAGGCGCAGCTCAAAGCAGCTGGTGCCCTCATGAATTCCGGGCGCTTTCACGATGCGCTCGGCCATCTTCGGCGAGTGATCGAGCTGGATTCACTCGCGCTCGACGGGGCCGGCCCTCACTGTAGAGCGTGCGACGCCGAGGCGATGCTGGTGACGACATACTGGTCGCTCGATTCCTTCCCCGCGGCGGAGCGCGCCGCAAGGGAATGGGTGCGGCGGCAGCCCGAGTCTCGCAACGCCTGGGTAATCCTCGCCGAGACTTACTCGCGGATCGGCCACTTCTCCGAGGCGCGCGCGGCGCTGGACAGCGCGTCGAGAGTAGCGGCGCCGGGAACGAAGCCGGGAGATGCGCGACTGCGCTTCGCCATTCGCGCCGGCGACTTCGAGGAGGCGGCCTCGTATCTCGCCTATCGTGCGAAGAATGGAACTCCGTACGACCGCCGTGAAGCGCTCTGGTGGCTGAGCATCAGCCTGCGCAATCAGGGGAAAGTGCGCGAGGCGCTGATGACGCTGAACGTGTCCCCACCTGCGCGCGACTCCGCCATTAGCCGGCTCGCACACTACGGCTGGACGCTGGCCAGGGGCCAGCTCCTCTTCGAGGCCGGGCGATTCAGCGAGGCGGCCGCGCTCTTCCGCGCCCTGGCGGCGGAGCGACCCGCGGCCATCGCCGACATGCCGGGCATACTCGCACGACACCGGAGCTGGGCGCTGACGCATGCGGCGGAGGCGCTCGCGGCCGCGGGCGACACGGCGAGCGTGCGCGCGCTGGTCGATTCCGTGAAGCGGATCGGCGCCGCCAGCGCGACGGGACGCGATCGGCTGTTGTATCACCATCTACTCGGTCTGCTGTTCGGTGCGCAACACGATTGGCCTGCCGCGGAGGCCGAGTTCCGCGCGGCGATCCTCTCCAGCACCGATGGATATCTTCGCACCAACCTGCACCTCGCCAGAGTGTTGATGATGGAAGACCGTCCGGGCGATGCGATTCACATTCTCCAGGCTGCGATGCACGGCCCGCTCGATGGCAGCGGGATGTACGTCACATGCACCGAGTTGCACGAGGCGCTTGGCGAGGCGTTCCGGGCGGCGGGACGAGCGGACAGCGCGGCGGTGCACTACCGGGCAGTGGCGCGTGCCTGGGCGCACGGCGATCCGGCGTTCGCGGCCCGCGCGGCGCAGGCGCGCAGCATGCTCGCTGGCCGTTAGAGGGGGAGCCGCCTGGCCGTGCGAACGGGTGCGGCGCACTAGCGTCTCGCATCGGCGCCGCGCTAACTTCTCCGGCTATGCCGATCGCCATACTCGATCCCTTCAGCGGGATCGCCGGTGACATGACGCTGGGCGCGCTGGTCGACGTGGGACTGGACGCCGAGTGGTTGCGCGCGCTCCCCGGGCGGCTCGGTCTCGACGGTGTGCAGGTACGCATCGAGAGCGTCAAGCGCGCCGGTCTCGCGTGCACGAAGGTGGACTTCGAGATCCCGCCGCAGCCGCATTCGCGCGGCATCCGCGAGATCCGCAAACTCGTAGCGGCAGCCGGTGTCCCCGACGAGGTTCGCTCGAGAGCGGACACCGTGTTCAGCGCGATCGCGGAGGCGGAGGGTGCGATACATGGTGTTGCGCCGGAAGATGTGCACCTCCACGAGGTGGGCGCGGTGGACGCGATTCTCGATGTGGTGGGCTCGGTATGGGGGTTCGCGCTGCTCGATGTCACGCGCGTCTACTGCGGCGCACTGACCGTGGGCGAGGGAACGGTGACCGCCGCGCACGGCGTACTCCCGGTACCGGCGCCCGCCACCATGAAACTCCTCGAAGGGCTCGAGGTGCGGCCGGGTCCGGAAGGCTCCGGAGAGCTGGTGACGCCAACCGGCGCGGCGCTGGTGCGCACGCTCTCTTCCGGTCCGCCGCCGGCTTCGTATACGCCCGTGAGGAGCGGCTTCGGCGCGGGTACGAAGAATCCCCGCGGGCGCGCGAACGCGCTGCGAATCATCCTCGCGGAAGAGCGAACGCGCGATGGCGTGGCGATCGACGACCTGGTGCAGCTCGCGGCGGACGTGGACGACATGACGGGTGAGCAGCTTGCCGCGGTCGCCGAATTGCTGCGCGACCGCGGTGCACTCGACGTCGTACTCACTTCGACCATCATGAAGAAGGGACGCCCGGGAACGCGGATCGAAGTGCTGTGCCACCCATCTGCCGCCGACGCGATGGAACAGGCCCTGTTTGTGCACAGCAGCTCGATCGGCGTTCGTCGGGCGCGTGTGATGCGCAGCGCGCTTCCGCGCGAGGAGCGCACGATACGTGTGCTGGATCACGATGTCCGTGTGAAGCTGGTCACGTTGCCCACTGGTGCTCTTCGCGCGAAGCCTGGACACGATGATCTTGCGATGGTCGCAGCCGCCACTGGACGTACGCTGCGCGATGTCTCTGCGATCGCGTTCGCTGAAGCGGAACGGCTGCTTGCTCGATAGTGTATTTCCGATTGCGGGCCCGGTTGGCTCGCTACACGCATCCTCACCAGGAGACAGTAGATGAACGTATGGGGCAGGGCGGCCACGTGGGCACTCGCCCTCGGCGCGCTCACCGCGACCGCAGCGCGGGCGCAGGATAAGCAGAAGGCGGGCGACGCCTGCAGCATGGAGTCGGTCAAGTCCGGAGACGTCAAGGACGCCTACAACACCGTCACCGTGCTTCAGATCGGAAAGAGCAAGCCGGAGGACGCGAAGAAGAAGCTGGCCGACGCCGTCGGAGACCTCACCAAGAAGGACAATTACGGCGACGACCAGCTGCGGCGCGACTTCGTGCTCGGCTCCGCGCTCGTCATGTGGTACGACCAGCCCGGCCAGGCGCCAGTCGCCAAGGCATCGGAGCTCGGCTTCAAGAATGGCGGCGACGCCACCATAGACCTGCTGAAGAAGGCGGATAGCCTCTTCACGGTAGTCGAGACCGCAAGTCCGTCGTGCAAGGACCAGACGGCGTATTATCGCCAGAAGCCCTGGGCGCAGATGATCAACGAGGTCGGTCCGCTCATCAGCGCGGACAAGGTCGACTCTGCCCAGGCGCTTCTCGACAAGTCTATGGTCATCTATCGCGAGTCGCCCTTCACTTACTACTTCAAGGGGCAGATCGCCCAGCAGAAGCAGGACTGGAAGGCGGCGGAGGATGCCTTCGACAAGGCCGTTCAGCTCTCCGATTCGGGATCGGTTGCCGCGGATTCCAACGTCGCGAACGTGAAGGAGTTCAGCGAGTTCGCTCGTGCGTTCGCCGGCTTCCGTGCCGCCCAGGGACTCACCGGCGACCAGCAGAAGACGGCGATGAAAAATGCTGCCGATCTCTATCGCCAGTACCTCAAGGACTACCCCAACGGACCCAACGCGCAGCCCGCGCAGGCAGGTCTGACGGCTGCGCTGCAGAGCGCGGGCGACACGGAGTCGCTCACCGCGGTGTGGACCGACATGGCGGCGAACCCGTCCAACTACAAGCCCGAACAGCTTTATGACGCGGGCGTGCAGGCGTACGCCGCCGAGAAGTACGACCAGGCGGTGAAGCTCATGGAG
>DASSOX010000185.1:0-8256 GCA_035700125.1 Gemmatimonadaceae bacterium
GCCAGCTTCCAGCGCACCTCGTCGCGCGCCTGCCGCATGAGTCGCTCGGGTGAGCTCTTCGATGGGAAGAGAAGCGTGTCGCTCACTCCGTTCAGCGCCACACGAAGTCGCGGGAAGCGCTCGGCCGCCCCGCGGAAGAGCGAGTCGAGCCCGTACTCCTGTGCCATGCGATGGTCGGCTGCGAGCTGGAAGCCGCGCCGTCCCATGTCCTCGTAGTACTCCAGATCGGGACCGCCCCGTCGCCAGCGGCGCTGCTCGATCAGATCCGGGTAGAGTCCACTCAGCCAGAGCGCGTAATTCCCCAGGTGCTGACGCACGAGGAAGGTGCGTTGCGCGTCCCCGCCATTCACTTCACCGAGCAGCGCGCTCACGGTGTCGTAGGTCTGGTCGTCGCTGTCGGCGATCCGCTCCGCGCGCCCGCGAGCGCCGAAGTGGAGCAGGATGGCCGCCACGTAGTCAGCGAGCGCGCGGTCATCCTCGCCCGCGCGGCGCAGCGCGCAACGCACCACCACGTAGCAGAAGAGCGGCAGCGACACGTTCATCCCGAGCCGCGATTCCAGGAGCGCGGGCAGGAGGCGCGGGTCATCGAGCAGAGCGTCGATTCCCGAGCCGCGAAGCGTCTCCTCCGCACTCTCCAGCTCCGACGCCGAACCGCGGGAAACCAGCCGGAGCGCGAGTTGCGCATCGTTGCGCGTCAGCGAAGCACGAACGTTGCCGAGTATCATGCGTGTCCTCCGTGAATCGCAATGCTGACTCTATTACACCGGTCGTGCCACTCTGGTGATGATGGCGCCACGACCCTCCTCCCTGCTGACGATCCGCCTTGCCAGTCGCAATGTGCTGGCACTCGCGCGCGTGGAGTGCCGGTGCCGCTCCTGCGCACTGCCAGGGCGCTGCGCCGGACGCGTACCCGTTTGACCTGCGCACCCGGCTCACTCACTTTTCGTGTGCCTCCGCACGTTCCAGGGGGCAGCACAGTGAAAGCCGCGCCTGCCCGCTCAGGAACCACTCTCTGCGGCCGCTGTATCATCTATCGGACAAACAATGCTCTATATCTGCGTTCCGGCGTTCGATGAATCGCCCACGGTCGGCCTTCTTCTCTGGCGAATCCGCAAGGTCTTCGAGGAGCATCCGCGCGAGTACGAGATAGTGGTGCTCGACGACGGAAGCACCGATGGCACCGCGGAGACGCTGCAGGCGTACGCCGAATCGCTCCCTCTCACCGTTCTCACACACGAGACGCGGCGCGGCTACGCGGCGGCGCTCGACACTCTCGTTCGACATGTGGTGAAGAGCACTCGCTACCCGAGGCGCGATGCCATGATCACCATGCAGGCGGACTTCACCGACCAGCCCGAGCACATCCCCGATCTCGGCAAACCCTTCGAGGGTGGCGCGGACATGGTGATTGCCGAGCGCACGGGGAACGAGGGCGCGCCACCCGCCGTTAGACGGCTGCGCCGCGTTGCGCCCTGGCTGGTGCGTCCCGTGGTGAAGGTGCCTGGCGTGCACGACCCCTTCGGCACCTTCCGGCTCTATCGGATCGCGGTCCTCAAGGATCTCGTTCGCGCATCGGGCGACGAGCCGATCGTGCAGTCGAACGGCTGGGCGGCGAACGCCGAGCTGCTCGTGAAGGCGGCGCCGCTCTGCAGGCGCATCGAGACCGTGACGCTGAACGCCAGATACGACCTCCGTCCACGCGCCAGTCGTGTTCGCGCGTTCGAGAGCGCCATGGACCTGTACCGATTCGGCTGGACCAGGAGAGCCCGTCGGGTCACAACCGATTCCGCATCATGACCTACATATTTCTCTCCGCGGTCGGCACGGCGCTTCTCGCACTTACCGCGGCTCGTCCGGCGACCGCGTCGGCACAGGCGGCCTCGAAGCCGGCATCCAGCGACACGGTGGCCGTTGCAAGCAACGACTCGGCCTCGCCTCCCGCATCGCGCGAGGCGATCGCGCGTCCCTTCGCGGTGGGCGAACAGCTCGACTACATGGTCGCGGTGGGTGGCGCCAAGGTGGGCACCGGGCAGATGAAGCTCATCGGCATTGAAGATGTGCGCGGCGAAGACACCTACCACGCGCGCTTTTCGGTGGAAGGCGGCTTCCTGATGTTCAAGGTGAACGATGTGCTCGAGAGCTGGTTCGACACCGAGACGCTCTCGTCGCGCCGCTTCATCCAGAACATCCACGAGGTGAGCTACAAGAAGAACCGCTACTACGACATCTATCCCGAGCGCGGCGTGCTGCACCAGAAGGGCTACGACGAGATGCCCACCGTGCCGAAGCCGCTGGACGATGCATCGTTCCTCTACTTCGTGCGCACCGTACCGCTGGAGGTGGGAAAGACGTACACCTTCAACCGTTACTTCCGTCCGGATCGCAACCCGGTCGTGGTGAAGGTGCTGCGCAAGGAGACCATCGAGGTCCCGGCTGGGAAGTTCAACACCGTCGTGATCCAGCCGGTCATCAAGTCACAGGGGATCTTCGCCGAAGGCGGCGAGGCGCAGATGTGGCTCACCGATGACGACCGGCACATGATGGTGCAGTTCAAGGCGAAGGTCCCCTACCTCAAGACGCTCGACCTCTATCTGTCGGCGTACTCGGGAACCATCGCGCCGAACGCGAATCCCTGAACGGCACACCGACGTTTGCCGCGTTCGTCATTCCCGCGAAAGCGGGAATCCATGTTGCTCGACCGAACATGGATTCCCGCTTTCGCGGGAATGACGCACCGGCTACGAACACACAGCTCGCCACAAGGCAGAAAGCAGCGCCCCGCGGACGCGTCCGCGGGGCGCTGCTGTATCATGCTACAATGTCGCCGAGAAGTGCCGCCCCCTACCCGTTAAACTTCTCTCTCAGACGTCGAGCGGTATCGGGGCTCACGATGCGGATGATCAGATAGATCACCGCGCCTACCAGGGCGATCTTCAGCGCGATGAAGAAGAGCCAGAGCAGGAGGGCTACGAGCCAGCCGAAGATTCCGAAGACGAACTTCAGGGCGAACAATCCAAGGATCGCCAGAATGCCAACGGAGAAGATGGTGCGAAACATGTTAGTGGTCTCCTCACGGGTGCCGGGAGCGTTCAGCTCTATCCACCATACGCACCAGGCCATCCGCGGGTTTCACGCCAGCGCCACGAGCCTGGGCTCGTTCGGGAGGTCGAAGTGAGCGCGCCGGTAGCGCCGCGCGGCGCCGACGTGGTGATCATTGGCGGCGGGCTGGTGGGTCTCGCCACGGCCGCCGCCCTCGGTGAGCGCGGCGCCAATGTGATCCTCGTCGAGGACCGACGCAAGGGGATGGCTTCCACCGCCGCCGCCGGAATGCTCGCCCCCGCCATGGAACGCGGGGCGGCCGGGAGCGCCGCACACGCATTCGCCCTCGCCGCGCGCGACCTCTACCCGAGCTACCTCGATGCCCTCGCCGAAGTGACCGGGATCCGCGTGCCCCTCAACCACGAGGGAGTCCTCCAGCTGATCGTTGACGAGAACGACGCCGACGCTCGCAGCCGGGAGATCGAGAGCGGTGCGGACGCGGGATCCGAGTGGCTCGACAGCGAGCAGCTCCGGAGCCTCGAGCCTGAGCTGGCCCCCATTCCCGGCGCGGTGCTCTACCCGCGCGATGGCTCGGTAGACAACGTGGTACTCGTGCGGGCGCTGGAAGCGCTCGTGGCAGCGAGCCCTTCCGTAAGCGTGATCGACGGCTGTGCGAAGGCCCTCGAGCTGGACGGCCAGCACACTGGCGTCGTACTCGCCTCGGGCGCTCGCCTCGAGAGCCCCACTGTGGTGCTGGCCGCGGGGGCCTGGTCGCCGCTCCTGGATGGCCTGCCGCGCACGATCCCGGTGGAACCGGTCCGTGGCCAGGCGATCTCGCTCTCCAGTGCCCCGCTCCGCCACGTGACCTACGGATCCCATGGATACATAGTCCCGCGCCAGGGTTCGCGCTCAGTGGTCGGCGCGACCATGGAACACGTCGGATTCGACACCGGCGTAACCGCCGAAACCGCAACACGCCTCGCTACTGCCGCCAGCGAGATCGCACCCGCCTTCGCCCGGGCACGCACGCTCGGCCACTGGAGTGGCCTCCGCCCCGTCACCCCCGACCTACTCCCGATTATCGGCCGCGATCCTTCGCACCCGGCGCTGATCTACGCCTGCGGCCACTCGCGAAACGGGATCCTCCTCGCCCCCCTCACAGGCGAATGCGTCGCCGATCTCGCGACGGGCTCCGCTCCCCCGCTGGACATCACGCCCTTCGCCGTTACCCGATTCGCCCCGAAGGAGTAACCGTCTAGCTAGAGTTTAGCTGGAACGCGGCCTACCTTTCCAGGGATACACGGCATAGCTTTGCGTGGATTTGTCACGGCGCATCTCCAACGGCGCGTCACACTCGCGCCTGCGCCCATCCCGCCTGAGCATTTTATCGCCGAGGAATATGGGGGAGGCACTATATCAAATCGTGGGTCTGCACCGGGCGAATCAGCTCCCGGAGCGGAAGCCCGCGTGGCTGAAGGTGCGGGCTCCGGGAGGGCCCAACTACTCGCGGCTCCGCCATCTCATGCGCGAGCTCGATCTGCACACGGTCTGCGAGGAAGCCCACTGCCCCAACGTGGGTGAATGCTGGGAGCATGGCACCGCCACTTTCATGATCCTGGGCGATGTGTGCACCCGCAACTGCGCCTACTGCGCGGTGGCGCACGGCCGGCCGCCAAAGTACGACATCGAAGAACCTTCGCGCGTAGCCGCCGCGGTGGCCGAGATGCGGCTCAGACACGCCGTCATCACCTCGGTGGACCGCGACGATCTCCCCGACTTCGGCGCGTACATCTTCGCCGAGACCATCCGGCAGATCAAGCAGCAGCTCCCGGACTGCTCGGTGGAAGTGCTGGTCCCCGATTTCCAGGGGAACGAAGACTCCATCCGCACAGTGCTCGAAGCTCGCCCCGACATCTACAACCACAACACCGAGACGGTGCCGCGCCTCTACAAGCGCTGCCGCCCCGGCGGGCGCTACGAGCGCGTGATGAAGATCTTCCGCTACGTGAAGGAGATCGCGCCCGACATTCCCAGCAAAACCGGGATCATCCTCGGCATGGGTGAGGTGAAGGAAGAGATCATCCAGACGATGCGCGAGCTGCGCGAGGTGGATGTGGACATCCTGACCCTCGGCCAGTACCTGCGTCCGTCCGACAGTCACATCCCGCTCGACCGCTACTACACGCCCGAGGAATTCCGCGAGTTGCGCGACATCGGGCTAGAGCTTGGTTTCCGCCACGTGGAATCCAGCCCGTTGACGCGCTCCAGCTACCACGCGTGGGACCAGGTTCAGAAGGCGGGCTTCGCCCGCGCCTGAGCGGGCGAGCGGCCGCCTTCGCTGCACGACCACGGTTCAAACTCTCACAACAAGACCATGGCCAAGAAGAAACAGTCCGGCTCCGGCTCGGACGATACCAAGTTGCGCCGCGAGCTTCTCAGACAGATGCTCCTCATCCGCCGCTTCGAGGAGCGGAGCGCGGAGGCGTATGCGCTGGGCAAGATCGGCGGCTTCTGCCACCTGTACATCGGCCAGGAAGCGGTAGGCGTGGGCGCCATCTCGACTCTCCGCGACGATGACTACGTGCTCGGGACGTACCGCGAGCACGGGCAGGCGCTCGCGCGCGGGATGACACCGCGCTCGATCATGGCGGAGCTCTTCGGGCGAGCCGACGGCTGCTCCAAGGGGAAGGGCGGCTCGATGCACCTCTTCGACCGCAACGTCAACTTCCTCGGCGGCCACGGAATCGTGGGCGGCCACATCCCGCTCGCCACCGGCGTCGGCTTCGCGGTGAAGTATCGCGGCGGCGACCAGGTGTGCCTCTGCTTCTTCGGTGAGGCGGCGGTGAACGGCGGCGCCTTCCACGAGTCGCTCAACATGGCGGCGCTCTGGAAGCTCCCCGTGATCTACGTGATCGAGAACAATCGCTACGGGATGGGCACCGCGCTCGAGCGCGCCTCGGCCATCAACGACATCGCCGAGCGCGCCTGCTCGTACGACATGCCGAACGAAGTGGTGGACGGGCAGGACGTGATGGCGGTGCGCGAAGCCACCCAGCGCGCCGTGGATCGCGCGCGGAGTGAGCACATCCCCACCCTGCTCGAAGTTCGCACCTACAGGTTCATGGGGCACTCGATGTCAGACGCCGTCAGCGGCACCTATCGCGCCAAGGAAGAGCTGGAGGAGTACATGAAGCGTGATCCGATCTCCGTTCTCCGCGCAGACATGGAGGAGCGCGGCGAGTGGTCGGAGGAAGAGATGACCAAGCTCGATGAGGAGATAAAGGCGATCGTGGAAGACTCCTGGGAGTTCGCCGATGCGAGCCCCGAGCCCGCGCTCGAGTCGCTCCACGAAGACGTTCTGGTCGACACCACCAGCGATGCTGGCGAGCTCGCGGAGGCCGTCTGATGCCGGTCATTACGTATCGCGACGCCCTGAACCAGGCGCTCTTCGAGGAGATGCGCCGCGACGACCGCGTCTTCATCATGGGCGAGGAAGTCGGCGTGTATCAGGGCGCCTACAAGGTCTCCAAGGGACTGCTCCAGGAGTTCGGCGAGATGCGCGTGGTGGACACGCCGATCACCGAGCTCGGTTTCGCCGGAGTGGGTGTCGGCGCCGCCATGGTGGGACTGCGCCCCATCATCGAGTTCATGACCTGGAATTTCGCGCTCCTGGCGCTCGACCAGGTGGTGAACTCCGCGGCCAAGATGCTCTACATGTCGGGCGGCCAGTACAACATCCCCATGGTCTTCCGCGGTCCCAACGGGGCGGCGCTGCAGCTCTCCGCGCAGCACTCGCAGGCGTGGGAGTCGTGGCTCGCTCACATCCCCGGCCTCAAGGTCGTCGCGCCAGGAACTCCGTACGACGCGAAGGGACTCCTCAAGAGCGCGATCCGTGATGACAACCCGGTGATCGTGCTCGAGGGCGAGATGCTGTACAACACCAAGGGCGAGGTCCCCGAGGAAGAGTACACGATCCCGATCGGCAAGGCCGACATCAAGCGCGAGGGCGACCAGTGCACCATCGTCACCTTCGGCAAGATGGTCCTGGTGGCCATGCAGGTTGCCGACCAGCTCGCGAAGGAAGGGATCAGCGTGGAGGTGGTGGACCTTCTCAGTCTCCGCCCCATGGACACCGAGGCGATTGCCCAGTCCATCCGCAAGACCAATCGCGCGGTGGTGCTCGAGGAGGGATGGGAAGTTGCCGGGATGGGTGCGCAGATCGTGGACGTCATCCAGCGCGAGTGCTTCGACTTTCTCGACGCGCCGGTACTGCGCGTGCATCAGGCGGATGTCCCCATGCCGTACGCGAAGAACCTGGAGAGGGCGGCGAAGCCCGACGCGCCCAAGACGATCGCGGCGATCAAGAAGGTGATGTACATCGACTGAGCAGCCAGCCGCCGGTGCGCGAGCGCCGGCGGTGCCACCCATAGAGACCGACATGGCAACCAAGATCGTGATGGAGGCGCTCTCCCCAACCATGGAGGAGGGGCGCCTGGTGAAGTGGCTCAAAAATGAAGGCGACAAGATCACCAAGGGCGAAGTCCTGGCCGAGGTCGAGACCGACAAGGCCGTGATGGAGCTCGTCGCTCGCGGCGAGGGCGTTCTGCGCAAGCGCGTGCTCGGCGAGGGCGAGACGGCGCCGGTGGGCAACCTGGTCGGCGTGATCGCCGCGCCCGACGAGGACATCAGCGCTCTCGTAGCGGGCGCCGGCGGCCCCGTGAAGAGCGGCGAGCAGGCGAAGCCGCCCGCCGAGGTCGTGGCGAAGAGCGAGGAGAGCGCGGGCGCCAGCTCGGTACCCGTCACGCCGAAGGAGTCGCAGGGAGAGGCGTCGGCACCTCCGCAGCAGAAGACGCAGCGCATCGGCAACGCGGCACCGCGGCGCGAGCCGCCGCCGGTGCCGGAGCCCGTGAGCGAGAGGCCGCACCTCGCCGCCGGCAATGGAGAGGGTGCCGGTGGCCGGCTGCGCGCCTCGCCGCTCGCGCGCCGGCTCGCGTCCGACAGCGGGCTCGATATCAGGCGGCTCTCGGGGAGCGGCCCTGGTGGCCGCATCGTGAAGCGCGACATCGAGGCAGCGATCGCGGCTGGTCCGCAGGCCGCGGCCGCAGCGGCGCCTTCGCGCGCTGCCGCGGTCACGGGTGCCGATTACGAGGACATCCCGCTCACCCAGATCCGCAAGACCATCGCCCGCCGCCTGGCCGAGTCCATCGGGCCGATCCC
>DASSOX010000186.1:0-12718 GCA_035700125.1 Gemmatimonadaceae bacterium
TTCAGGAGGCAGGGTTCAGGGTTCAGGAACTACCCACACAACTGTCATTCCCGCGAAAGCGGGGACCCATATTCCGCCGGGTAAAATGGATTCCCGCTTACGCGGGAATGACGGTCGTATGAGCAGTACCTGAACCCTGAACCCTGCCTCCTGAACCCTTTGTACTTCCCGCCCTGCCCCCTGAACCCTCGCAGTTCCTGTTTCCTGTTTTCTCCCCTCCCCCTCCACTACCTTTCCCGAAATCTTCAACGTCGAGACGGGCGGTTGGCTACACAGGCTAGGACATCCGAGGGCGGGGCGCGCGATGTGGAGCTGCTGGAGCAGCTCGCGGAAGCGAGGGCGCGACTCGTGGAGCAGATCGGCAAGCGGATAATCGGTCAGCAGGACATCGTGGACAACATCGTCACGGCCCTCCTGAGCGGCGGGCATGTGCTGCTCGTCGGCGTGCCCGGCCTCGCCAAGACGCTGCTGGTGCGAACAGTTTCCGAAGCACTCGACCTCTCCTTCTCGCGCATCCAGTTCACGCCCGACCTGATGCCGAGCGACATCACGGGCACCGAGCTGCTCGAGGAAGACCACGCGACGGGACGCAGAGTCTTCAAGTACGTGAAGGGTCCGATCTTCGCGAACGCGGTCCTCGCCGACGAGATCAACCGCGCGCCACCGAAGACGCAGGCCGCGCTCCTCCAGGCGATGCAGGAGCACGCGGTCACAGCGGCGGGCCAGACGCACGCGCTCCCCGCTCCCTTCTTCGTCCTCGCGACGCAGAACCCGATCGAGCAGGAGGGGACCTATCCGCTCCCCGAAGCGCAGCTCGACAGATTCATGTTCGAGCTGCGCCTCGGCTACCCGAGCGCTGACGAGGAAGAGCGCGTGGTCTCCACCACCACCAACGACTCGGTAACGAGCATCTCCCCTGCGCTCGACGCGCAGCAGCTCATCTCGCTCCAGCACCTCGTCCGCCGGCTCCCCGCTCCTCCGACCGTGGTTCGCTATGCCGTGCGGCTGGCCCGCTCCACCCGCCCCGACTCCCCCGAAGCGACACCGGACGTGAAGAAGTACGTGAGCTGGGGCGCCGGTCCGCGCGCTTCCCAGTATCTGGTACTCGGCGCCAAGGCGCGCGCCGCGATGGACGGCCGCTCTGTCCCCGACATCGACGACGTGCGCTCCGTCGCCCTCGCCGTTCTCCGCCACCGCGTGGTGATGAACTTCCAGGGCGAAGCCGAGGGCCGGACGCCGGAGGGAGTCATAGAGTTGGCGGAGAGAGCGTAGGAGAACCCGACTCCATTAGATTCTCCCCTGCTTTCTGCTTTCTGCCGTCCGCTTTCTGCTTTCTGCTCGCCCTCTCCCGTGCTAGTCCCAAAACTGGTAACGACCCTCAAGGGTTATGATCGCGGTCAGTTCACACAGGATCTGACCGCTGGTGTCATCGTTGGTATAGTGGCGCTGCCGCTGGCGATCGCGTTCGCGATAGCGAGCGGAGTTACACCGGGGCGCGGACTATGGACCGCGATCGTCGCCGGCTTTCTAATCTCCGCGCTCGGCGGATCGCGCGTACAGATCGGTGGACCGACCGGCGCATTCATCGTCATCGTCTACGGGATCGTTCAGAAGTACGGTGTGGATGGACTGATAATCGCCACGCTCATGGCAGGTGTGATCCTGATCGTGATGGGCGTCGCGAAGTTCGGCGCGGCGATCAAGTTCATCCCGCATCCAGTGGTGGTCGGATTCACCAGCGGAATCGCGGTGATCATCTTCTCGAGTCAGGTGAAAGACTTCCTCGGGCTACGCATGGGCGCCGTGCCAGCGGAGTTCGTCCAGAAGTGGGGAGCGTTCGCCACGAACATTCACACCGCCAACGCCTGGGCGATCGGGCTCGCGGTGCTGGCACTCCTGATCATCGTCCTCCTCCCGCGCTTCAGCAGGCGAGTGCCGGCGGCCTTCGTGGCGCTGATCGTCACCACGCTACTGGCGCAGTTGCTCCACCTGCCGGTGGAAACCATAGGGAGCCGTTTCGGCTCGATCAACGCGAGCATCCCGCATCCCGTGCTGCCGGCGCTCTCGTTCACGACGGTCACGGCACTCGTGGGCCCCGCGTTTACGATCGCGATCCTTGCGGCCGTGGAGTCACTGCTCTCGGCGGTCGTGGCCGACGGGATGATCGGCAGTCGCCATCGCTCCAACATGGAGCTGGTCGCTCAGGGCGTCGCCAACATCGCCTCGGCGCTCTTCGGTGGGATCCCCGCCACCGGCGCCATCGCGCGCACCGCGACCAACGTCAAGAACGGCGGGCGAACGCCGGTCGCCGGGATGACGCATGCGGTCACGCTCCTCATCATCACGCTCTTCGCGGGTCGCTGGGCAGCGCTGATTCCGCTCGCCACGCTGGCCGCGATCCTCGTCATCGTTGCATATCACATGAGCGAGTGGCGCGTCTTCGTCGCCGAGTTCCGCGCACCGAAGAGCGACATCGCGGTGCTCCTGGCGACCTTCGTGCTCACCGTGGTGGTGGACCTCACCGTGGCGATCGGTGTGGGGATGGTGCTCGCTTCGTTCCTCTTCATGCGGCGCATGGCAGAAGTCACCAATGTCACCGCGCTCACGCGCGAGCTTCACGATGGTGGCGACACCTACGACACCGACCCGACCTCCGCGCTCCGGCGCTCACTTCCGACCGGCGTGCAGGTCTACGACATCAACGGCCCATTCTTCTTCGGTGCCGCCGAGCGATTCCGTGAAGCCGTGAGCCGCGTCGCCTCGCGCCCGAAGGTGCTCATCATTCGCCTGAAAAACGTCTCCGCCATCGACTCGTCGGGGCTGCACGCGCTCACCGAGATCGTCCATCGCAGCATGAAGGATGGCGTACACGTCATGCTCACCGATCTCCATGCCCAGCCGATGGTGGTCCTCACCAACTCCGGTCTCCTGGACGAGATCGGCGAGCGTGACGCCACCCGCACCCTCGACGAAGCCATCGACGAGGCGCGCGCGCACCTGGGAAAGAGGGAAATGGGAACAGGAGAGGGAGGACAGGAAGCAGAGAGCAGGAAACAGGAAGCACGAAGCAGGAAGCAGTGAACTGCCTCGAGGGTGAGGGCTATGCGCCCGCGAGCCGCTCACTGATTTCTGCTCTCTGATCTCTGCTTTCTCTTCCCCTTAGCTCCTCCCCAACAACTGCTGCCACCAGTTCATGGCGCGGGCCCACTGGGGGAGCTCGTCTTCCTCGCGCTCGCGCATGGCTTCTTCCACGGCACCAAGCCATGCGGTTCGCATCTCGGCGGCATCCCACCAGCGATCCTTGGGATCGGGGGCGAGGCCGCGCCGCGCCCACTCCGCGATGGGACCGGGGACACCTTCCAGATCGGGAGTACCGGCGAGTTGGCGCGCGAGCACAACGCGTGGCTCGCCCTCGCCGAAAGGCGGGCGGCCGGTGAGTGCGAAGATCGCGAGGCCCGCCATCGAGAAGCAGTCAGCGGCTGGGCCCTGCTCCTCGTTCAGGAGCTGCTCCGGCGCGGCGAAGGCCGGCGTCCCCGAGGCGCCTGTGGAGTCCTGCCCTACCCTGCGCGCCAGCCCGAAGTCGCCGATACGCCAGCGCCGCCAGCGATCGATGAGGATGTTCTCGGGCTTGAGGTCACGATGCAGAACGCCCTCGGCGTGCGCTGATGCGAGGCCATCGAGGAGCGCGGCGATGGCTGGGCCAACCTTCAGCAGCGGGCGTGGGCCGGAGCGGCGCACGAGATCGGCGAGCGAGCCGTACTCCATGAGCTCCATGGTGTACCACGCGACGCCCTCGCGCGAGTCCCAGTCGTAGATCGGAACAATGCTGGGATGCGAAAGCTGCGCGGCGACTCGCGCTTCGCGACGGAAATCGCGGATGGCCTGCGCGTCGTCGGCGACGCCGGAGTGCAGGATCTTCAGCGCCACCTGCCTCTCGAGCGCGAGGTCGCGAACGCGCCACACGTCACCGTACGAGCCGCTTCCGAGCTTGGAGAGCAACTCGTAGTCGTCGCCCACCGCTTTACGCAGTCTGACGTCGGCGTCATCGTCGGGACGCCGCACCGCCTCGTAGTCGCCGCTCACGAGCAGCGAGCTCGATGCACCGCGCCTGTGCGCGCCCGAGCGCTCGAGATCACGCAGCATCGCCGTGACGGTGGGATATCGGCGTGCGGGATCTTCCGATAGCGCGCGCGTCAGTACCGCGGCCAGCGCCTCGGGCGCCTCGGGGCGCAGGAGCGTCACTGGCGGGATATCGTGAGTGGGCGGATACTCGCCCAGGAGCGCTGCGAGGCACACAGCGGCGAGCTGCCACTGATCGCTGCGCTGGGTCGGGTCCCAGCCGCCGTCCCACTCCGGCGGCGAGAGCATCCAGCGGCTGTCGGGGGCGAGGCCGGGGGGAATCACGCTCCGCGGGACGGCCCACTGCCAGCCAAGCACCCAGGCCTCGCCGAGCGGCGTGTTCCAGACGCTGTCGGGCGAGATGGAGCCGTGCACGTGCCCGAGGTCGTGAAGGTACGACACCATCGATCCGAGCTCGCGGAAGAGACGCACGGCCGAACGGATGTCATCCGGGCCCTGACGGCGCAGGCGTGACCGCAGTGACTCGCCATCTATCCAGTGACGCAGGTAGCCCGGCCCCCGCTTCATTTCGGCGAAGGAGTTCCAGACGTGATACGTGGTCGGGATGAGGCGGTGGTGCAGATGACCCAGATGCCGCGCCTCGGCGAGAAGCCACGAGGCGTGCGTCGGGTCGGGCGCGGTGAC
Organism: Gemmatimonadaceae bacterium; assembly: GCA_035700125.1. Classification (GTDB taxonomy): domain Bacteria; phylum Gemmatimonadota; class Gemmatimonadetes; order Gemmatimonadales; family Gemmatimonadaceae; genus JADGGM01. The sequence goes on from DASSOX010000186.1 coordinate 4,765, forward strand.
GAGCGAGAGCGACCGATCGAGCGAGTCGATGACTTCCATCGAGAAGCGCGTGGCGCCGATCATCACGCCCTGCGATCCCCAGCGCCATCCTTGCGGAAGCTGCCAATCGGCGAGGTGCGGCGGCACGCCAAAGGCAGTGCGGTAAGCGCCGAGCGTTTCGTTGTCGGTGAGTGCCTGCGGTTGGCCGGAACCATCGGCAGTCACGGTTGCCCTCGTAAGTCTCATGGATGAAGATTGTGCGGTCGGACCAAGCAATATTACAGGCCGGCGCCGCAGCGGCCAAGCGGATCGCGCCGCGTCAGCACATCGTCATCCCAGAGGCCGATGCCAGCCCAGCCCTCAACGATAGTCTTCGAGCCGCTCTACCCCGACGTGGCTCCGCCCACCCGCGCCACGAGAGGCGCAGCCGGTTACGACGTGCGCGCCTTCCTCAAGGGGCGTAAGGTCCGCGTTTCAGACGGGGACGGCGAGCGCGAGGTGGATGCCGGTCCCGATGGACGGCTCGTAATCGAGCCTGGTGTGATCGCTCTCGTGCCCCTGGGATTCCGCGCGCGCATCCCCGACGGCTACGAGGCGCAGATCCGCGTCCGGAGCTCGATCGCCTTCCGGAAGGGGCTCGTGCTCCCCAATGCCCCCGGTACGATAGACGCCGACTATCCCGACGAGTGGCTCGCGATGATGAAGAACGACTCGAGCTCGGTCGTCATGATAGAGCACGGCGAGCGGATAGCGCAGGTGGTGCTCAACCGCTTCGAGGTACTCGAGTGGCGTGCGGGGAGCGTGGGCATCTCCACCGACCGGAAGGGTGGCGTCGGGAGCACGGGACGCCGCTGAGTCGCGCTGACGCTTCGCTGACGGGGCCGATTTTAGTAGTGGTCCGGCAATTCGAGTCGCTGACGGCAGTCCCCTTCCACCGGCCGCACGATGATCCGACTACACGGTCTTGGTCAGTGCTCCATCGACGTGGGCGACACCCGCCTCACGCCCTCCGCGGAAACGCTCTTCGCGGCCGCACTCTACATGGTGCTCGAGGCCGGACGGCCAATCGAGCGGCGGGAGATCACAGAGGTACTCTGGCCCGGCGTGGCGGACCGGAAGGCCAACCAGTGTCTGCGGCAGACGCTCTACAAGCTCAACACGATGGGTGCCGCGTTGCGCTGCGACCGGACGCATGTGGTGCTACCCGGCCGTTCTGTGCAGAGCGACTGCAGCGCCCTGCTCGAGGCGAGCGAGCGAGCGGAGATGGAGCGGCTGGCGGAGGAGATCCCTGGTGCATTCCTCCCGGGCTACGCACCGCGCTTCTCGGTTCCCTACCTGGAATGGCTCGACCGCCAGCGAGACCTCATCACCTCGGCGCTCCGCCGGGTACTGGTAGCCGGGATGAACGCACGCAAGGCACGCGGTGAGTGGCGTCGCGCCGAGCCACTGGCCATGCGCTGCCTGGCGATAGACCCGTTGAACGAGGAGGCCACGCTCGTGCTCGCAGAGGCTGCGGCTCTGAGCGGGAGCAAGGTAAAGGCGCTGGCGATCCTCGATCGTTACCTGCGCGACATCGGGCCCGACGCTCGGGAGATCCGGCTGCCGGCGACGCTGATGCGGCGACGGATCGCCGAGGTATATCACGGCGATCTGATCCCCGTGCGGGAGTCGCCGCAGGTCGGCCGCGACGCGGAGATGGCAGAGCTCACCCGCGCGCTCCACGCCGCCGGCAGCTCGCACGGGAGTTCGTTCATCATCTGGGGCGAGCCGGGGATCGGCAAGACCCGTCTCGTGACGGAATTCGGGAAGGGAGCGGTCCTCGATCAGGTGCAGCTCGCCCGAGTAGGCTGTCAATCGCATGACGAGCGCCGACCGCTCAGCGTGTTCGTGGACCTGGTCCCGCGTCTCCTGGAATTGCGCGGCTCGGTAGGGTGCTCGCCCGAGTCGATGAAATTTCTCAAGCGGCTCATCGCGCACGATCCGAACGATACGTCGTTCTCACCCGACAGCCGCGAGTCGGAGCTCCTCTTCTCGAACATCCGGCGGTCCGTGTTCGACCTCCTGGATGCGATCGCGGCGGAGGGGAAGCTCATCGTCGTCATCGAAGACATCCACTGGCTCGATCGGATGTCATGGGAGATAATGCGCGACATCCCATCGTGGGTGGCCACCAGACCCGTCGTGGTACTCCTGACCTCCCGCGTGGCAACCGTTGCGTCGCACTTCTCGGACGGCGAGCAGGGATCGCCGACGATGCTGCACGTGCTGCCGTTGCTGGAGGAACCCAGCCAGGAGCTGCTGCGATACGTGACCGCAGGCACCATTCGCGAGGGGAACAGCGCGTTTCTCGACTGGTGCGTCTCGTCTGCCGGTGGCAATCCGTACTATCTCACGGAGCTGGCCTTCCATACATCGTGGGACGGCGAGCAATATCAGGCGCCGGCGACACTCAGCAAGCTGATAAGCGAGCGCCTCAACCGGCTCGATCCGCTCTCCAAGCGCGTACTGCAGGCGTGCTGCATACTGGGGAAACTCTCCACGCTCGAGCGCCTCGAGATGGTACTAGGTGAGAACCGGCTGTCGTTGCTCGCCGCACTCGACGAGCTGGAGGCCTTCGGCCTCGTGGAATCGGAGATGCCGAAGGTGTATTGCAAGCACGAGCTCCTCTCCTCAGCCGCGCTCGCGCGCCTCTCGAAGCTCTCGGCGGCCCTTCTCCATCGGCATGCCGCCCAGGCGCTGGAGCAGGATGTTGGCGGCATGCAGTCCACTGCGCTCCTCTGGGAATGCGCGCGACACTGGCAGCAGGCCGGCGAACGCGAACGCGCAATCACGATGCTCCGTACCTGCGCTCACCATTCGATCGAGATGGGTCTTCCTACGGAAGCGGTGACGCTGCTTGACCATGCGATGTCCATGGCGTCCGATCATGAAGAAAGCCTGCCCATCGCCGAAACCCAGGTGACGGCGCTGTACCTGGCGGACTTCTGGGAGAAGCTCCCTTCGACGATTGAGCTGCTCTGCCGCTTGCGCGAGCAGGGCAACCACCCCTGCGAGGTCCACACCGAGGACGAGCTGCTGGGATTGGAGGCAGAGTGGAGGTTGGGGGTCGACCTCACGATACCTTTTGGTAAGCTGCAGGCCTGTGTAGTCAACTCCGCAGCATCATATGAGCATCGTGTAAGAGCGGCGACACTAGCACTAATGTTGGCCGACAATCTTTGTACGACGATCGGCACTCAGGAGATTTACGACTCAGTTAGCCCATACTTGACCAGTCAGGACGTGGCGACGCCAACGCGTTGCCTATTTGAAATGGTATACGCCTGTTCGTTCGGCGACGCGTCGGAGGCCGGTGCATTCGCGGATGCGCTGCTCGAGTCATCCCGGGGATATAGCAACATTGCGATGCTGTCGCGGGTACTACGTCGCGCTTCGAGGGCCTACAGCGTAGCAGGCGCTATACAGTCTGCGGAGCGAGTGACACTTGAAGCGTTTAGGCTAGCCGAGCAGGCACGATTGGAGAACGGCGCTGCTGCGGCAGCTGGACGCCTGATAGAGATCTACACGATGGCGGGTAATGTCGACGAAGCCGAGCGGTGGTATAGGACGGCGACGGCTCGCCGCGCCACATGGGCTGGGCAAGTTGACAAGACGATCCTTACCGGATGCGGCGCGAAACTCGCCTTGCGGAGGGGCGACCATCAGGAGGCTGAGCGGCTGATCGATCTAGCCCATGCCATGTTTGAAACAAGCGCGTCGCTCCGGCATAGAGCGGAAATTAGCGCCCTCCGAATAGGCTTATTGCTGGCACGCAATCAAGGACCGCCACCAGCCGAAAAGGTGGAAGAGATGGTTACTCTGCACGAGCGTACCAGGTCCTTCGTTTCACACGATTATGCGGCGCTCGCCACATTCACCGCGCTCGATGCCTTCGGGCAAGCATCGCGAGCTGCCGAGTACGCCATGGAGTATGTAAAAGCGCACCGTCGCGAGCGTTCACCGTTTCTGCCCGAATTGCAGAAGTATCTAGTCGGTGCAGGAGTGATAACCGAGCCGTTCGATGACGGACCCCTAACGCGGTAGTCGCCTCACGATGGTGACCCGCTAGTATCAGCGACTGGCAGGAGTACACAGGGCGACGATGCTCGCTCACCCACCGCAGCAAGATAGTGAATGCGCTTCACTATCGAATGACCGATCGCTATGCGGTCACTGGCGTGCGGCGTTGACGAAGAATCCGAGCAGACTCCAACGGAGTGGTGGAATTCACGCCCGGTGCAAAAAGAAGTCCGAACATCGGGCTAGCGAGAAGCTTCTCACATATGTCCGGGTCGAACTGGGTTCCCTTGTGCTTTAGGAGCTCTCCTCGCACCTCCGGCTCGCCCAGTGCCTTCCGATACGGCCTATCCGTCGTCATGGCATCGATCGTATCCGCAAATAGAATAACGCGCGCTGCCAGCGGAATCTCGTGGCCAGACAACCCATCAGGATAACCGCTGCCATCCCAGTTCTCGTGATGGTGCCTTACGGGAGCTACAATATCCTTGAGGTGGGACACGGTGGATACGAGTTCCGCGCTCTTGATGGGATGCGTCTGCATCACCGCCCACTCGTCGGGCGTAAGCTTGCCCGGCTTACGAAGGATCGGGGCATATACCTCGTGTATTTTGCCGACGTCGTGCAGCAACGCCGCGATGCCTATCCGCTCTACTTCTTGCGCGTTGAGGCCGATGCCCCGAGCGATAATCTTTGAGTAGTGCGAGACACGACGCGAGTGGCCCGAGGTGTATGGATCACGCGCCTCGATGGCTTTGACCATCAGCTCCAGCAGCTCTCGGTTTACCTGCTCAAGCTGCGAGTTCGTCTTGTAAAGCTGCCTTACGCCAAGCAGCGGAATGCAGAGCGCCGTGGCGCCAGGTATCCCAGCAACGACATACACCCACGCGAGCAGGTATACGACAGGACTCGCCAGGACGTCGTACGGAATCGTAGCGAGGGTATTCTTCTTCCACACGTGCAAGAGGCTCGTGCTACTTGTGATAGCGAGAACACCGCTCACGAGCAAAGAGTTAACCGCGAAAAAAGCTACGATTAGCGCGATTGTAGGCAGGAAATTTTGCGCTGCTGCCGCTAGGAGGGATGCGTCGCGAAGTTCTGCCAGGGGTCGACCACCGAGCGCCAAAAATAGCATTATTGCGACGCTCAGCGACAACGATCCCTGCGCGACGTTAAACAGAGCCTTGATGGGTTGTCGGCGCCGAAGGAGACCCTCCATTACTGTCACTAGCGCTGCGACTGCGAGCACGGAAACCCACTTCGGTGCAATAAGAGCAGCTGCTAAGAAAGGAATGAACGCGACTGACCCATGGCCGCCGCGCGGCAGCCTATACAACATTACGTGCGCCAAAATGCCCATAGCGGACATGTACAGAGCGGCCGCGATCTCGGCGTCGGTCGGTGGCGCACCGACCGCGCTCAACCCGATACCAGCCAAAATGGCTGCAAGCGATACTGCCGCTACGTAGATATCGGTCCGAGTGAGCATAGAAAGAGAAAACCCCCGTCCCCGGCGTCAGGTCCAGATCTGGTAATCAGACGCAACAAACGCGGTCGTGATCCACTGCGCGAGCGACAGCCAGAGAGACATTTCGCGTCACCTCCCTTCAATGAAGTCGCACCTGGATGGGTACCAGGGCGCTAAATCGGGTTGGCTCCGCTCTTACTGATTTGGCCTTGCCCGCTCGGCTTCGCTCAGCCAAGGATCGGGGGTTTTTTTACGGAAAGATGGTCGGGAAATCTGGTGGCTTGACGTACTGCACGTCGGCGGGGTGCCGCGTGCGTCACAGCGCCTGCAATATCCGTCACGCTATCTCTAGCGTCTGGTACCTCTGAGTCGTCTGCGTCGACGAGCCGGACGCGCGAGTACGACGCGCAGCCGCCCGATACCTCGATACTGCCTACCGCCCCTTCCCCACCCACCGGTTGGTCGCGTCGAGGACTGCGAGAACGCTCGCGGTCTCGGCGCTGTCCCTTATCTCGCAACTGCCCGTGAGAAGGGTGCTCTCACGAGCGAACTTCGCAGTCACTCCCACGAACACGAACTCGCGCTCGAACGCGTCTATCAGCTTGCAACCATCGAGCGCCAGCGCGGCGAGGCTTCCTTCCGCACCCCTGGCGCGCATGATCGCCTGTACGGTGGCGCGGGCTGCCAGCTCGGCGCGCGAACGCTCGGATTCCACGCCTTCCGCTTCTCCCATGTATGACTCGTCGCCGACACGCAGAGTAACGCGGCAGGTGACGCCGTGAGTGCGCGACCGTCGCACTTCCACGTCCTCGAAATACAGCCAGCGGTCGAGCACTACCGCCGCGGGACCCGGCGGCGTCTCCTCCTGCGGCCGGCGGATGTCGAATTCCTTCGGCGGATCGACCGTGGTGGCTACCGATATCTTCCTGTGATCGACACGCATTCCGAGGTGCGCTATCAGCGCGCTCTCGACGTTGCGAACGGTCTGCTTCGGGCTCACATCGGCGGTCGCCAGCAGGTGGATCTCCGCTATTGCTCCTGAATCACTCGCGACTATGCGCGCAGCCAGAACTCCGGGAAGTGTCGCAAGAAGCTCTTCGGCTCGCTTTATGGGAAGTACACTGCCGGCGATTGGCGAAACCGGCGATGAGGGCGTCGGTGCATTGAGGGGCACGGACACTTATCGACCTGCGCTGAACTGGGGAAGTGAACTTGCGGAGGACCGACATCGCAGCTTGGACAGCGCACTCTCGCTACGACATGGGGAGGCGCCAGCTTCTATGCCACGAGGCCGGCGTGCGTCCAATATTGGGCCCCATGGTCATAAATGCAAGTTGGCCTCCCTCACAGACCTGGAAGATTATAGTCCTTTAATTTTCGATAGAGCGTGCGCTCACCCATGCCGAGCATCTTCGCGGCTTTTCTTCGGTTTCCGCGCGCTTCGCGCAATGCCACTTCGATTGCCGCGCGCATTATCTCGTCCATGGTCATCCCAGGCCGGATGGTCACTTCGTTGGGGGCCGGCTCCTGCTCGCGGGGCTCGATCGCGCTCACGCTGGTGGGAGTTACGGAGTGCCGTCCCTCCCCTACCCACCGATCACCCGGCGCAATGACTTCCTCTCCCCTATCGCCCCCGCCAAGCTCCACCCGCCTGCGAAGCTCCTCCATCTGAAGCTTCAGCTCCACGAGGCTGCGAACTATGAACTCGAGCTCGCGGCCACCCGGCGCGAGACCCGAGGCGTCCTGGCGTAACATCGGAGCTATGGGAACCGGGAGAAAACGCGCGCTACCACCCTCGCGTATCTCGCGCGGGATGTCGTCAGCGGTGATCTCGTGGCCCGGGGCCAGCACCACCATGCTCTCCACGAGATTTTGAAGCTCGCGCACGTTTCCCGGCCAGGAGTAGTCCACGAGCAGTTGCATCGCGCCGGCGGATATCCCCCGGAACGGCCGCTCGTGCTGCGCCGAGAAGCGCTTCACGAAGTGGCGTACGAGAAGCGGGATGTCAGCCCGGCGCTCGCGTAACGGCGGGAGGTAGATGGTGAGGACGTTCAACCTGTAATACAGGTCGGCGCGGAACTCTCCCGCCTCCACCTGCGCCCGCAACGGCCTGTTGGTAGCCGCCACCACGCGCACGTCCACTCTGAAGGGCTGCGAGCCGCCCACCCGCATGACCTCGCGCTGCTCGATTACGCGGAGCAGCTTGACCTGCGTCGCCGGCGGCGCCTCACCGATCTCGTCGAGGAACAATGTGCCGCCCTGCGCCAACTCGAAGCGCCCGATGCGGCGCTCGGCCGCGCCGGTGAAAGCGCCCTTCTCGTGGCCGAAGAGCTCACTCTCGAGGAGCGACTCGGGGAGGGCGCCGATGTTCACCGCTATGAACGGCTTCGATCGGCGGGGACTGAGCCGATGTATCGCGCGCGCGACGAGCTCCTTCCCGGTCCCGCTCTC
>DASSOX010000187.1:0-7742 GCA_035700125.1 Gemmatimonadaceae bacterium
AAGGTCATCCTCGGTGATACCCACCCGCGCGAACTCGCGGTCGAGCTCCTGACTAGCTAGCTCGATATACGCCATCCATTGGGCTCGGTCCGGATCCACTCCGCCCTCCGATGGGCTACATGACGCGCCTAACGACTTAGAGGTTTTGCGGCGCGTAGCCGACGCAAAACCTCAGTTGAACTGAACCGCTGGGCGCAGCGGTTATGGAATTTGCGTCAATCCCGCTGTTGTTGATTCCGCCCTGTCCGGTATAAAGCTGTGCGGGGAGCTCGCCGTCAATGCTGGTCGCGGGGGAAAGCTGCAGCCGACAACCGTGCAGAAGGCGAGGTGGAACGGTGTTGGGAGAGTGATGGGCATGCCTGGGCAGCGCTCGATCCCGGGATGGTGGGTGGACGAGCGCTGTAGAGGGCCGATGTCAGAGGGCGAGGAGGCGACGCGCGTCATCGGCGTCATGGAGGGATCGCCGAATGAGACACCGAGCACGATCGCGAACGAGCCCGGGGCAGACGGCGGATGATGCGCAGTTCACCGGAGGCACAGTCCGGGCAGCGGCGCCTGAGAGACCGGTACGAGTGGGATTCCAGCGAATCGTCGCACGGCGCGCACGCTGCAGGTGTCTGAGCACTCTCGCGAGCATTCTCGCCAGCACTCGATTGTGGCTCGAGTGGAGTCCCGGCCGAGAGCTGCTCTCGAAGGCGAGCGCGCACGCGAGCCGCGCTCGGCCGCCAGAATCCGTAGTAGCGTACCTTGTGGAAACCCCTCGGCAAGACATGCTGCAGGAAGCGACGCAGGAACTCGGCAGCCGGGAGCGTCATCGTCCGCCAGCCGTGCCGCTGCTCGCCGCGCTGCTCGCCCCGATAGCGAAAGGTTACACGATCGGCATCGACAGCGAGGATGCGGCGGTCCGTGATCGCCACCCGGTGCACGTAGCGGGCGAGGTAGTGGAGTACCGGGGCACTTCCCTTGACCGTCGGTTTGCAGTAGACCACCCAGGCCTTTCGCCACACCGCCGGCGGCACGACGACGTCGGGGAGCGCCGCGGTGAGTCGAGCAAGAAAGCGTGCACGGAAGTGCACTGAGAGCGCCCGCACGGGGACCAGGAAATTCCCGCGCGCAGCTCGCCAGCCAACTCCGTCGCTTGCTATCCCGCCGCCCGGCACAAGGCAATGCACGTGGGGATGGTAGACGAGAGCGCGCGTCCACGTATGCAAGACGGCCAGGATACCGAGAGTGCCACCCACGTAATGCGGGTCTCGGGCAAGCGCCTGGAGGGACTCGGCCGCGGTGGTCATGAGCAGACCAAGCAGGAGGCGCTGATGCGAGCGCACCACCACTCGCAACTCTGCGGGGAGTGTGAAGACTACGTGGAAGTACGGCACCGGCAGGAGCTCGGCCTCTCGAGCCACCGACCACGCCCGGGTGGCGGCACCGTGGCAGGTGGGACAGCTCCGATTCCGACAGGAGTGATACACGTAGTGCTCGGCTCCGCAGGCCTCGCACTGCGTCACATGGCCGCCCAGCTCCGCGGTGCGACACGCAACGAGGTCGTGGAGCGCGCGCCGATGGCTCGGCGGCATCGCGGCGCCGTAGCGCGCGAGGTACGCCGCACCCGCTTGGCGGACCACATCAGCGACACCGGGCACGCGGTCCCGGCAGAGCGCGAAGTTAACCCAGGCTCAGGGCGCCGGCTATCACAGAGTGGCCATCAGCGTGTTCACCGTCGACTGCAGGGCGCTCGCCACCGCCGGGGTGATGTGCGTGTACACCGCCGTCGTCTGTGGACTCTGGTGCCCCAGGAGCACCTGGATCACTCGGAGATGCACGCCGTGCTCCAGCAGGTGCGTCGCATACGAGTGCCGTAGCGTGTGGACGGAGGCATGCTTCTCGATCGTGCTCTCACGCAAGGCAGCCGAGAAGGTCTTCTGCAGGGTCGTCGAGGCGATGGCGCCAGTCGCCGAGCGATTGGGGAATATCCACGGCCCCCGCTCCGGTGGCTTCCCCCAATGCTCACGCCACAGCGCCCGAGCATACTCGCGCCAGTAGGTGCGGAGCAGCGTGAGCGTCCGCTCGGCCAAGGGGACGTAGCGATCACGCCCGCCCTTTCCTTCGCGCACGTGCACCATCATGCGCGCACTGTCGATATCGCTGGTGAGGAGGCCGCACCCCTCCGTGAGACGCAGGCCACAGGAGTAGATCATGGTCAGGCACATCCGCACGCGGATATCTCGCACCCTGCCCAGGAGCTCCCGCACCTCCTCGATGGTGAGAACCACCGGCAACGCATGTCGCTTCGCCGGGCGCACCAGGTCGAGCACTGGCCAACTGCGCGCGAGAGTCGTCTCGACCAGAAAGCGGATCCCGCTGCGATACAGATTCAACGTGCTGCGTGCGACGTGCCGCTCGCTGACGAGGTGAAGGAAGAAGGCGCGCAGCTCTTCCTCCGTGAGCGTCTCGAGTGCCGTCGGAGGGCGGTCGCAGAACTTGGCCAGCCCTTTCACGGCGTCGAGATACGACTTCTGCGAACGTGGCGCGAGGCCACGCAGCTGCATGTCCTCCGACATCCGATCGATGAGTGTGAGCGCGGGCATTCCTGCCTCCAGGGTAGGGGACAACCGAGAGACTGCGCTATCACCCTGACCCTACACCCGGGCGCACAACAAAACAGGGATGGCCACCCCGAGCCATCCCTCTCAGTCCACTACCGCGTAGCGGTTTAGTTCAACGCAAAGTAGGCTGACCTGCCTAATCACCCGTGAACATGCTGCGCCGCGGCCTAATCCGGAAGGGATCGCTGGGCAACTGGTGGCCGAAGCCGTCCAACGAACCGGAGTTGCATCGCCCGGGCGACTCGAGCGCGTGGAATTAGGCGGCGACGGGTCGCGACCTAATTCGCTGGGGGACGCAGACATGGTTGAGCGGGGCATCTCCCCCATGTCGCTGCGCGACCGCGGCCCGGGGCGCATCACAGCAGGTCAGCGGGGCTGCGCACTCCGAGTCCGCCGCGATTCAGGACGTGCGTGTAGATCATCGTCGTGTTGACATTCTTGTGGCCGAGGAGCTCCTGGATCGTGCGGATGTCGTAGCCCTCCTCCAGAAGGTGGGTCGCAAACGAGTGGCGAAAGGTGTGGCAGCTCACTCGCTTCGCGATCCTCGCCCGATCGGCTGCGGTGCGTACGGCTCGTTGCATCGCGGACTCGTGCAGATGATGGCGGCGCAACGTCCCCGCTCCCCGCTCCGCGTACTGACGGGTGGCGGGGAAAACGAATTGCCAGCGCCATTCGCGCCCGGCGTTCGGGTACTTCTCGGCGAGAGCGTGAGGGAGAATCGTCTCGCCGGCACCGGCTGCCAGGTCGCGCTCGTGAAGGGTGCGCACCGATTCGAGATGCCGGATGAGGTCGTCCTTCGCGGACCGGGGGAACGGAACCACGCGATCCTTGTCGCCCTTGCCTCCGTGAACGATGATCTGCAAAGCACCGAAGTCTACGTCCTTCACCCGGAGGGTCAGACATTCCATCAGCCGCAGCCCGGCGCCGTAGAGCAGGGTTGCTATCAGGCGCTCGCGCGCCGGGAGGAGCGCCAGCACGGAACGCACCTCGTCGCGAGTGAGCACCACGGGGAGACGCTCGGGCACTTTCGCTCGCACGACTCCGTCCACCCACGCGAGCGGCGCACCGAGGACTTCCCGATACAGGAAGAGAAGTGCGCTCAGCGCCTGGTTCTGCGTGGCGGCACTCACGTGCCGCTCCTCCGCCAGCATCGAGAGAAACCGCGCGACTTCACCGGCGCCTAGCTCTCGTGGATGACGGGTTCCGTGGTAGCGGACGAACCGTCGAATCCACATCACGTAGGCCTCTTCGGTCCTCCGGCTGTAGTGGCGCACACGCACCGCCGCGCGGACCGCCGCGAGGAGCTTGCGAGGCGGCGCGGACTCGGCTCGGGTCGATGAGGTCATCGTTCCCTCCGTGGACGTGACGGCATGCTGATGGAGTGGTGGGTGACTCGTAAAATGCCGCCAGGACGCTGGGGAGGACGCATCGCGGTGCGGCAGAGCGTACCGAATCGCCGCACCATGCTGCGGCCGCGGCCGCCTCGCAACGCTCCCACTCCTGATAATGCGGGCATGACGAGCTGTGATGCGGGGCTTCATTCCGGCGTATGCCGCCCCGCTCGACCTCGTACGCGCACGCAGTCTGGAGCCCAAGGTCGGAACGCCAGCGCTGCTCCCGAACGGTCGCAACTGTTCGAGGATCGGTATGCTGGCGCCGAAGATGGCGTGCCTGCGTAGGGTCTCGCGCGTCCGCTCGCCATGTTCATCACGCCGGCGCTGCGATGGACGCTCGTAGCGGGTGTCGCGCGCTTAGATGAGAAACGGCGGCGCTATCAATGCTGCGGAGGACGAGTGCCCTCGACCCGGGCGGCGGCCCAGCACGCGGCTGTCGCACGCGCCTGTCGCTTTCCCGCTTTACCGCCTTTTCACCTTCCCGCCTTCCCGCTCTCCCGCTTTCCCGCTTTCCCGATCTCCCGCTACCTCTCCCCTCCCCCAACGAACACTCGACCGTACCGCCGCACATACAGCCACAGCGAGTACAGCGTCAGCACTACCGCCACGTACATGGTCACCACGCCAACGATCCCGTTGAAAACCGCGAATGCCTTCCACGGTGCGCCGCCCCATGCGTAGTGGTGGGCGGCTTCCTTGGCCGCAAACCAGAAGTAGGCGGACCCGACCCAGGTGCCCTGGAATCCGGTCTTCCACTTCGCGGGGCCGATCGCGGCGATGACGGTGCCCCGGGCGGCGGCGGCCTGGCGGAAGATGGTCATCACGAGCTCGCGACCGAGCACCACTATCAGCACCCAGAGCGGCATCCCGTGCGGGCCGAAGGGGGTGACGAACTCCATCGAGATGGGTGTGCCATGCCCTGATTGCAGGAGGTATATGGGCACGAGCGTCGCCACGAGCAGGAGCTTGTCGGCCAGCGGGTCGAGCAGCTTGCCGAAGTCGGTTACGAGGTTGCGCGTGCGCGCGACGTGACCGTCGAAGTAGTCGGTCACGGCGGCCGCTATGTAGCACACGAAGCCGACGAGCTTCAGCTCCCAGTTGGGAGCGAAGGGGAGGGCCGCGATGATCGGGGCGGCCGCGATGCGCCCCATGGTCAGGACGTTGGGGAGGTTCACGTCGCGGCCCGGACTCTACGCGAGAGCCTTCAATACGAGTTTGCTCACGGCCTTCAATGTATCGAATACACCGTCCCCGTTCACGGCCACCGCCTCGAAGTGGGGTGCACGCTCCACCCACTCGCCGCTCGGGATCTGCTCGATGAGGTTCTCGCCTGCGTGATACGGGTCGGGCGTGACGCGCTGCCGGTGCGGGTCGGTCAGCTCCCAACCGGGATTCAGGGCGCCCTGCAGCTCGCCAAGGGGCGCAGCGTTCGGGAGGTCGCGCTTGTTGTACTGCACCACGAAGGGCATGGCCGTGAGGTCGTAGCCATACTCCTTCATGTTGTCGTACAGGTTCTGCATCGCCTCCTGGTTCGCCTCCATCCGCTCGGTCTGCGAGTCGGCCACGAACACGATTCCGTCCACGCCCTTGAGTATGAGCTTGCGGCTCGCATTGTAGTACACCTGGCCGGGGACGGTATAGAGATGGAACCTGGTTTTGAAGCCGCGGATGGTGCCGAGGTCCACCGGAAGAAAATCGAAGAAGAGCGTGCGCTCGGTCTCGGTCGCGAGCGAGATGAGCTTCCCGCGCGTGTCGGGCTGCACTTTCGCGTACACGTGCTCGAGGTTCGTGGTCTTCCCGCCGAGCCCGGGACCGTAGTACACGATCTTGCAGTTGATCTCGCGCGAAGCGTAGTTGATCATCGACATGGCTACGCCCTCACTGGAATAGCCGGTCGATCTCGTCCTCCGCGCCGGCGAGAAGCCCCTCGCCCGGCACTGCCTCGCCACCATCCCTTCGCTGGAACATCGCTGTAAACAATGCGTTGAGCTCTTCCACTGTGGGCTTCACCTTCAGTCGCACGAGACCTAGCGTGGTTCGGTTGTCGAACAGGATGACGAGTATCACGCGCCGCACGATGTCCACGAGATACATCGACTCCTGCTCGCCCTGATGAAAAAGGGAGCTGAATTCGGTCTCGCCGATCAGTCGCGCCAGTTGATCGTTGGCGCTGAAGTCGGCCGCGGTCAGCGTGGCGAACGCGGTGGGATCGAAGTGCGGTGAGTCGCCCGCGGTGGCCACGAGCTGCCCCGAGCGATCCACCAGAAGGGCCGACCTCGCGTTGCTCTCCTCGAGGAAGCGCTGCAGCGAGCGCATGATGGCCGAATAGTCGTCTTCGGTGAACGACCAGCTTGCGGCACCAACGGGCATTGTGGGTCCTGTCTATTCGAGGGACTTTTCCATCCGCCGCAACAGTAGCTCGCCGCGACGGCGGAGACCTGGATGATGCTCCCACGCGACGTAATCGCGCAGCAGGCGCACGGTTCGCGGGCTACGCTGCCCGCGCAGATAGCCGAGCGCCGCCATCCTGCGCCACGATCGAGCGCTGAACAGGTCGCGCCGGGAGCGTTGGGTCTGCTGACTCCAGACGATCAACCCCAGCAAGAGGCCACCGCCAAAGGACGCCGCGGCCGCGGTTCCGTAAACGCTGGATCGTCGCATCACTTCCCTCTCCTTTCTCCGCCCTCGTTCCCCCTGCACTGCTTCACATCGCCCGCCGCGCGCTGAGTGCCTGCGCGATGGTCACGCCGTCGGCGTACTCGAGATCACCGCCCACCGGCAACCCGCGCGCGATGCGCGTCACCACGGGGACGTGCGGCGCCAACTGCCGCTGGACGTACAGCGCCGTCGCCTCGCCCTCGAGACTCGGATTCGTGGCGATGATCACCTCGCGCACCCGGTCCGCGCCGCCATTCACGCGCGCCACGCGCCCCACGAGCTGCTGGATGGACAGCTCCTCCGGACCGATCCCGTCGAGCGGCGAGAGCCGACCGCCGAGCACGTGGTACACTCCCCGAAACTCCCCCGCCCGCTCGATGGCGCCGATGTCCGACGCCTCCTCCACCACGCAGAGCAACGCCGAGTCGCGCCGCGGGTCGGCACAGATTCGACAGGGATCCTCCTCGGTGAGGTTGGCGCACACCGAGCAGCGGTGCACGCGCTCCACCATCCGCTCGAGCGCCGACGCGAGCCGGCGACTCTGTTCTGGAGGTTGCTTGAGCAGGTGGTAGGTGAGTCGCAGCGCTGTCTTGCGGCCGATTCCAGGGAGCCTCGCCAGTTCGGTTGCGAGGTCGTCGATCGCCGACATCTCAGAAGGGCGGTCGGAACGGCAGCGAGAGGCCTCCGGTGAGCTTCTGCATCTCTTCCTGCGCCATCTCGCCGGCCTTCTTCTGCGCCTCCGACACGGCGGCGATCACGAGGTCCTCGAGCATCTCCACATCTTCCGCCTTGACGACGGTTGGGTCGATGCGTATCGAACGCACCTGCCCCTTCCCATCGGCGGTCACGGTGACCATCCCGCCGCCGCTCGACGCCGTTACGGTCTTGTTCTCCAGCTCCTGCTGCATCTGCTGCAAGCGCCCCTGCATCTCCTGGGCTTGCTGCAGCATCTTCATGAAATCAGCCATACCCTGCCGCTACGGACGCGTCGTTGGTGGAATCTGGAAGGTATTTGGGGTGTCGGAGGAGGGCAAGAACGGAGAGGGAGAAAGAGAGAGGAGACGGCAGAAAGCAGACAGCAGAA
>DASSOX010000188.1:0-5056 GCA_035700125.1 Gemmatimonadaceae bacterium
CTTCGACGAGCTGGTGGCGGCGCAGCTCCCGGAGCTCGGCAAGGTTGCGTGGACGCTCGGCTACTATTCGCGATACGCGGAAGCGCTGCGCGAGCGCGCGAAGATGTTGGGCGGCGAGTGGACGCCGGCGAAGCTGGAGCGTGCGCTCTGGGCGAAGAGCGGCGGGAAGGCGGGCGTCGCCCGGTGAACAGCGCGGCGAACCCAACCGCAGTCGACTCACCTCGCCGCTTGACACACTTCCCCGGTATTCCCTATATCGTAGCGTAGCACGCGCAGTCTCCCTCCCCCCGCACTCGCTCCAGGAGGGTTGCTTGCCTGCCCCCGCACCGCTGCCTGCAGTGTGGCCGCTGGTAGGTCGCGAAACCGAGCTGGGTGTGATCCAGCAGACGCTCGATGCAGCCAGTGCCGGCCGCTGCAGGGCGCTGGTCATGAGCGGCGAATCGGGAGTCGGGAAGACGCGACTCGCCGAGCTCGCGGTGCAGCACGCGACGGAGCACGGATGGACGGTCGCCAGCGGAAGCGCGTTCCCAGTGGAGTCCGGACTGCCGTACGCGCTCTTCGCCGACGCGCTCGTTCCGGTCTTCCGGCAGCTCGGTGATCCCGCTATCACGCTGCTCTCTCGCGGCGCGAAGTCACAGCTCGCGTACATCTTCCCCGGACTCGCTCTGGACGCGCCGCTCGATGAATCGGTAGTGCGCGCACCGGAGTTCAAAGGGCGGCTCCTCTGGACCATGGCGCAGCTCCTCACGGGCATCGGTGCACGCAAGCCGATTCTTCTCGCGCTCGAGAACCTCCAGTGGGCGGACCCGTCATCGCTGGAGCTGCTCCACTTCCTCGTTCGTCAGATGCGCGATGCCCGCGTTGCGGTGATCGCCACTTACAACGACACGGAGTTCGAAGCGCTCGGTACGCTGCAATCCGCCACGCGGTCGCTCGTCGAGCTGGGTGTCACCATCCATCACCAGCTCGCCCCGCTCGACCGCGCCGATGTGGATGAGCTGCTGCGCCGCGTCTTCGGGAAAGGCGCGGTCCCGCGTCACGTGCTGTCGCTTCTCTACGAGAGGACGCGGGGCAACCCGTTCTTCCTCGAGCAGACCGTGAAGGCCCTCGTCGCCACCGGGCGCCTCGAGCATCGGGAGGGGAGCTGGATCGGATGGGACCTCGAAGGACTCGAGCTGCCGCGCAGCATCCGCGATGCGCTGGCGATCCGGATCGCATCGCTGGGCGCCACCGCGCGAAGCGTGGCCGACTTCGCCGCGGTGATTGGCACTCGGCTCGCCGTCGACGTGCTGCGCGCCGCGACCTGCATGGAGATGCCGATGCTCATCGGCGCGCTGGAGGAGCTGTGTCGCCGCAACGTGCTCGTGGGACAGTCTTCGGGCGAGCACGTAACCTACGATTTCAGTCACCCGATGATCCGCGACACACTCTACCTGGAGCTCGGGGTGGGACGGGCCGCACTGATGCACGCTCGGGTGGCAGCGGCAATCGAAGAGCTGCGTGGAGATCGCGCGGCCGAGCGCGCCGATGAGCTGGCGTTTCACTACGTGCAGGCGAGCATCGGCGACCTCACCCAGAAGGCGGTGCTCTACCTCACGCTCGCTGGCCGCTCCGCGCTCGAGAAGCACGCCGACCGCGAGGCCGCGCGCTACCTCGGCGCCGCGCTGCATCATCTCCAGCAGCGGGCGCCGCGCTCCGACGGCAATGCCGTGAACGACGCAGAGCGTGTCCAGCTGCTCAGCGACCTCGCCATCGCCAACCATCGCACCGGCAATCTCGATGAAGCACTCGCGCTGTGGACTGATGCGCGGAGCGCCGCTATAGCGCTCGGTGATCACCGTCGCGTGGCGGCGATCGAACGCCGCATGGCGCTGGCGTGCTACTGGCAAGGGCGGCACGCCGAAGGATTGCGCCACGCGGAGGCAGGACTGGACGCGATCGCGAGCGACGCATCCGCCACGGCGCAGCGCGCGAAGCTGCGCATAGCGAGAGGCGCGTGTCTGATGGAGATGGGCCGCCCCGACGAGGCCCGGCGAGCGCTCTACGATGCGCTCGCCGATGCCGAAGCCGCGGACGACGATTCGCTGCGGGCCAGTGCGCACCGCGCCCTGACTCTCGCGGAGATCGTGACCTGCCGGCCGGTCGAAGCACGCGAGCACGCCAGTCGTACGCTCGAGCTGGCGGAGCGCGCCGGCCGGCTCGACGTCGCGGGAAAGGCGCACTGGGCGCTCGCGGTGCTCGCAGGTCTCACCGGCAACCCGTCGGAAGTGGAGAGCTCCCTCGCCCAGGCCGAGCGCATCGCCGATGAACTGAGCTCGCCGGAGCTGCGTCTGCTCACGAGCGAGGTCGCGATAGAGTTGATGGCGGGCCTCGGCGAGTGGGACACAGCGCTCGCACGCGCAGAACAGAACATATCGCTGGCACGCGCACTCCGGCAGCACGCCCTCCTCCCGCGCCTTCTCGTATGGACCGCGGTGATCTACGTGGGGCGTGGGGCATTCGCGAGAGCGAAGCGCTACCTCGATGAAGCGGCAGCGCTGACCGGTGCCTATCAGCCCGATGTGATGCCGCGCGATGTGAACAGCGGCCTGCGCGTGTACATGGGGCTAGCCGTCTACCACAACGCACGCGGGGAGTTCGACGACGCGATCCGCGTGAGCCGCGCCGGGCTGGCGCTGGCCGAGAAGTCGGGCCACGCCATCTGGGCGATCTACCGTCTCTGGCCAGCGCTGATCGAGGCGCACCTGTGGACGCAGGAGTTCGAGGAGGCAGACCGTCTGCTCCGCGAATTGCGCGATGCTTCGCGGCTCCTCAACCACCGGCTCGGCCTTGCCTGGGTCGAGGCGGGTGAAGCGCTCTCCGCGATGCTCCGCGGGACGACGCCCGCACTGCTGCAACGCGTGGTGGACTCGCTCGTAGGCCTCGAGGAGGTGCCCTTCATCTTCGATGCCGCCCGCCTGCGTCGCGAGATAGCGCGCCGTCACGTGGAGCTCGGCCACCCCGAGGCGGCGGTGCAGGTTCTCGAGAAAGCCTGCGCCATCTTCGAGCGGCTCGGCGCCGAGGGGGAGCTCGAAGGCGCGCGAGCGCAGCTGAGGGAGCTCGGCGCGACGCCGCGCGCTCGCCGTCGCTCGACAGCTACGAGAAACGGTGGAGTCCTGAGCGAGCGCAAGGTCGGGATTGCCCGTCTCGTGGCCCAGCACAAGACGAACAAGGAGATCGCGAAGGCGCTCGGGAGCAGTTCCCGCACCGTGAGCACTCAGCTGTCGCAGATCTACCAGACGCTGGGCCTCCGCGGACGCAGCGAGCTCGCCGACTGGGTGCGCGCCGGCGGGCTCCTGGAGAACGCGAAGCCGGCGGCACGTCCCGGCAAGAAGAGAGCTCCGAAACCCAACAATGCCTAGCCGACGCGCCGCCGTCCATCACGCTAGACCGAGCAGCACATACATCACGAGTGACACCGCACCGAGCACGAGGACCACGCGGTGCGGGATCGTCTTGCGCAGGAGCAGGCTCCAGATCACGAGCGGCCCTACGAGCATGCCCCACACGAGGTGAGTGATCGTTTCCGGATCCACAGGGTGACTCGATGCCAACGAGAGCACGACTTCGATCAGAGCGCCGGTGCTGAAGCCGAGCGCGATGAATCCCCAGTCGCGATACGCGGAAGTGAGAGCGCGAATCATGGTACCTCCATTTTCAAGGGTCGGGAGTGAGCGGCAAGAGGAAGTGGAGTGGCGACAGTTGCTTCCTTTGCGAGCGAATCGCATAGCGCGAGCAGCTCAGCAGCCACCGCATCGGGGCGCTCCTCGGCGAGGTACACGCCCGAGCCAGCCACGCTATCGATCGCGAAGCTGCGAAGCCGCTCGCCGAGCAGCGCCACCTCCTCGGATCGGATGCCGTGGTCACGGTTTGCGGCGCCGATCATGAGTCGCACGGGCTGCGCGATCCGCTCGAGGTTGTCGGCGAGGCGCGAATTCACGGGTGCGCGGCGCATGGCGTTCATCACGTCGGCAGTGGCACCGAGGTCGTGGATGATTGGTCGCGCGTACTCTCTCACCACGTCCCGCGTCACCCAGGCGGCGTCCGCCGACGATTCGATCAGCGCATCGCGAATACGACGCGTGGCGGCACCCCGGCCGCCGAAGATCTTGATCAGCGGCCCGAGCTTCATGGCCGCGGATACCCCCTGCGTGTACGAACGATCTACCGGGCCGCCGTCGAGCAGTAGTACTGCCGCTGCGTGCTCCGGTCGTCTGTACGCGACGCGCAGCGCCACCGACGCGCCGAAGTTGGAGCCGGTAATCACCGCTCTGCCGACCCCGAGCGAGTCGAGCGTCGCGGCCACTCGGTCAGCCTGCGCGTCGAGGGAGTAGTCGCCGTCGCCGGGATGCGATGAGCTGCCGGTGCCAAGCAGCTCGATGATGTAGGTGGCGTGTCCGGCGGCCGCCATCGCGGGAGCCACGTTGCGATATCCGTAGGCCCCGCCGAGCAGACCGGGGAGGAGGACGACCGGAATGGAAGCGCCGGCGAGCGTGGTGTGCGAAGCGACCAGGGACTCCAGGCCGGGTACCTCGATCGGTGCATCGGCGGCCAGCGCGGTGGCTGACGGCAGCGGTGCCGGCGCGGCGATCGTCACCGTGAGCGTTTCGCGAGGCGCCAGTGGAATCCTGCGCACGGTGCTCGCGGAGTCCGCGGCCAGTACGAGCAGCAGCATGGCGATCATGGTGTGGTTCCTCCATTGGGTGGCAGCCCGGGGAGCTTCGCCTGTGCCAGCGCGACGACGATCGCGGGAGCGCGTTCGGTCGTGGCGGTAGAAGTGTCGGAGTGCAGAAGCGGGCGCCCGAGCAGGAATCCGAGCGCGATAGTGGGAACGTCCTGAACGAGGTGAATCAGCATTCCGACCGCTAGCGCGCTGCCTGGCGGCGCGCCCTGAGCCGCGGCCGCCGCTACATAGGAGAGCTCGAACACCCCGACGTTCGCCGGCGTCGCACGCAGCACGAACCCCAGGTTCACTGCGAGCAGTGCCATCAGACTTCCGGTGAGCGATAGCGGCAGC
>DASSOX010000189.1:0-4329 GCA_035700125.1 Gemmatimonadaceae bacterium
CGATCGAGGGAGTCTGGCCCCATTGGTTCACACGCCCATCGTTCCCGCTTTCGCGGGAATGACGGGCGCCGCACCGCGGCGCCTTTCGGGTATCCTAGTGAAACATGCTGAAAAACCGTCCCGCGATGGTGGAACCGCTCATGAGGAGCGAGGCGCCGATGCTGAGGAGTGCGACCAGTACCAGCGTCAGCGGGTCGTGTCCTGTCAGAGCGAGAATGCCGAGCACGATGGCGCCGACGCCGATCAGAACCTCGGAGCCCGAGGCGGCGTAGATGGTGTCACGCATTCTGGATTCCGTATCGTGCGCAGTCTCCCAGCGGACCAGCGACTCCAGGCGTGCCATCGAGCCGCTCGCCATGAGGAGTCCCGCGCCCGCCGCGATCGCCGAGATCGCGAGGAGAGTCAGGGGCGAGAGGCCGAGCAGTGCCAGGATCCCCAGCACCAGCGCGGCCACGCCCGCGAACGCTTCCATCCCCATCCCGCCGGCTATCTCGCGATGCGCGGTGGCGGTTTCGGGGCCGGACAGCACTCTCTCGTAGCGCGCTGCAATGGCGCCGCCCGCCACGATCAATCCCACGCCTATCGCGATCGAGGCGATCGACGCGAGAACGGTGGGTAGAACGCCCAGCAGGCCGAGGATTGCCAGTACGATCGCCGCGGCTCCTCCGATCGCTTCGGTGGTCGAGCCGCCTTCGATCTCCCTGGCCGCTGTGGTCGTGTGATCTCTGTGAGTTATGCCGATTTGAGTGCTCATGTGGTCCTCCTGTCACGATCGCTCGAGTCACTCCGGACCACGGCAGGCAATGCCCTGCTCATGCATTACACTGAGGCGATAACTTGGGTCGCCAGATCTGGAGCGAGCCCGGGCGGTGCGTGTTCGCCTGTTCAAAAAATCCGATCGAACTGCTTGTACCGCTACAGGAGTGCCTACCTGTCAGCCGGTTTGGCGGTATCTCGTACCGTCTGACGCCGCGTCCTGCCGC
The DNA here is from genome assembly GCA_035700125.1 of Gemmatimonadaceae bacterium. Classification (GTDB taxonomy): domain Bacteria; phylum Gemmatimonadota; class Gemmatimonadetes; order Gemmatimonadales; family Gemmatimonadaceae; genus JADGGM01. The sequence continues at coordinate 984 of DASSOX010000189.1, forward strand.
CTACGCGGTGCACGTGATAAATGTCGCATTTATCGCACCTTCCTTATGCAGGGCGGAAAATAGTTTCGAACGAGTTTCGAGTCCGTTTCGAGCGCGTCACAGAGCGTAGAGTCTGCCCGAAAGGCAGTGCCGGGTCCGTTCCCGGAAGGGGCCGCCAGGAGCCGGAACCCTCCCGTGTACGACGGGTATGCAGCCTTGCGACCGTGATCCGCGGTCAGTCGTCAATACACAGTTCACCCCGTAACCAGCATCGGCCAGTATGGATTGTCGAGAGTTCCGAAAGCAGCACCTCGCCTTCACGGACGGCACTCTCGGCGACGACGAGCTCATGGCGATGCAGCTGCATCTCGCCGAGTGTCGAAGCTGCGATCGCTACGACACCGTCGTGCGTCGCGGTCTCATGGTGCTCAGGAACCTCGCGCCGATAGAAACTGGCCCCGACTTCCTCGACCGCCTCAACGCCCGGCTCTACCAGCTCGACCAGGCCGACGCACGCGCCGCAGTATATCGCGGTCCGGGCTTCGGCTCTTTCATTGCCGCCGCCACGGGGATGCTCGCCGCGGGCTTCCTGGCCGCTGCCCTGCTGGACTGGACCGGCCCCGTGCACGAAATCCGCTTCGCTCCGGTAGTGGCGATGCGCCCCGCCGTCCCGCCCGCGCCTCCCGTCGACTTCGACTTCGTCGCCTCCGCCTCCGCCGGCCTCCCCGTCTGGTCCGCCGCCATGATGGCCGAACAGGCGCCGGTGCATTTTGCGAATTTTGAATTCGGCAGGTGAACTACCAGGGTTCAGGAGGCAGGGCGGGAGCTACAAAGGGTTCAGGAGGCAGGGTTCAGGGTTCAGGAACTACCTACACAACTGTCATCCCCGCGAAAGCGGGGACCCATGTTCGGCCGGGTAAAATGGATTCCCGCTTCCGCGGGAATGACTGCTTGGGTGTGCAGTACCTGAACCCTGAACCCTGCCTCCTGAATCCTGTAGTATTATCTTCTCCCCCATGTCCCCCCCCACCACCCCCACCACCCCCGAGCGTGCGTTCTGGAAATCGCTCAAGGCGAGGGAGTTCGTGGGGGCTTATTGCATCCATGGGGAGGATGATTTCCTCAAGGAGAGGGCGATAAAGGAATTGGTGGGGGCGGCGGTGGAGGAGGCGACGAGGGACTTCAACCTCGACGTGCGGCAGGGTGGGGAGCTGGATGCGGAGACGCTCGGGACGCTGCTATCGACCCCGCCAATGATGGCGGAGCGGAGGGTGGTGGTGGTGCGAGATGCGGCGGCGCTGAAGAAGGACGCGAAGGGGTGGCTCGACGGGTACCTGGAGCGTGGTTCGGACCGAAAGGGGACGGCGGATGTCGTGCTGGTGCTGGTGTACGCCAGCGGCGAGAAGGGGAAGCCGGACAAGAACGTCCTCGGCTGGACGATGGCGGTGGACTTTGCGCCGCTGAGCTGGGATCGTCTTCCAAAGTGGATAGCTCATCACGCGAGCACGGAGCTCGGCGTCTCGGTCACCGACGCGGCCGCGGAGCTGCTGCAGCAGGCGGTGGGGAACGATCTCGCCGCGCTCGCCGCGGAGCTCGACAAACTGGCCAGCTACACGCGCGGTGGTGAGATAGACGAGAGCGCGGTGGCGGAGGTGGTGGGGGTACGACGCGGCGAGACGCTGGCGGATTTCCTCGACCTCGTTGCACGGCGCGATGCTGCGCGCGCGCTCGCTCTGGTGCCGCACATCCTCACGCAGCCCAAGGTGAATGGCGTCACGGTGGTCATGGCGCTCACCACGCAGGCGCTCGCACTCGCGTGGGGTGAGGCGGCGCTCGAGCGCGGTCTGGCGCCGGGGCGGTTGCAGGGCGAGTACTTCAACTTCCTCAAGAGCGGCGGCGGTGCCTACACGGGACGGCCGTGGGGCGACGCGGCACGCGCCTGGGCGGCGACGGCAACGAAGTGGGATCCCGCATCGAGCGATGCGGCACTCGAGGCGCTCCTCGCCGCCGACGTCGCCCTCAAGGACACGCGAGTCTCGTCGGACGAGCAAACGATCGCTACCTTGGTGCTCGCGCTCTGCGCCGGCGCGTCGCGTGGACCGGGGCGGCGCGACACCACCGGCCGCGGCTCGAAAGGCGGCACGCCGCGCGCGGCCGCCTGAGCGCGCCGCTCCCGAGGATCATCCCGCGGGCCGTGGCGTAGTGTAGATATCATGTAGCACCGCAGCGTTCCCTTCCTCCGTTTCTCCTAACCGCTGTTGCTGGAGCCATGAGACATCTTTCCGCAATTCTTCTCGCCGGCGGCGTGTTGGTTGCCGCGCCCCTGTACGCGCAGAACGAGGCGCCGACCAGGACGCCCGCGCAGACGTCTACTCAGGCCCAGCCACCAGAGCACGCCGCCACGCCAGCGCCCGCGGCGGCGGAGGACGATGTGTTCGAGCGAGCCCGCCGACTCGTGGCCGCGGGACAGGGAGACACCGGTCGCAACCTCATCGAGAGCGAGCTCAATGCAGCCGACTCGGGCTCGGCGCGCTACGTGGAAGCGCTCTACTGGAGAGCGGTTCTCGCGAAGACCGCCGCCGATGCGGAGCGCGACCTGCGCACGATCGTCATCTACTACCCGCTCTCGACCGAGAGCGATGACGCGCTCATGCGGCTCGCGCAGCTCGAGATGACGCGCGGCGAGACCGAGCAGGCGATGGGGCATCTCGAGCGCGTGGTGAAGGAGCATCCGCGCAGCGCATCGCGCCCGCGCGCGAGCTTCTGGATGGCGCGCATGCTCTTCGACAAGGGGAAGGACGCCGAAGCATGCAGGCACCTGGCCGACGCTGCCGCGAGCACTCCGGCCGGGCAGGTCGAGCTGCGCAATCAGATCGACTACCTGATGCCGCGTTGCGCGGGGATCGACACCACGACGCCTGCAGCCGCGCCGGTGAAGAGCGCCGCGCCGAGCAAGGCGCCCGCGCCGAGCGCGCCAGTCAAGCCAGCCACGCCAGGCAAGCCAGCCACCAGCGCGCCGGCCGCTTCCACCAGGGGCGCCACACCCGCGGCCGCGCCGAGCGCGGAAGCGTCGCACGAGTTCACGGTGCAGGTGGCGGCGTTCGCGAGTCACGAGTCGGCCGAGAAGCTCCGCGCACGACTGAAGGAGCTGGGATACGACGCGCGCATCGCGAGCGACGAGCCGCCGTACCGCGTGCGCGTTGGGCGCTACGCGACGAGAGAGCAGGCGGATTCGGTGGCCGCCAGGATGAAGACGCAGCACGTGGACGGCTACGTCACCTCGGCGGAAGCGAGGCGATGACCGCGGCCGGCAGGATGGGGTCAGGTCTTGACTTAATACATTTTCCGGCGACCGCCGGAAAATGTA
>DASSOX010000190.1:0-18470 GCA_035700125.1 Gemmatimonadaceae bacterium
CCCTGTTGGGCCTGTGCCAAAGCCGACGATGGCCACGCCGCGAACATCAACGCGAGCAGGGCCAGCGCGGGCCACAGGGAGCGCTGGAGCCTTTCCATGAACACCTCTCTGGGATTGCTATGAAGCGGGACGGTGGGTGAAGCGGGGGGAACCAGGAGCTTCACGGCGCGGAGCGCCGGGGTGGGAGCGCCTGCGGCGGTGGAGCGCGGGGATGCGTGCGCGGCGACCCGCGACCGGACCGGCCAGGACGCCAACGGCCGGGCCGCGTCGCTACGGCGCCCGTCCGCCCAGCGGGAACGACATCGACTCCCATACTTCTGCCTCGCGATTGCACGAGAGGAGGAGACCCGACGCATGAACGCGAGCACGCCATGCCGGTCGGGAGAACCTGAACAACGAAGTGAGGCTGCTTTCGGGGACGGCGCCCCGACCATGACCGCGCGTCATCACGCCGGCCGGAGGCCGGGCGAACCGTGTAGCAAAGAAGAGGGCAATAGCGCGACCGGACGGCCACGCCGGGTAGTCGAATGGATAGCGGAATGCGGAAGCGACAGTTCCATAATCTGGAACCGTGTTCCGTATTGCTGAAAGCCAATGTAGGGAACGCCCCTGCCTCGCGCAAGACTCCGGCGAACGACTATGTTGGGCCATCCATACTTCGCTGTCCCGGGCGACAGCGAACAACGAGCCGGGCTAGCTCGGAAGAGTCGGCGTCTGGTCGCGCTCCGCGAGAAGCTTCGTCGTGAAGCGCTGCGCCTCGGCTATGCGCTCCACCTCCACAGCGATCGCGTCCACCGACTGCTGCAGCTGCTCGATGCGCCGGTCGTCGGCCGGAAGTGAGCGCGGCTGCTTGCGCGCGCTACTGATCAGTGCGCGAACTGTGAGAACGCCGATCGTGCAGAGTGAGGCGACCATGCCCACGATGACGACGGCTACCTGGGCGAAACCAAGGACCTCCGGACTCATCTCCATCTCCAGTTGCAGTTGGTTTCTCCCGTTCCCACCTGCCCCGCGTGAACTACGCTCGAGCATCTCTGAAGTTTCGGCGGGGTCGAGCTCCGCATACCTCAGAGCAGCCCGGCGCCCCGCAGTGCGATCTCGAGCCCCTCCACGCCAACGTAGTGGTGAGTCTGCATCCCGAGCGCCGCCGCCGGCTGCAGGTTCTGCGCGCGATCGTCCACGAAGAGCGTGGACTCCGGCCGCGCCTGCACGATCTGCATCGCGTGCTCGAAGATCGCGCGCGACGGCTTGCGCACCCCGAGCCAGCACGAAGTGAGGAAGCCCAGGAAGATCTCGTCCAGTCCGAATGCCTCGATCCGATACTGGTTGAGCACCTCGGACTCGTTGTTCAGCGTGAAGAGTCGCGCGCTCCGCCGCTCGGCGAGGCGCCGCACCACGGCCAGCGACTCCGGATCGGGAACGCTCTGCTCGAACATGTACGCGATGAACTGCTCGCGCGTGAAATCGCGTCCCGTGTAGAAGACGGTGCTGTCGAGATACTCGTCCACGCCGATCCGGCCGACCTCCCACTCGCCCACGATCTCTTCGTGGCGCAGCTCGAACTCCTCGTTGAGGCCGAAGTGCTCCGCCGCGCGGGACCGCTGCTCGCGATCCCACCCGTTGGACGCCAGCACGCCGCCGATGTCGAAGAAGCAGTGGGTTATCATGGCAGGACCATAAACCGAAACGGGGTACCTCACCAGAGGCACCCCGTTTCGTGTTCGATTCTAACGGACTCTTCAAAAGTAGCGGGGGCGGGATTTGAACCCGCGACCTTCGGGTTATGAGCCCGACGAGCTACCAGGCTGCTCCACCCCGCGTCGATGAGGCAAATATCGCGGAACCGGGTGGTCCAGTCAAGGGCGTGCGCTTCCTGTGTTCACCTGTCACTGTCTTCGCGCGGCTCGGCGAAGCGATAGAGAATCTCCTTGTCGCCGCGTATGAGCCCGAACTCCTCACGAGCTATCCGCTCCTGTACCACCGGGTCGCTCTCGATGGACTTCTTGACGCGCTCCAGCGAATCCACCTGCTTCTCCAGCGTGTCTATCGCGGCGAGCAGATCGGCCTTTCGCGAGCGCTGCTGAAAGAGGTCGGTGGTGCCGTACTCGCCGCCCTGGATGGCGAACACTATCGCCGTCACCAGAACGACCAGACCGAGGATGCGCCAGGCACGCTTCCGCCCCGGCGACATCTTCTTCGACTTGCGTGGCGACACGAAGCCCTCAGAGGCCGTAGATGGAGCCGCCGGGATATTCGGCGGAATCACCCAGCAGCTCCTCGATGCGGAGGAGTTGGTTGTACTTCGCCACCCGGTCGGTACGCGATGCGGAGCCGGTCTTGATCTGCCCCGCGCCTGTCGCCACCACGAGGTCGGCGATGAACGTGTCGGCTGTCTCGCCGCTGCGGTGCGAGATGATCGAGAGATAGCCCGCGGAGCGCGCCATCTCGATCGCCTCGAGCGTCTCGGTCACGGTGCCGATCTGATTCAGCTTGATGAGTATTGCGTTGGCGACGTGCCGCTCGATTCCCTTCGCGAGGAACTCCGTGTTGGTGACGAAGAGATCGTCGCCCACGAGCTGCACGCGCTCGCCGAGCGCCTCGGTGAGTGCCGCCCAGCCTTCCCAGTCGTCTTCCGCGAGACCGTCCTCGATGGACACGATGGGGTATTCGTCGAGCCACTTCGTGTAAAGCTCGATCATTCCCTTCGCGTCGCGCGTGCCCGCACCACTCTTCTTGAAGGTGTAGTTGCCGTTCTTGTCGCGCAGCTCGCTCGCCGCGCAGTCGAGCGCCAGCGCTACCTGGCGGCCGGGCGCGTACTTCGCCGCCTCGATCGCCTCCAGGATCACGGTAATCGCCTCCTCGTCGCTCGATAGATTGGGCGCGAAGCCGCCCTCGTCACCGACACCTGTGGAGAGGCCGCGCTTCACGAGCACCTTCTTCAACGAGTGGAACACCTCGGCGCCCATCCGAAGCGCCTCGGCGAACGAGTCAGCGCCCACCGGGACGATCATGTACTCCTGGAAATCCACCGTGTTGGTGGCGTGTGCGCCGCCGTTCAGGATGTTCATCATCGGCACCGGGAGCACGCGCGCCATCGGGCCACCGATGTAACGGAAAAGCGGCAGCCCCAGCTCCTCCGCTCCCGCACGCGCCGAGGCCATGGAGACGGCGAGGATGGAGTTCGCGCCGAGGCGCTCCTTGTTCGGCGTGCCGTCGAGATCGATCATCGCGCGGTCGAGCGACACCTGGTCGAGCACATCCATCCCGCGTACCGCCGGAGCGATGGTCTCCTCGATGTGCTGCACGGCCCGCAGCACTCCCTTGCCTCCGTAGCGCTTCGGATCGCCGTCGCGAAGCTCGAGCGCCTCGTGCTCGCCGGTCGATGCACCGCTCGGCACCGCCGCGCGGCCAACCGCGCCGCTCTGGAGGATGACGTCTGCTTCCACAGTGGGGTTGCCACGGCTGTCGAGGATCTCACGTGCGCGGATGTCTATGATCTCGGACATGGATTTACGGTTGGGTTGTCATTGAGAACTCCTTTGGCTCCTCACTGTGCACGCCCTTGCGTTCCAGCTCGGCGGCCATGCGATGCCACACGACGTTCATCAGCCGGTCGCGGTCTTCGTACGTCATCCCCGCGGTGGATATCGGCTCGAGGAAGGTGAGCTCGCAGACGCCCGATTGAATGGCCAGATCGCCCTTTCCCTGGATTTCGCGGCTCCCCCAGCTCACTACGGGCACCACAGGTACCTGCGCGGCTATCGCGAGGACGAACGGTCCCTTCTTGAAGGGGCGCAGCTCGTACGATCGGCCGCGCGTTCCCTCGGGGAAAACCGCCACGGAGACCCCGGCCCTCATCTGCTCGGCCGCTTCCGCGTACGATTGAAAGGCGGCCTTGCGGTTGCTGCGATCTATGAATATCGCGGCCACTTCCTTCACCGCTCTGCCGAAGACGGGGATCGCCGCGAGCTCCTTCTTGGCCACGAAGCGATAGTGCGGGAGCACCGTGGCGAGCGCGAAGATCTCGAACCAGCTCACATGGTTCGACACATATACGCGCGCTTCGTCGGCGGCACCGATGAAGCGCTCGTTGTGGGTCACCACCTTCACGCCTGCTGCGCGAAGCGCGGCCTTCGACCAGATTCGCGGCGCGTTGCCGAGCGCGCCGTCGGGATCGATTCTCACGCCCAGGAGGGAGAGCACGATGATCGGCACTCCGAGGACGAGGGTCATGAGGACCATGGTGGGATAAACGAGCAGCGCGCGCATCGTCAGGAAAAGTGGTCGAACCCGCCGGGGAGCGCAACGCGCCTCCCTTCGAGCACGGCCACTACCTCGGGCGCGCCGCGCCTCGCGCTGCCGATGGCGGTGAGCGGCACGCCGAAGTCTCGCTCGAACGTTGCCGTGTCCAGGTGCGGCGCCGCGACGAGCAGTTCGTACTCCTCACCGCTCGCGAAGGCCTCGAGCGGTGTAACTCCGGTGATCGTGGGCAGCGCGTCGAGCCGCAGGTCGATGCTCACGTCGCTGGCCGCCGCGAGATGCGCGGCGTCGCCGGCCAGACCATCGGAGATGTCTATGGCGGCGTGCGCGCCGTGCGCCGCCAGCCAGCGCGCCTCGGCGATGCGCGCCACGGGATGCTCGAAGCGCGTGCGTGCCAACGACGACGGGTTCTCGCCACGGAGCAGAGCCTCGATCGCCGAACGAGGGCCGCCAAGCACCCCCGTGACGTAGAGCGTGTCTCCCTCGCGTGCGCCGGCGCGCGTGAGCGGAGTGGCTGCGTGGCCGAGCACGGTGACTGCCATCGCCAGCTCGTTGGCCGCGGTGAGATCGCCGCCCACGATCGTGGTGCGGGCGGCGAGAACGGCGTCGCCGATCCCGCGCGCCAGTTCCTCGATTTCCCCGCGCCAAGACTCGGGAAGCGAGAGCGAGACCAGCACGCCGAGCGGCGTGGCGCCCATCGCCGCCAGATCGCTCAGCGCTGATGTGGTGGCGCGCCACCCCACCGCCCGCGCCGGGAGCCACTCGCGGCGGAAGTGAAAGTTCTCGACGGTGCTGTCGGCACTCACTACGAGCCGCTCGCCGGCGGGGACGTCGAGCACCGCCGCGTCATCGCCGATGCCGCTGGCCGCATCGCCCCAGAGCTCGAGGAGGCGACGAACGACGTCGAACTCGCGTCCGGGACCCAGCCCCGTGTTCGCGCTCATCGCACTCCGCCGTCGCTCGAGCGCCGCAGGCGCACTACGCCGGCCGGGGTAGCGATCCACGCGTAATCCGCGCCGAGGACGATGTCGAGCGCCTGTGCGGGGATCGGACCGGGCGCCGCGAGAAGGCGGGAAGCGCCGCCGGCGCGCGAAACTACCAGCACACCGCCCTGCCCCGCCAGCCAGATCGTGTTGGCGTCCATCGCCATCGCCGTCACCGGAGAGATCGGGACGAGATCCACCGCATCGAATGCGGGCACGAGCGCAGCGCGTGCGGGGTGGATCACCAGCAGATCGCGATCGGTGGCCGCCGCGACGAGTGAATCGCTCGCGGCGAGCGCCATGATGGGGCGAGTGAGGCGTGCGTCGGCGATGCCGAGCCGGCGCGGCGCCGAGTCGGGCGCCGCACCGCGCACGAGCAGCACACCCGCATCGCTCCCCACCCAGAGTGTGTCGCCCGTGAGAAGAAGCGCGCGCACGGGAGCGGAGAGGGCAGCGTTCGTGCGCACGTCGGTGGCGCGCGCGGCGCGCGCGGGCGGTGTGCTTGCGACGAAGGCGAGCCCGCGCGCCGTGCCCACCCACGCGCCGGAGCTCGACGCGGCCACCGACAACGCACGATCGTCGGGGAGACCATTGGTGGCGGACCAGCGGAGCGCGTGCTCGGGATCGTTCGCGTCGAGCGAGATCACGCCGCGATCGGTGGCTATCCAGAGCCGCTCGCCGTACGTCCCGATACGACGCGCTCGCGCTCCGGCCAGCGCGCGAGAGAGCGCGGGCGACGCGAGCCAGCGCCAGAGCTGTAGATCTCCGCTGGTATGCGCGAGTCCCGAACGGACCGCGCCGGTCGCACCACCCGCTCCCGCCATCCAGACACCGTCGGAGTCGCGCGCCAGAGCGGCGGTGGCCGTCTGCAACGGGCCGAAGGGGAGCTGCTCGCCCTCGAGGAAGAGCGGATCCACGCGAAAGAGACCGCCTCCGGCGGTGCCGAGCCACACCTCGCTCCTGTCGGGCGAGATCGTGCCTGACATGACTGGCCAGCTGCGAAGATCGGCATCGCGCGTGATGAGCGGCGCCGCGCCGCGCAAAGACGGATACGCAGCGTACACTTCGGCGAGCGATGGCTGCTGGCTGCGCGCCGTGCGCGGCGGCACGCGCGAAGGATCCACCGGCGACACCATCCCTGTGCGCGTAGCCAGCGCCCAGCCGGAGGAGCCGTGCAGATAAGCGCCCGCGCCGGGATCACGCTGATCGAAGATGATCGCGTCCACCGCACCGGGCGCTATCGCGCGCGAGATGTCGCCGAGCGACGGACGGTAGTAGAACACCGCACCGGCCGCCGCTATCCACACGCCCTCTTCGACCGGGTCGGCAGCCATGGCAGTCACCCGGCCCGGAGAATACCCCGGGCCGAACGACACCGGGGGAAGCCAGCGGGCGAAGTCGCGGTCGAACGCGGCAGCGCCCTCGGGGCTCGCGATGTATACGGTGTGACGCGATGCGGCCACCGCCGGAATGAAGTCGAACGCGGTGAGCACGACGCGGTCTTCGCGCGGGGATCCGGGCGGAGTCGGTGCGCCTGGCGCACCGCCCGGAGCGGCGGCGCAGGCGGCGCAGAACATCAGCAGCGCGGCGGCCGCGCTCCGTTCACGTAGCATCCGGCCTCACGCACCGCCGACGGCCGGCAACTCGGCGAGCACGGGAAAGCCGGGTGGGCGCGAGTCGTCCGCCCACACGCGCGCGATCGCCGCCTCGACATCGGCGAGCGTGACGCCACGCGCCGAAGAATGAGAGTGCGCGCGCCACTTCCCTTGCCGCTCGCCTCCGCGTCGCCGGCCGAACTCCGCGATCTCCGCCGCACGACCGTGCACCCACGCGGCCGCGGCGCCGGAGCGCTGTGCGTCGCCCGTCTGCGCGAGCAGGGTGGCCGCGATGCCGCCCAGGAGGTCGCCGCTCCCCGCGGCCGCCAGCACCGGAGTGCCGGAGGCGCTCACGAGTCTCGATCCATCCGGTGCCGTTACAATGGTGGGCACTCCCTTGAGCAGCACCGCGGCGCCGGTGGCGCGAGCGATCCCGGCACCGATGTCGAAGCGGCGCTCGAGAACGTTGGCGAGCTCGAGCCCGGAAAGCCGAGCGAACTCCATCGCGTGCGGTGTGAGGAGCGCTGCTCGCCCGGCGAGCAGCTTGCCGAGCGACTCCGCCTCGCCAGCGAACACGTTCAGGGCGTCGGCATCGAGCACCACGGGACCGCGCCACGCGTGGAGCAGCCGCTCCACCATCGCACGCGTCCTGTCCGAAGCGCCGAGCCCCGGCCCCACCAGCACCACGTCCGCCCAGCCGCCGACGACTTCGTCCCACCCCGCTTCGTCATCCTCGGGCCAGGCGCGCGCGAGCGCGTGCGGCTCGCTCCCCTGCACCACGGGAAGCGACTCCGGCGCGACTACCAGGCGCACCATCCCGATCCCGCTGCGCATAGCCGCGCGCGCGGCTAGAACCGGCGCGCCCGCCATGCCGAGTTGGCCGCCCACGATGACGAGCTTCTTTCGAAGGCCCTTGTGAGAGGCGGCGGCGAAGGGAGGGACCACCGAGCGCACCCAACGGCCGTCCACCAGCAGCGGATAGCGCACCGGATCGGTTGGCACCGCGGTCTGCGCCTCGTACTCCGCCGCACCTGTGAGCCCTATGTCGAGAGCGACGATCCGCCCGGTGGCTCCCCGCGCCACGAGCAGCCCTCGCTTGACCGTGCCAAAGGTGAGCGTCACATCGGCGAGGACGGCTCCCTCGGCAGCACCCGTGTCCGCGTCCACGCCGCTCGGGATGTCGAGAGATACCACGACCGCGCCTCCGCTGCGTGCGCATGCGATCTGAGCGATGGCGCTCGCCACCGGCTCGCGCGGTGCCCCCCGGGTGCCGGTGCCGAGGAGCGCATCCACGATCAACGCTGGCGCACCATGGGCCGAATCGCGCTCGTGATCCTCGCGGGAAATCACGCGCACCAGCGGCTCCGCCTCCGCCAGCTCGCGCTCGGCGCGCGCATCGTCGGTGCGGGACTCGCCGAGGGCAACTACATCCACCGCGACGCCGGAGGACGCCAGTGCTCGCGCCACCACCCAGCCATCGCCGCCGTTGTTGCCCGAGCCGGCGTAGACGACCACCGCCCCCGTCGCGAGGTCGGGCAGCAGCTTCGCAACCTCACCGGCCGCCGCCGCGCCGGCGCGCTGCATCAGCGCTCGCGACGGAACCCCGGCGGCGATGGTACGCGCGTCGAGGTCGGCCGCCTCGTGTCCAGTGGTGACCCGAACGTCAGGAGAAGCCACGCTGTCCCATCTGCGCGAACGGCGGCTCAGGGAGCCGCCGTACCCGCCTGCGCCCGAGCGCGAGGTCATTTGTGTGATTGGCTGAGCGCTCTACCGAAGCTGATCTCGCCGTTGTCTATGCGGATGTTGAAGCCGCACTCGGGGTTGTTGCAGACCCACGCCTTGAATGTGATCGGCGCTCCGTCGCGACCGTAGTCGCTCAAAGGGAGCATGTTTCCCTTCCCGCACTTGCGGCATGCCGGCAGTTCCTGCACGTCCATCAGTCCTCACCTCCTCCCGAACTTCCGCGTACCAGCGCGCACGATCCGTACCGGGCGCCGCCGCCAGTGCTACGCTATCCGATCTCGACCACGCTCCACGGATACTCCAGCTCGAAGGCCTGATCGAAGTGGAAGACGTCGGCGAACTCCTCCCGCGTATCGGTGGGCTGGCTGATCAGCAGCCCCAGCTCCACGAGCGTGAACACCATGTCGCCGATGTCCGAGGTCGACCGAACGCCCCAGTGCTCCAGCACCAGACGCGCCATCACGCCGTAGCGCTCCAGCGCCAGGTCACGACACGCCACCGCCAGCTCGCGGCCGCCGATGTGGCGACGCTCCGGAAGATTCACCTGGCAGTACTCGAGCGCGGCGAGCACGAACAGGTACGCACCTTCCTCGAAGCGCGGGTCACGAGCCCGGATTCGATCCATTATTCCGTCTCGGAAGCACAGCTGCGGCAACGGTCCATCCCCGGTACAGAGCCACGAAAGATCCGGTGGCCGAGGCCACCGGAGAACTCGTGGCAAAGATGAAGTCCGGGAGAAAAATTCACAACCGGGCGGCGACCTCGGCGGCTGCCGGGTAGAGCGGGAAACCGGCCGCGAGTTGACGCACCTCGGCGCCCACATCGCGCAACGTCGCCTCGTCCTCGGGCGCGCGCAGGACGCGGTCTATCATGCTGGCGATGGTGCGCATCTCGCCTTCCTTCATCCCGCGCGTGGTCACGGCCGACGTACCGATACGAATCCCGCTGGTGACGAAGGGCGACTGAGTCTCGCCCGGCACGGTGTTCTTGTTGACCGTGATGTGCGCGGCGCCGAGCGCCGCCTCGGCCGCCTTCCCGGTGATCCCCTTGTTGCGCAGGTCCACGAGCATCAGGTGGTTGTCGGTACCGCCCGACACGATCGCATAGCCGCGCTCCATGAGCGCGGCGGCGAGCGCGCGCGCATTGGCCACCACCTGCTTCGCGTACTCCACGAACGAGTGATCCGCCGCTTCCCTCAGCGCCACCGCCTTCGCCGCGATCACGTGCATGAGCGGACCGCCCTGCATCCCGGGGAAGACCTGCTTGTCGATGAGCTTCGCGTGCTCCGCCCTGCAGAGTATCAGGCCGCCGCGCGGACCGCGCAGCGTCTTGTGCGTGGTGGTGGTAACCGCGTCGGCGTGGGGCACGGGCGTGGGATAGAGCCCGGCCGCCACCAGGCCGGCCACGTGCGCCATGTCGACCATGAGCCGTGCGTCCACCTCGCGCGCGATGTCGGCGAAGGCGGCAAAGTCGAGCGCGCGCGAGTAGGCGCTGAAACCGGCAACGATCATCCTGGGCCGGTGCTCGAGCGCCTTCTCGCGGACCTGGTCCATGTCTATCAGCCCCGTGTCCTCGTGCACGCCGTACGACACCACGTTGTACAGCACACCGGAGAAGTTCACCGGCGAACCGTGCGTGAGGTGGCCGCCGTGCGAGAGGTTCATTCCCATCACGGTGTCGCCGGGTTTCACGAAGGCGAAGTACACAGCCATGTTCGCCTGCGCACCCGAATGCGGCTGCACGTTGGCGTGCTCGGCGCCGAAGAGCTTCTTCGCCCTGTCGATGGCCAGTTGCTCGGCGACGTCCACGAACTCGCAGCCGCCGTAGTAGCGCTTCCCCGGGTAGCCTTCGGCGTACTTGTTGGTGAGCGGCGAACCCATCGCCTCCATCACGGCCGGCGAGACGAAGTTCTCGCTCGCTATGAGCTCGATCCCCTCCTCCTGCCGCCGCACCTCGTCGTCTATCACGCGAGCGATCTCGGGATCGGCCTCGCGAAGCGCCGCCCCAGGGGGGCGGCAATCCCATTCAGTCCAGCGCATCAGCTCTCCGGTGTGGGCTACGCCTTGTTGGGCCACTGCGGCCAGGTCTTCACCAGCGACGCCACGGCCCTGAGCCGCCGCTCGGCGAGCCGGTCGGCCGCCTCGTACGTGGGGATTCCCTCGGTGCGCGAGATCTCGAAGACGCCGAGCGCGGTGTCGTAGATGTCGTCGGCCTTGCGAAGCGCGCGCGCGGCGTCCCAGTTGGCCAGCTCGCTGTACACGTTGATCACGCCGCCGGCGTTCGCCACGTAGTCGGGCGCGTAGAGGATACCGCGCTCGTCGAGTTCATCGCCGTGGCGCTCCTCGAGGAGCTGGTTGTTCGCGGCGCCCGCCACGATCTCCACCTTGAGCTGCGAGATGGTCTTGTCGTTGATGATCCCGCCGAGCGCGCAGGGGGAGAAGATGTCTGCCTGCACACCGTAGATCTCATCGGGCTTCACCGCGCGTGCGCCGAAGTCGTCTGCCACGCGCTTCACCCGCTCGGAGTCTATGTCGGTGACGATGAGCCTGGCGCCCGCCTCGTGCAGCTCCTTGGCGAGGTAATAGCCGACGTGCCCCGCACCCTGCACCGCGACCGTTTTGCCCGAGAGATCATCCGAGCCCCAGTGGAACTTCGCCGATGCCTGTACCGTGCGGAACACGCCGTGCGCCGTCACCGGCGAAGGGTCGCCCGACTTCCCGGCGAGACCGGTGACGTAGTCGGTCTCCATGTGCACGAATTCCATGTCGCTCGTGCTGGTACCCACGTCTTCGGCGGTGATGTAACGGCCGCCCAGCCCTTCCACGAAGCGACCGTGCGCGCGGAAGATCATCTCACGGTTCGGCGTGCGGTTGTCGCCGATGATCACCGACTTTCCGCCGCCCAGATTGAGTCCAGCCACCGCGTTCTTGTAGGTCATGCCGCGCGCCAGCCGGAGCGCATCGATTATCGCCTCCTCGTCCGAGGCGTAGCTCCAGAAGCGCGTACCGCCCAGCGCGGGGCCGAGCGTGGTGCTGTGGATGGCGATGATTCCGCGGTAGCCGACCGACGGGTCGCTGGAGAGGACGAGTTGCTCGTGCCCCATCTCGGCGAGTCGGTCGAAGATGCCCTGCTGGGCGGTTGGTGTGGCGATCTCGGTTATGGTCATTGTATGTGAATGAACGGTGTCATGCGCAGCGCTACTCCAATCGAGGCAGCGCCGCTAGTTGGCGTACAACTCCCGCGCGATCACGATGCGCTGGATTTCGGAAGTTCCCTCGTAGATCTCGGTTGCCTTGGCGTCGCGGAAATATCTCTCTACCGGGTAGTCCTTCACGTATCCATAGCCGCCGAAGATCTGGATCGCCTGCGTGGTGACCCACATGGCGCTCTCGCTCGCCAGGAGCTTGCTCATGCTGCTGAACTGCGTTATCGGCTCGCCGCGATCCTTCGCGGCTGCGGCCGAGTAGAGGAGAGCGCGCGCAGCGGTGATGCGCGTGGCCATGTCGGCGAGCTTGAACTGGATGGCCTCGAACTCCTTGAGCGGTTTGCCGAACTGCCGCCGCTCCGCTGCGTACGCAGTGGCCTTTTCGAGCGCGGCGCGCGCTATGCCGATTGCCTGCGCGGAGATCCCCAGGCGGCCGTTGTCGAGCGACTGCATGGCGTAAACGAACCCCATCCCCTCCCCGCCCAGCAGATTCTCGGCGGGCACGCGCAGGTTGTCGAACACGAGTTGAACGGTGGGCGAAGCGCGCAGCCCCATCTTGTCTTCCTTCTTCCCCACCTTGAAGCCGGGCATGTCGGGTGTGACGATGAACGCGCTTATTCCCCGCGGGCCGCGCCGGTCGTCGGGCTTGTCGGTGCGCGCCATGGCGATGATCACGCCAGCGTGGCTCCCACTCGAGACCCACGCCTTCGTCCCGTTGAGCACCCAGCAGTCACCGTCCTTCACCGCCTGCGCCGCGAGCGAAGCGGCATCGGAGCCGGCTTCGGGCTCCGAAAGCGCGAACGCACCCAGCTGCTCGCCCTGCGCCATCGGCCGGAGGTAGCGCTCCTTCTGCTCGTCGGTCCCCCACCTGAGCAGCATCTGAGTGGGGAGCGAGTTGTGCACGCTCATCGCCACCGCCACCGATGCATCCACCCGCGCGATCTCCTCGAGCGCCACGAGGTACGTCCTCGTATCGAGCCCCAGCCCCCCATTCTCCTCGGGTATGAGCATCCCGAGAAAGCCGAGCTCTCCCAACCGCTTTATGATCTCCGGCTCGAAGTGCGCGTCGCGATCCCACTCCTCCGAATGCGGCGCGATTTCCTCCTCCGCGAACTCCCGCGCCATTCGCTGGATCTCTACTTGTTCTTCGGTGAGGGGAATCAGGGCCCAGGACATTGTTACTGTGAGTGTTGAGAGAAAGCAGACGGCAGAAAGCAGAAAGCAGTGAACGGCTCGTGGGGAGGGATCCCTCTACCCCGAGGTCGTTCCTGCTGTCTGCTGTCTGCTGTCTGCTTTCTCCTCGTTGCCTGAATAGTCATAGAATCCCCTCCCCACCTTCCTCCCCAACCATCCCGCCGCCACGTACTTCCTGAGCAGCGGGCAGGGGCGGTACTTGGGATCGCCGAGGCCGGTGTGGAGAACCTGGAGGATCGAAGCACAGGTGTCGAGGCCGATGAGGTCGGCGAGGGCGAGAGGGCCCATGGGGTGATTCATACCGAGCTTCATCACCTGGTCGATCGCCTCGACGGTGCCCACTCCCTCCATCAGGCAGTACACGGCCTCGTTGATCATCGGCATGAGGACGCGGTTGGAGACGAAGCCGGGGTAGTCGTTCACCTCGACCGGCGTCTTGCCGACCTTGCGAGCGAGGTCGAAGACGGCGTGAGTGGTCTGGTCCGAGGTCGCGAGGCCACGGATGATCTCCACGAGCTGCATCACCGGCACCGGATTCATGAAGTGCATCCCGATTACCTGCTCGGGGCGCGAGGTACGCGCGGCGATCTCGGTGATGGAGATGGAGCTGGTGTTGGAGGCGAGGATCGCATCGGGCGGTGCGAGGCGATCGAGATCGGCGAAGATGCCGAACTTGAGATCGGCGCGCTCGGTGGCCGCCTCGATGACGACGTCGGCATCGCCCACGAGGTCGAGCGCGCCCGAGGTAGCGATGCGCTGCAGCGCAGCTTCGCGGTCCGCGGGGTCGAGCGTACCCTTGCGCACCTGGCGAGTCATGTTCTTCTCGATCGTGGCGAGGCCCTTCTCCAGCGACTCCGCCGATACGTCTATCATGGTCACCGGGAAGCCCGATGCCGCGAAGACGTGCGCGATCCCGCTGCCCATCTGCCCCGCGCCGACCACCGCTATGCGTCGTTCCGCCATGTCTCCACTCGTTGTGTTTCGTTCGCTGTCGGCATCCGGCGTCTGCGCCACTCGAACAGGAGCCAGAGTCCGACGATCATTCCAAGAGCCGCGCCAGCACCACCCTCCGGACCCCAGCTACCTCCAGTGGCCCAGTCGGGCCCGCCGTCCACGACCTTGTAATCCGGCGCCGTGAACGGGAGTCCGCTCACGGCAGTGTGCAGGACCGCGGCCATCGACCAGTTCCAGGCGAAGTGAGCCATCCACGCCGCATAGAGACTGTCGGTCAGGAGCAGGACCCCGCCGAGAAAGATACCGGCGAGCGTCACCAGCGCCGTGGTGCGGACATCCGCTCCCGGATTCCACCAGTGCAACGCCCCGAAGATCACGCTCGTGAGCAGCAGCGCGCCACGCCAGCCGATCGCTTCGCGCGCGGTGGCGAAGAGATAGCCGCGCGACATCAGCTCCTCCCCCAGCGATTGAGGGAGGAAAAAGACTGCCATGAGCGCCGCGTACCGCCCCCAGGCCATCGCCTCCCCGCCTGCTCCGGCCGCGGCGGGCTCCGCGACGAGCCAGCGCGCCAGGAGGAGCGCACCCGACGGTATCAGTATCGCGAGCGCGCCCACGAGCAGCCCAACCGCCAGTCGCCAGGGCGCCGCCTGCGTGCGAGCGAGACCGACGAACGACCACGGCCTCCGATCCACCCAGCGCAACATGACCTGATGCGCGAAGAGTGCGGCCACGAGCAGTGACCAGAAGCCCACGGTCTGCTGCTGCCAGAACGATTCGGGTCGCGCTACGATGACCGCGATGAACGAGACGACTGCCATCGCCAGTACCATGATGACGATGAAGCCGAGCCATTGCCATGGTAGGCGTAACCGACCGTCGGGCCGGTAAAAAAAAGCGCGCGCCGTCAAGCGCGCGCGCTGTCTGCCCGTCCCCGCGAGAGAGCCCCGGCGAGAAGCGCTTTCACGAGGTCAATCGCGAGAAACGGAAGCGACCCGACGATCACTGCCCTCGTCACGCTCCCGGTGAGAATCGTGAGTTGCGCGATTCCGCCAACGTGAATGAGCACGATTCCGAACGCCGCCGCCAGGACTCGTCCCGCGAAGGCTGGGTATCGCCGCGCCACGGCACCGGCCGCGAAGGCGGCGATGGGGAAGGCGAGGAGGTAGCCGCCCGTGGGGCCGATGAGTCGCAGCGCGCCCGGCGCGCCCATGGGCGCGAACACAGGGAGCCCGGCTGCACCAGCAGCGAGGTAGAGAACCATGCTCGCGGCTCCGGCACGGGGACCGAGCCAGAGGCCGGCCAGAACCGCCGCGAGCGGCGAGAGCGCCATCGGCACTGCCGTGCCAGGGATGGGGATGGCGATCTGCGACGCAGCCGCCATCGCGACCGCGAAGCCCACAATGCCTACTACGGTGCGGCGGCGATCCCGTGCAAGGGAGAGTGCAGACTCGTCGATCAATTCACGCGCTCCACGCTGAGGGCAACTGCATTCCCACCACCGAGGCACAGTGTAGCGAGCCCGGTGGCGGCGTCACGATTCTTCATGGCATACAGCAATGTCGTGAGGATGCGCGCGCCGCTCGCCCCAATCGGATGCCCGAGCGCTATCGCGCCTCCGTTCACGTTCACCCGGTCCCAGTCCCAACCGAGCGCGGCGCCATCGGCCAGCGCCTGCGATGCGAACGCCTCGTTGGCTTCGATGAGATCGTAGTCACCGATCTTCGCGCCGGTCTTCTCCATGAGATTCCGCACCGCCACGATTGGGGCGAAGAAGAGGTCGCGCGGCTCGCCACCGCCGCCCGCGTAGCCAGTGATGCGCGCCATGATGTCGAGCCCGTGCGCGCGGGCGTACTCCTCGGAAACGACCATCAGCGCCGAGGCGCCATCATTGAGGCCCGGCGCGTTACCGGCGGTCACGGTGAGATCGGCCGGCGCGATGTCGGGCGGCGCATCCTTCGGGAAGGCGGGACGCAGCTTCGCAAGCTGCTCGAGCGAGGTATCGCGACGCGGCCCTTCGTCCACGCACACCTGCGTGTTCCCCTTCTTCCCCTTGATCTCCACCGGAACGATCTCCTCGGAGAAGCGTCCCTCGTCTATCGCGGCAACCGCCTTGCGGTGCGAACCGAGCGCGAACTCGTCCTGCATCTCGCGCGTGATCTGCGCCTTCTTCGCGGTGTACTCGGCGTGGCCGCCCATGTGCACGTCGCAGAAGGAGCACCAGAGGCCGTCCTTGATGAGGCCATCCACCAGCTTCTGGTCGCCGAACTTCACACCCGTGCGCATCCCGTAGACGTAGTACGGCGCGTTGGACATCGACTCCTGCCCTCCGGCCACGACCACCGCCTGGTCGCCCGCGCGTATGGATTGCGCCGCGAGCATCACCGCCTTGAGCCCGGAGCCGCATACCTTGTTGATCGTCACCGCGGGCACTGCGCCAGGGATCCCGGCCCTGATGGCCGCCTGACGCGCGGGCGCCTGCCCCACGCCGCCCTGGATGACGTTGCCCATTATCACTTCGTCGATGTCTTCCGGCGGAACGCCCGAACGATCGACTGCTGCGCGAATGGCGATTGCGCCAAGCTCCGGCGCATCGAGCGAAGAGAGCGCACCGAGGAATTTCCCGATCGGCGTGCGAACGGCGCTCACGATTACGGGCGAGCGCGACGGATCAGAAGGTTTCTGTGCCATGTTCGGAAAACTATCGCGCGGCGAGACTCGAAACAACGAGGCAGCGCCTGGCCCGTGGTACGCGACCTGCCTCAGAAGACGTGTCCTCGCCGCGCACTTCGAGCGCGCCGGCGACGCAGAACCCACCGCCAGAGGAGGACAGATGGCAACCCAGGAATCGCTTCAGCAGCTCTACCTCAACGAGCTGCGTGACCTGATGAGCGCCGAACACATGATCCTGAAGGCGCTCCCGAAGATGGCCGAAAAGGCGAGTCACCCCGGCCTGAAGGACGGCTTCCGCCTCCATGAGCAGCAGACGCGACAGCACGTACAACGCCTCGAGCAGGTCTTCTCGATGATCGGCACGAAGGCGGAGGAAAAGGAGTGCAAGGGGATGAAGGGGATCATCGAGGAAGGGCAGGAAGTGATGAAGGAGTACAGCGACTCCGACGTCCTCGATGCTGCACTGATAGCCGCCGCGCAACGCGTGGAGCACTACGAGATTGCCGCCTACGGCTGCGTGCGCACCTACGCCAACGTGCTCGGATTCACCAACCAGGAAGAGCTTCTTCAGCAGACGCTGAACGAAGAAGGCAACATGGATCACCGGCTCACGCAGATGGCCGATGAAGTGGTGAACATCGACGCACTCAAGGCGACCTGAGCCCGGGTTCACCCGTGATTCGCGCGATAGTCATCCGCCGTCATTCCCGCGAAAGCGGGAACCCATGCTCCGTCTGGCTAACATGGATCCCCGCTTCCGCGGGGATGACCCTGGTATGGGTTCCCGCTTTCGCTGGGATGCCGGGGGCTGACGCGGCGACGAAGAGAGCGCAACCGACTCAGTCGGCTGCGCTCTCTTCGCGTTCGGACCCGGCCGACTGCGCCTCGGGGAGCGCGCGGCTCTCGATCTCGCTGCTCAGCCGCGCGATCAGCTCGTCCACCGCGATCACCTGCGGCCGCTGCTCACGGCCGAGCCGGTGCTCCCGCAGCGACACCGTGCCATTGGCCATCTCGCGCTTCCCGACTATCGCCATGTACGGTGTCTTCAGTCGCTCGGCCTCGGCGATGCGATAGTTGAGGGTCTGCGCACGGTCGTCGAGCTCGACGCGGATCCCAGCCGCCTTCGCACGCTCGGCCACGGCGGCGGCCGCATCGCGCGCTTCGTCGGTGATGGGGATTACGCGAAGCTGCTCGGGCGCGAGCCAGAGCGGGAAGGCGCCGGCGTAGTGCTCGATCAGACCACCGACGAAGCGCTCCATCGAACCCACCAGCACGCGGTGCAGCATCACCGGACGGTGCGGCTTGTTGTCCGCGCCGATGTACTCGAGCCCGAAGCGCTCTGGGAGGTTGAAGTCGAGCTGCACCGTAGGACCCTGCCACTTGCGACCGATCGCATCGATGAGCTTGAAGTCGAGCTTCGGACCGTAGAACGCTCCCCCGCCCTCGTCTATCGTGTACGGCTGGCCGCGGCGCTCGAGCACTTCGGCCAGCGTCTTCTCCGCACGCTCCCACACCTCGGCGGTGCCGAGCGAGTTCTCCTCGGGGCGAGTGGATAGCTCGACAGTGTACGGATAACCGAACACCTTCAGCATCTCGTCAACGAGATCGAGAAGCCGTTCGATTTCCTGCGGCACCTGCTCGGGCGTGCAGAACACGTGGGCGTCATCCTGCGTGAAGCCGCGCACGCGCAACATCCCGTGCAGCACGCCGCTCCGCTCGTAGCGATACACCGTGCCGAACTCGGCGAACCGCAGAGGGAGATCGCGGTACGAGCGCTGGTGTGCCTGGTAGATGCAGATGTGCCCGGGGCAGTTCATCGGCTTCGGGCGATAGTTGGAGCCCTCCACCTCGATCGGCCCGAACATC
>DASSOX010000191.1:0-6494 GCA_035700125.1 Gemmatimonadaceae bacterium
CCGGCGCCCTGGTTGCCCAGAGCTTTCCTCTCCTCGAGATGCCCCGAAAAGAGCGAATGCGGTATTACCCGGCCGTTGGGCCGACTATTCCCCACCGGTGGGGCAGGTCGCTCACGTGTTACGCACCCGTTCGCCGGTGACCACCGAAGTGGCCCCCTCGACTTGCATGTGTTAAGCACGCCGCCAGCGTTCGTCCTGAGCCAGGATCAAACTCTCCAATAATTGAAAAGCTTTGAATGGCTCTTCGAAACGCTGTCACGCTTCACGCGTGACACTGTCCGAATCACTAAAATTGTTCAGGTCTGAACTCTCCCCTGGAACCCCGAACGAGCTCCAAGATCAACGAGTCCGCCTCGCACAATCTCTCTCACATCAGTTTTCAAATAGCTCTGCGTCGCTTTCCGCGACAGCCAATCAATATACCCAATCTTTTGTTTCAAGTCAAGCCCAGCGGCTCAATTCCTGCACCGCTCAACCCGACCGGCTGCTACCCCTCGAGGTCGCCGCCACCACCGCCAGAACCACGTAACCAACCAGTTCCGCGGCAGCCCACAATTGTAAACCAACCGCCCCGACCGGTCAACCCCTCACCGAAAAATTCTCCGGCGCCGAACCAACCTGCCATGCGCTTCTCGCGCACGGCCGGGGAACTTCAATTCTAGACACCACGATCCCGCACTTCAAGGGGGAGCACCACCCCACCTTCACGATCCCCAGCCTCAGCGCTTCGACGAAGCCCAGTGCGGTACCGCGCTCCACTTCTCCGCCACGAAAAAGTCCGGCGAAAGCTCCACGCCCGCCTTCCAATCGCTGTACTCCTCCGTCTGCCTCGCCACCCCCGCCGCGTACATCACCACCTTCGTCGCCAGCCACCCCCCGCCCACCTCCACGTAGTCGTCCAGGTGGATGTCGAGCGGCTCCGAACGGGCGCCCGCCTCGGCCGCGGGTGCGAGCACCATGCGCAGAAGAATGAGCCGGTCCGCGTCCACCCAGAACTGCGCCGAGCTCGTGTCGCTCGCGTCGCGCGCGCCAACCACGTACACTGGCCGCCCCGCCCAGCTGTCGCTGCGAACCCGGCTCATGTCTATCCCCAGCGGCTGCAGCTGCGCGAGAGTGCGCTCGAGCGGCTGCGTGTACACGCCGATCACGAACGGGAGAAATGGGTTTCCGTCGCCTGCCTTCCGCGCCAACTTCCCGCCGCGAATCACGTACACGCTGTCGGCAGTATAGACCACGCCGTTCCCTTCCGACGGATCACCGAAGTCGATGCGAAGACGGTCTGGCGCCAACACCGACTCGTACCAGGTGGAGACGTCCTTCGTCCCGTCCTGGCGCACCACCGTCGTGCGCTGCGTGAAGATCAAGGTATTGAACCAGGGAGTGCCCTTGGCCCACTGGTCGTGCATCCGCCCGAGCAGCTCCTGCCCCGACTTCGGCGCCGCGGGCCGCGCGCCGGCAGCCGCGCCCGACGCCGCGGTCTGGGCGCGCGCCGGCGCTGCCACGAACACGGATCCCGATAGTGCAATCATCGTTGCGGTAGCCAGAGCGGTGACCGTCGCTGCATGGCGGTTCTTCGATGGAGACTCGTTGAGCTTCATGTGCGGGGCCCTCGGCCTGGTTGGACGTCGCGTGCCTGGATTGGGAAGGAAGCTCGCCAGCAGCACGAAAGATGAAAAGAGGGGCGTGGCGGAATTCACCGCCACGCCCCTCAGTGCGCCCTGTAGGAATCGAACCTACAACCTAATGATTAAGAGTCATTTGCTCTGCCAGTTGAGCTAAGGGCGCATTCCCCTTCGTGTACCTACGCGCCAGGCAGGATTCGAACCTGCGACCCACAGCTTAGAAGGCTGTTGCTCTATCCAACTGAGCTACTGGCGCTTCTTCAGTCGCGAGCCCGTACCCGGAAGCACGAAGTTCCCCCTCCTCACGATCCTGCCGCGGGATTCGACCTGCCAGGTCGGGGCGACCGGATTTGAACCGGTGACCTCCTGCTCCCAAAGCAGGCGCGATACCAGGCTACGCTACGCCCCGCACAGTCTACGAACATACTTGGGGCCGGGCAGGAGGTCAACTCCACTCGCGCAACGCGTTTACGAGCTGTGCGAACGCCCTCCCCCGGTGGCTCACGCGCTCTTTCGCTGAGCGCTCGATCTCGGCGAAGGTGTGATCCGTTCCATCCAACTCGAAGAGCGGGTCGTAGCCGAAGCCGCCGGCGCCACGCGGTGCATGCAGGATGTGGCCCTCGCACTCTCCCCTGAAGACTCGCTCCCGGTGGCCGTCCACGTACGCTGCGACGCACACGTAACGACCGCGCCGTCCGTGCGCGCTCGCTTCACCGCCGTTGCTCTCCACCTTCGCCAGCTCGGCGAGGAGCTTCTCGTTGTTCGAGGCATCGAGTGCCACACCGGAGAGACCCGGACGCGCGCTCCATCGTTTGCTGTGCACGCCCGGCTGGCCGCCGAGCGCGAATACTTCGAGTCCTGAATCATCGGCCACCACCGGCCGAACGCCTCCGGAGCGTTCGAAGAAGTGGCGCGCCTTGGCGAGTGCGTTCTCCTCGAAGGTATCGAAGCGCTCGAGCGAGTTCTCGACCTCCTGGTCTTCCGGCATCCCCGCGGCGTCGAGATCGCTGACCTCGATTCCGGCGGCCGCGAAGATCGGACGCAGCTCGCGCAGCTTGTCGCGGCTGCGCGTGGCAATCACGATCGCGCGATTGTCGGCGTGAGCGCCGCTCATCGAGCCAGCACTGCGGCCTGCTTCGCGAGGAGTTCTTCCATTCCGCCGGAAGCGAGGTCGAGCAGGCGGTCGAGGGTGCCACGGTCGAAGGTGGTGTGCTCACCCGTCCCCTGCACTTCCACGAAGCGGCCATCGCTGGTCATCACCACGTTCATGTCCACGCCCGCGCGCACGTCTTCCGGATAGTCGAGGTCGAGACGCGGCTCGCCGTCCACCACCCCCACGCTCACCGCCGCCACGCGGCGCCGCACCGGCGACGACTCCATCGCGCCGCGTGCGACGAGCCAGTCGAAGGCGTCCACTACTGCCACCGACGCGCCGGTGATCGCCGCGGTACGCGTCCCGCCGTCGGCCTGGAGAACGTCGCAGTCCACGCGCACGGTGTACTCCCCGAACACGAAGTCATCGAGCATGGCGCGGAGACTGCGACCGATGAGACGCTGGATCTCCTGCGTGCGGCCGCCCACCTGTCCGCGTTCGCGGGCGGTACGCGTGGTGGTGGCGCGCGGGAGCATCGCGTACTCCGCGGTGAGCCATCCTTCACCGCGCCCTTTCCGCCAGGACGGAACGCCGGTCTCCGCGGATGCGGTACAGAGCACGCGCGTCGATCCGCAAGTGATGAGGCACGAGCCCTCGGCGTTGGGTGCAGCACCGCGCTCGAGGGTGACCGGCCTGAGAGCATCGTTGGCGCGGCCCGTGCGGGCCACGACTTCACTGTGAGTCACGGAGTCTCTCGATGATTGAAGTAGTGGAGTGCCCGACGGTGAGCGGAACGATCACGACTCTCCCGCCGCGCGATTCCACCTCGCCCCTTCCGACGACGGTTTCCGGCGTGTAGTCGCCGCCCTTCACGAGCACGTCGGGGCGAAGCGCGCGTATCAGTTCGATCGGCGTATCCTCGGGGAATATCACGACAGCGTCCACCGCCTCCATGGCTGCGAGGACGTGGGCGCGATCGTTCTCGGACCTCACCGGTCGGCCTTCGCCCTTGAGGCGACGCACGGAGGCGTCGCTGTTCACGCCCACGATGAGAGCATCGCCGTACGAGCGCGCCGCCTCCAGCACGTCCACGTGGCCGGGATGGACGAGGTCGAAGACTCCGTTGGTGAAGACGACGGTTCCCGCGCGCTCCTCGCGCCACCGAACTGCATCGGCAAGCGCCATGACCTTACCGGCCGCGGAGCGCGCTCTCAGAACCCTCGCTCCACGTGCGCCGTGAGCTCTACATCCTTCGCGATGCCGGGAAACTCGATGGTCTCGAAGTAGTCCGACCAGATGAAGATCATCCGCTCGCCGCGGCGGATGTGCACGCGCTTCGCGCCATCCGGCAGTCCGAGCGTGTCCACCAGCGCCTGGAGGTGCGAAGTGATCTCGTCGTCGGTCCGATGCGATGCGAAGCGCGCCTCCTGCTTCATCGCATCCTGGAAGGCGTAGTGCCGGTAGAAGACCTTGCCGATATTGACACCGAAGTAGCCGAGCGTGACGACGATCAGCAGCGTGAAAAGACAGCCGAGCGTCGATGCTCCCCGCCGCTCGGGCGTCACCACTGAGATTGCGCTCCCGCTATCACATCGTTCACGATCTTCTCGATCGCATCGGCACGGCCATCCGCCTCGGAGCCTTCGTTGTAGGTCGCGTCGCGCATGAGCCCCTTCTGCGACCAGAGCATCTTCCCTGAGGCCTGCTCCACGATCTGGACATCCACGGTGATCTGCACCTTGCGCTGCGCGGTGCTCGCCCGCGACGGATCGGAGCTGTACGCGACGGGGATGTCCGGCTCGTAGCCCACGATGCGCCCGCTCACCACGGCGTCGGCGTTTTTCTCCGACGCTTCGCGCAACCCCAACCGCCCTTCGACCTCGCGGCGCATCAGCTCGTAGAGGTCGTGCTGGAGCGGAGCGAGCGACGTCTGGTTCTCGAAGGGGAGCACTGCCACGGTCCTGATGCTGGGCGGCAGGCCGCCGCCCGCGAAACCGTAAATGCAGCCGGTCGCGAGAAGTATCGGGAGGAGGAGAGCGAGAAGAAGTCTAGCGCCAGATCGCGGCATTGAAAGCTGGAACGGTGTCTACGCGCGTCACCGTGAGGTCGAGTGTGCGGTGGGCGCGCGCATGCTCGTAGTGTATACGCCCGGCCGCGTCGCGCGTCACCCACTGCTGGATGCGGCCCCCCTCGATCAGTTCGATTCGGCGGAGCTCGTTCGCGGCGAATGTGACTCGCCAGGCTGGATCTCTTCCAATCTCCACCCGTAGCGTGTCGCCGTCAACGCGCGCTGCGGTATCGGCGGCCGGCGGAACGGCCAGCCGCCCGAGCGCTGCCCAGAGGAAGGGCACGGGTGGAAGGTACGAGCGGATGCGCTCGTTTCCCTGCGTGATGAGCCGATCGCCGATGAGCACCGCGCTCCCGCTTCCGTAGCCGCCACCCACGAAGAGATCGAGGCGGACGCTGTCGGGTGGGGCAACGCGCGCGGCACCGTCGCCCTTGGCCCGGATGTCGGGATCGGCGTAGTTCCAGAGGAAGACGAGCTTCCGGTGCACCGGCGGCAGCCGGGTGGCGGGGATGCTCACCGGCGCGATGGTCCCCGCCATCGGCGGCGCCTTGGGAGCGCACGCCGCTGCCGCGAGAATTAGCGCGGTTGCCAGCATGGCGGAAGCGGGTCGAAGAGCGGTCATGTCAGGGAGCGCCGGCGCTCGCCTCCAGCCGCGCTCTGATCTCCGACGGAAGCTTCACCACGCGGTGCGACTGGTCGAGCGCCACGAGCAGCGTGCTGGCCGTGGCGAGTCGCTCGCTGGTTTCCGCGTTGGACACCACGTAGTCGAAGGTCACGGCGCGCGACGACACATCGGTGAGCGTCGTCTCGACCCTGATGAGGTCATCGTAGCGCGCCGGCGCCCTGTAGCGAACATTCGCCTCCGCGACCGCGAGCATGATCCCCGCCTCTTCCATTTGACGATAGCTCATCCCGCCCGCGCGGATGTAATCGGTGCGACCGAGCTCGCACCAGATGAGATAGTGCGAGTGGTACACCACGCCCATCTTGTCGGTTTCGGCGTAGCGTACGCGAAGCTCCAGCGATGTAGTTCGTGGCATGAGCTGCGAAGTCTACCGGGCGGTGCGGGTTTGTAAAGAAGCCCTTCCCGCGCTAGAATCCCCGCATGCTGGCCGCGCCCTGCTACATCTTCTCCGACGCGCACCTCGGCGCGGGATCCGCCGACGACGACCGCGCGCTCGCCTCGTTTCTCCGCCACCTGCAGGGGCGTGCCGGGTCGCTGCTCATCAACGGCGATCTCTTCGACTTCTGGTTCGAGTGGCGCCACGTGATGCCGCGCGGCCACGTGCGCGTGCTTGGTGCGCTGGCGGAGCTTCGCGACGGCGGGCTTCCCGTTCTCATGATCGGCGGGAACCACGACTGCTGGGGCGGCGAGATCCTCGGAAACGATATCGGCATCGAATATCAGCTCGGCACACTCGAGGCCTCGCTCGGCGGCTGGCGCGCGCACGTGGAACACGGCGATGGATTGCGTCCGGAGGAGGATCGCGCCTACCGGCGGCTGAGAGCCGTGCTGCGCAACGGGCTCGCGATCCGTGCGTTCCGCTGGCTGCACCCGGACTGGGCGAGCCGGCTGGCATCGGGGAGCTCCGACGCGAGTCGCGTCCATCGCGCACGCGACGGCGGGAGCGGGCTGCGCGCGATCGCCAGTCAGATGCTCGAGCGGGACCGCACTCTCGAGCTGGTCGTGTTCGGTCACTCTCACGTCTCC
>DASSOX010000192.1:0-7840 GCA_035700125.1 Gemmatimonadaceae bacterium
GAGCCGCGCTACGATCCCAGGAACGACGGCCGGCACAAGAAGTAGAGTTCCTCGAAGGAAACCATGGAACGGAGGGGGGCGATGCACCGCGCATCGCCCCCCTCTCTTCTTTTGCCCACCTGCGTTATCCCAGCCAGCCCGCGCCGTCCCCTCCCCGCCTCGCCTGACGAATCCGGACGGTGCCGTCGGCGAGGTCACGCTCTCCGGCGGTTGCGGCGCCAACCATGCGCTCATCCCGGCCGCTTGCCGGCGCGAGCCGGCCTCGGCTCGAAAGCAATGGGGGATGGACGTGAGAGAATGTCGGATCTGGCTCCCGGCGTTCGCTCTCCTGCTCGGCGTCTGCGGCACGGGAGCGCACGCACAGACCACGGGAGATATCGCCGCGCGGCCGCTGTCGCTCGACGACGCACTCCGTGCGGCGGAGGCGGCGAGCGAAGACGTCGCCATAGCGGAGGCCGGCGTGGAGCGCGCGCACGGCCAGCAGTACCAGGCACGCAGCCAGTTCCTGCCGCAGATATCGGGCTCTGCCTCGTACACGCGAACTCTGCGCTCGCAGTTTCAGCGGCTCGCCGGCTCCAGCGACACCACTACCGGCCCGCCCAACTGCAATACCTTCGAGTCCCGCGTCGACACCACGGCTCCGCTTCCTCAGCGCATCCGTCTCCTGGAGAGCTCGCTCGGGTGCGCATCGGGCGGCACCTCGCTCGGCTCCTTCCAGAGCGTGGGCTTCGGAGCGGCCAACCAGTACAACCTCGGCCTCTCCGTCTCCCAGAACATCTTCACCGGCGGACGGATCACCGCGCAGGTGCGGCAGGCGAACGCGGCACGCACGGGCTCGGAGATCGCGCTCACCTCTGCGCGCGCACAGGTGATGCTCGATGTCGCGCAGGCGTACTACGATGCCGTGCTCGCCGACCGTCTGCTGAACATCGCCGAGGCCACGCTCACGCAGGCAGAGACCACGCTGTCGCAGACCCGACTGGCGAAGCAGGTGGGGAACCAGCCGGAGTTCGAGCTCCTTCGCGCGCGGGTGACGCGCGACAACCAGCTCCCGGTGGTGATCCAGCAGCGGTCGGCGCGCGATCTCGCCTACCTGAATCTCAAGCGGCTGCTGAAAATGCCGCTCGATGAAAAGCTGAGTCTCACCACGAATCTGGACGACACCACGAGTTCTCCCGGGACGCGGCTCGCCGCGCTGCTCTCCACGCCGTCCGACACCAGCGCGGCGGAGCGGTCGCCGGTGCGCCAGGCCCGCCAGAACGTGCTGGCCCAGCGGAGCGCGGTCGCTGTAGCTCGCGCCGAGCGTCTGCCGACCATCACTCTCTCGTCCGCGTTCGGGCGCGTCGCCTTTCCCACGGGCTTTCCATCGTGGGATCAGTTCCTCACCAACTGGACGGTGAGCGCGTCGCTGCAGCTCCCGATATTTCTAGGCGGTGCCATCCGGGGCGACAAGATGATCGCCGAGGCGAACGAGCGCGAGGCGGAAGCGCGCCTGCGGCAGACCACGCAGCTCGCGGCCGTGGATACGCGCAATGCCATAGCGCAGCTCCGCGCCGCGGAGGCGCAGTATGCGGCCAGCTCGGGCACCGAGGATCAGGCATCGCGTGCGTACGACATCGCGCAGCTCAGGTACCGCGAGGGAATCAGCACGCAGACCGAGCTTTCGGCGTCGCGAATCCAGCTGCAGCAGGCGAGGGCGAACCGCGCGCAGGCCACGCGCGACCTCCAGGTGGCGCGTCTGAGGGTGGCGCTGATCCACGATCTTCCACTGAGCAGCGGCGGTCTGACGGCGGCGAGCGCGCAGGCCGCGATTCCGACATCATCGGTGCAATCTCCAGCGGGATCTCTCGGCACGCAGGGCGGCGCTGCCCAGGGACAGGGACTACCGGGGCAACCGCCGATTCCGGGGCAGGGAGGCACCGGTGCTGCGGGAGCCACCGTGCCGCTGCGCGATCGCGGAGGCGTTCCGTGACGTGGCGGGTCGCGCGCACGGCGAGCGTGCGCCGCGAGCAGTGGAGCGCCCGGTGGTGTGGTGCTCGCATCGCGAGAGGTGTGCAGACCGTGGCGATGCTCGTGACGTGTACGGCGCTCCCGGCGTGTCGCCACGAAAGCGAGAGCGCCCCTCCCAGCGAGCCGGCCATCGTGCAGGTGGGGCCGGAAAACATCTCCGTGGCCACACGCGACACGCTGCGAACCGGCCCCGCGATCTCCGGCACGCTGCAGCCGCGCGATGCCGCCACGATAAACGCGGAGGTGTCCGGCTCGGTGGTGCAGACGTACGTGGATCGTGGTGAGCCGGTCAGGAAGGGCGAGCTGCTGCTGCGCATCGATGACGTATCGGAGCGACAGAACGTCCTCTCGGCGCAGTCGGCCGCGCGGTCGGCGCAGCTCGCCGAAGAGAATGCCGCGAGCGATCTCGAACGCGACACGAGATTGTATGAGGCAGGCGCTATCGCCGAGCGCGACCTGGAAGCGACGAAGCGTGCACTGGCAGCGGCGCGTGCGGCGAGCGCGGATGCGCAGGCGCGACTCGCGACCGCGCGCCAGCAGCTCGACGAGACGACAGTCACCTCTCCGCTCGCCGGCATCGTGAGCGAGCGTCCAGTGAACGCGGGCGACGTCGTGCAGCCAGGCACACCGCTCATCACGGTGATCGATCCGTCGAGCATGCGACTCGAGGCCGCCGTCCCGTCGGACGAAGTGTCGGGGATCGACGTCGGCGCGCCGGTGCGCTTCACAGTCAGCGGCTACGGCGACCGCACTTTCACAGGCCGAGTCGAGCGAATCAATCCAGCGGTCGATCCCACCACGCGCCAGGTAACCATCTACGTCTCGATCCCCAACGCCACGAGCAAGCTGGTAGCTGGCCTCTTCGCCGAGGGGCGGGTGGCAACCGAGTCACGCCTGGCCCTCGAGCTGCCCGCCGGCGCCGTGGACCAGAGCGGTGTCTCCCCCGTGGTCACGCGCATAGAGCACGGAAAGGCAGAGCGAGTCCCCGTCCAACTAGGCGTCCGCGACGAGGCCACCGACCGCTTCGAGATCCGCTCGGGCCTCACCGCCGGCGACACCGTCCTCCTCGGCGCCGCCCAGAGCATCGCACCGGGCACGGAGGTAAGGGTGCTGGGGGAGGGGACGGGGAGAGAGCAGGCAGCAGAAGGCAGAGAGCAGACAGCCGAGAGCAGAGAGCAGTGAGCTGCGTCGGGGGGGCTGCAGGTAACAGCCCGCCATCCCCGCGATGCAAAGCCCTACCCTCACCCTGCTTGCGTTTCCCCTTCACCCGCCCTATTCTGGCGACAAAACAGTATACCAAGATAGGGGGCGGAGAAATGATGAAAGGATTGGTGAGGAAGGTCGGGGTGGCGGTGGTTCTCGGGTGGGTGGCGACGGGGGTCGGGGCGCAGGTACGGGCGCAGGCGCCGAAGACGGGGAGTGGCGGGGCGCTGGGGGAGCGAGTGAAGAGCATCATCGAGCGGCCGGAGTTTCGGCACTCGACGTGGGGAGTGGAGTTCTACTCGCTCGACTCCGGGAAGACGGTGTATTCGGTGAACGGCGACAAGCTCTTCGTGCCCGGGTCCACGACCAAACTGCTCACCATGGGGAGCGCGCTCGGACTGCTTGGCGCTGACTACCGCTTCCACACCCGCGTTTACCGCACGGGACCCATCGGGAGCGATGGGACGCTCGATGGAGATCTGGTGCTCGTGGCGAGCGGAGATGCGAATCTGTCGGGGCGCATCCGGAAGGACGGGACGCTCGCCTTCGAGAACGAAGACCACTCGTACGATGGGAGCCCCGACACGAAGGCGGTACCGGGCGATCCGCTGCTCGTCATTCGTGACATCGCCCAGCAGGTGCGGAAGCAGGGCATCACGAGGATCGGCGGACGCGTGCTCGTGGACGCGACGCTCTTCCCGGAAGGTGAGCGCGAGCTCGGCACGGGCGTGGTGATCTCACCGATCATCGTGAACGACAATCTCGTTGACGTCACCATCACTCCGGGCGCCACCGCGGGCGCGCCCGTGTCACTCGATGTGTCGCCGAAGACTCCCTACGTGACCTTCGTCAATCAGGCCACCACGGCGAGCGCGGACTCGCAGCCACACATTCGCTGGTCGAACGACGTCACGAACCCGGATGGCTCGCACACCGTGACGGTCACCGGCACGATGCCGGCAGGGAAGCCGGCGGTGCTGTTCAGCTATGCGGTGCCCGAGCCGAGCCGCTTCGCGCAGGTGGCGCTGGTAATGGCGCTCGACGAGAAGGGAGTGCGCGCCACGCTCCCGGCGCCGGACCAGAAGCCGGACTTCGAGAAACTCGCGGCCTCGTACACCGGCGCCAACTTGGTCGCCGAGCATGTGTCGCCTCCGCTCTCGGAGGAGGTTAAGGTCACGCTCAAGGTGAGTCAGAATCTGCACGCCAGCGCGATGCCTTACGTGCTCGGTGCGATCCTCGCGCACGACGGTTCGGCGCGGGCAGGGTTCGCGAAGGAGCGCGAGTTCCTGAAGGACACGCTGGGGCTCGACATTTCCGGGGCGTCGCAGGGCGACGGAGCCGGCGGGTCGGCGCACTTCACACCGTCGTTCATGGTCCGCTTCCTCGCGGCCATGGCCAGGCGACCGGACTTCCAGAAGTACTTCACCGCGCTCCCGATACTCGGCCGCGACGGCACACTCTGGAATATCCAGACCGATTCTCCCGCCGCGGGACACGTGCACGCGAAGACGGGAACGTACGTGGAGGAGGATCTCCTCAACAACGGCCTGATCGTGGACGGCAAGGGACTCGCTGGCTACATGACCACCGCCGACGGCCGCAAGCTCGCCTTCGCCATCTACGCGAACAACGTCCCAGTCTCGCTCGATCCCGATGCGATCACGAAGATCGTCGGGCAGGCGGTGGGTGAAGTGGCGGCGGCCGGGTACGAGGCGCGGTAGATGTCGTCATCCCCGCGAAAGCGGGGATCCATGTTTGGTCGAGTAACATGGATCCCCGCTTTCGCGAGGATGACGGTTTTCCTCACCGCCAGCGGAAGAGCTTCAGCGCGACCACGAAGCAGAGCACCAGCCACGCCAACGCTATCGCCAGCTCGCCCGAGACGGCGGCCAGACTGGCGCCCTGCAGCATGTTCGCGCGGAGCGCGTCGTTCACCGCGGTGAGCGGCAGCGCCTGGATGAAGGGCTGCATCGTCTTCGGGAAGTTGGACGCCGAGAAAAAGACGCCCGAGAACACCCACATCGGCATCATCACGAGGTTCATCAACCCCGACGCACCCTCGATCGTCTTCGCGCGCGACGCGATGAGCAGCCCCATCGCTCCGAACGACAGCGCGCCTGTCAGGCAGATGAGCGCCAGCGATGCGAGCGATCCGCGCATGGGCACGCCGAACACCAGCACACCGAAGCCGAGGAGCGTGATCACCTCGAGCATCAGCCAGGTGAGACGCGAGAGCAGGAAGGAGAGCAGGAACTGCGTGCGCGGCATCGGCGTGGCGATGAGTCGCTTGAGCAGCTTCTTGCGCCGCGCGTCCACTATCGCGAAGCCGAGCCCCCAGATCCCGCTCCCCATGAGATTCATCCCGAGGAGTCCGGGGATCACGAAGTCGATGTAGCGCGATCCGCGCTCGCGCACATGGCTCTCCGACACGCCCACCGGATCCTGCCGGCCCGACGCACGCTGCAACGCGTCGTTCGTGAGCAGCCGCGCGGAGAGCGCATCGGAGCGGGTGTCGTCGTAGCGATAGGTGACCGAGTCCGCGCCGTGCGGCACTACAACGATCGCCACCTTTCCGGTTCGCAGCGCGAGCGCCGCCGCGCTGTCGTCGAGTAGCTGCACGGCGAGCGAGCTGTCGCGTCCGAGCTCCGCTGCCACTGCGCCTGCGCCGGGCGCGCTCGACACTACGGCGACCTGCTGCTTACCCGCAGGCCGGTTGCGAAAGGCGATCCCCAGGCCAGCGGCCAGGAGGATCGGGAAGACGAATACCCAGAACACCGCCTCCGGCTCGCGCACGAACTCCTTGTAGCGGACGAGCGTGAGCTGCACGAGCGAGTGATCGAGCAGTCCGCGCTTATGCGAGGGCGAGCGTGGCGGCGGCGACGGTGGTGCCTGAGGGACGGGCCTGGTGGTCAGCTCAGTCATCGCGGAGATGCCTGCCTGTGAGAGATACGAACACGTCCTCGAGCGTGGCGGTGCGCGTGCGCAGCTCGTCCATCTCCACGCCACGCAGCGACAACTCGGCCAGGAGCGCGGGCACCGTCCGGTGCAGCGCATCCACTTCGAGCTGGAATCCGTTCTTGGACGCGCGCGCCGCGCGCACTCCTTCCAGCGACTCGAGCACGCCGATGTCGAGCGGCGTCCCGTTGGACGTCGCGAACTCCACCATGTGTTCGGCGCCGAGCGATCTGATGAGCTGCGTCGGCGTGCCCAGCGCGATCACCT
Source organism: Gemmatimonadaceae bacterium (assembly GCA_035700125.1). Taxonomy (GTDB): domain Bacteria; phylum Gemmatimonadota; class Gemmatimonadetes; order Gemmatimonadales; family Gemmatimonadaceae; genus JADGGM01. Next base: position 6,436 of record DASSOX010000192.1, read on the forward strand.
TGCCATGGTCCATGATGGCGACGCGATCGCAAAGACGCTCCGCCTCGTCCATGTAGTGAGTGGTGAGGAGCGTCGTGCGGCCGGTGGAGCGGAACTGCTCGATCAGCTCCCAGAGCTGGCGCCGCGCCTGCGGGTCGAGGCCGGTGGTGGGTTCGTCGAGGAAGAGCAATTCCGGGTCGCCCACCAGCGCGCAGGCGAGCGCGAGCCGCTGCTTCTGTCCGCCCGATAGCTGCCCCACGCGTCCGCTGGTCTTCTCCCCGAGCTGGACGAGCGCTATCACGTCGTCCACATCGCGCCCCTCGCGGTAGAAGGAACGGAAGAGGCGGATGGTCTCCATCACGGTGAGCTTCTCGCTGAGCTGGGTCTCCTGGAGCTGGATCCCGAGCCGTTCGCGGAGCTCCTTCGCATTCTCCTTCCACGTGCGGCCGAGCACGCGTACTTCGCCGCTGTCCGGTGCGGTTAGCCCCTCGCAGATCTCGATGGTGGTGGTCTTCCCCGCGCCGTTCGGTCCCAGCAGCCCGAAGCACTCACCGTCCTCGACGTCCAGGTCGATCCCATCGACCGCTACCACGTCGGCGTACGCTTTGCGGAGAGAGCGAATGAAGAGGGCCATGGATCGCAGGGGGATTTGGAGCCTGGAAAGATAGACATGAATTCTCTCATCTGTGAGGCCATCCGCTCCCGCCGCCTTCTCATGTTCGGATACGGGAACGCGGTGCGGGTGGTAGAGCCGCATCTGTACGGCGTGAACAGCGCCGGGCACGAGGCACTGAGCGCGTGGCTGCGGCCGGGCCTCAGCCGTGCCGACCCGGACGGCGGGTGGCGCATGTACCTGGCGGACGACCTGCGCAGCATGCAGGCGCTCCCCGAGATCTTCATGGGCCCGCGCGAGGGATACAATCCCGACGACCCGCACTTCACCGACGTCTATTGCCAGCTCGCTGGGGCGGAACAACCACCGGAAGTGGACGCCAAGGGCGAAGGCCGTGCCCACGACGATCGCGCAGTGCCGGAACCCTGAACCCTCGCAGTTCCTGTCTTCTGCTCTCTGCCCTGCGCCGCGCCCTTCACTAGCATATTCCCGCCGCACCCTCCATCTATGCAGGCATCCTGAACCACGGCCAACACGAAGAGAGATGCCTGATCGTCCTTACATCATCGCCGAGAGCAACTGGCAAACGGTCCGCGACACTCCATACAGCGTTGCTGTACTTCCCTGGGGCGCCACCGAGGCGCACAACTACCACCTTCCGTACGCCACGGACATCATCGAGTCCGAAGCGGTAGCCGCGGAAGCGGCGCGAATGGCGTGGGACGCCGGTGCACGCGTGGCGGTTCTTCCCGCGGTCCCATTTGGAGTGAACACCGGCCAGCTCGACATCAAGTTGTGCATCAACATGAATCC
>DASSOX010000193.1:0-3115 GCA_035700125.1 Gemmatimonadaceae bacterium
CGTTTACCCCACGCTCCACTCCGCGCGCCACTCGCAGCTCCCTTCCCCACGCCCGGAGCAGCGCACGTGATCCGCGGCGCTGACCGAGGTACCGAGGAGGCGCAGGAGCTCGGTGAGGAACTCGGCGTAGTAGGCGCAGCCCGCGCGGCCCGGCGCGCTGTCCACGGTGGTGGAGTGCGGAATCTCGAGCGTGATGAAGGAACCAGAACGGCGCACCGACCCGTTGAGGTAGCGGCGCGCGATGCGGCCCGTGTGGCGCAGCGCCATAGGGCGCGCCACGAACGAGGGGAGGATCGTGATCAGCTTGCGGGACGTTCCGGGTATGGCGTGGTAGGCCTGCGTGGCGAGGTAGCGGCCAGCGGCACGGAAGACTGCTTCCGCATCCGGCCGGCGCCCGATCAACTTCGCGATCCCCGAGGCCTCGTCCTGTACCGTGCGCTGGTGGCGCTTGGCGGCTTCGCTGTAACGGCGAATCTGGGCGTAGACGGTGTCGCTCAGTCCCAGCCTCTTGTTACGCAGCTCCGGAACCAGCTCGGCGTCCAGGTCGTCGTCAGGCAGGTCGACATCGCGCACCGCCTCCAGGAAGCTGAGGGGGAGCAGAGCGTCGACTGTGATCGTCATCTTGGTGTGAGGGTACGGGGCTGGGAAGCCGGCCGGCGGACGGGGTTCGCTCCACTATGGGCGGCATCCCCGACGGGTGGTGAGACGCGCTAAGCTAACCATCGCCAACCGCCGCTTCAAGGATCGCTTCCACGATCTGGAACCTTGACGAGTGCCGGTCGCTTGAGTTGATAGATGGTACAGGACTGAGATGCTTTCGAACCCTCCTTCGCCATGACCCGAGACGAAACAGCGACGTCGCTGACGTGCGCACAGGCGATCGAAAAGATCTACGAATTTCTCGATGGGGAGCTCACCCCCCAGGTGGAGGAGGGCATCCGCGCGCACCTCGCCATCTGCCGCAAGTGCTATCCGAATTTCCGACACGAGGAAGTATTTCTTCGCTTCCTGGAGCAGCGCTCGCGGATGGAGAAGGCGCCGCCAGAGCTGAGGCGGCACATCATGCAGATGTTGATGGACGAAGAGGCGGCGCGGGAGCCGGAGTGATCGAGCGCGCGGCGCTCGGTTTTCTGCTCGCCTTCCTTGTCGCTCTGGTTGCGGTTCGCGCGCGCGCGCTGACTCGCGATGGAGGTGTGGCGGCGGTGGTGGTGGGAACAATCAGCGTAGCGGCCGGCTGGAGTTGGGCCGCGCTGCTGGTCGTCTTTTTCGTGACGTCGAGCGTCCTCTCGCGTGTGCGCGCGGCGGCGCGCGAGCGCATCACCGGGTCGGTCGTCGCCAAGGGCGGCGCCCGCGACGCGGTGCAGGTGCTCGCCAACGGTGGGGTCTTCGCCTTCGCGGCACTTCTTTCGCTCCTCGTCCCCTGGGCCGGCTGGGTACCGCTCGGCGCCGGAGCGATCGCGGCGTCCACTGCAGATACCTGGAGCAGCGAGATCGGCACTCTCTCGCGCATGCCGCCGCGGCTGATCACCTCGTGGCGGCGCGTGCCGGCGGGGACCTCGGGGGCGGTGACCCCGCTCGGCTTCGCGGCCGCGGTGGCGGGAGCGCTATTCATGGCGCTGGTAGCGCGTGCGCTGGGCTGGCCAGCTGGTGCGGCTGTTGCCGCGTTCACCGGTGGAGTGGCCGGCGCCCTCGCCGATTCACTGCTCGGTGCGTCATTCCAGGCGCGGCGGCGCTGCCCATATTGCGACAAGGACACCGAACGAATCGTGCACAGCTGTGGTACCACCACTGAAGCGGCGGGAGGGATCTCTTGGCTCGACAACGATGGGGTCAACTTCATGAGCGGGGTGGCAGGGGCGGTGGTGGCGCTGCTGGTGGCTCTCGGATGAGCAGCACACGGCCTGGGAGCGCTCGCCCTCGAGTGGCGCTCGCGCTTCCCCGCCTGGTCATTACCCTCGTCCTCGCGCTCGCGATCTTTGCGTGCGTGGACGGCGACGCGCCGCTCGGCCCCGATACCACGTCCGGGCGAGGTGGTGGGAGCGGGGCCGCGGGGCTCCTCATTGGCCAGTGGTCGCACGACGAAGTCTTCACCGACGACAACGGCGGCGTGCACAGCTCGAAAACAGTATGGCGGTTCGAGGAAGACAGCAGCGCGCGGCGCATGGTGGTCGCCACCGATATTGCGGCCGGCTTCGCCGACACGGTGGTGGCCAACGCACTGTGGACGGCCACCGGAACGCAGCTCACCATCGCCTTCCAGCCGCCGGATTCGGGTTCGGTGACTTTCCCCTATCAGGTTCACCTCTCCACGCTCACGATAGGTGGCGTGCAGTTCAAGCGAGACGAGTGATCAGGTGAGCGCGTCCGCCTCCTTCGCCCCTTCGCCATCTCCGCGCGCTGCGCCGCGCTCCGCGCGAGCGCGCGTGCTGCTGGTGAGCTCCAACCGCGAACGCCAGCCGATGCCGGTGGTGCCAAACGGCATCGCGTGCGTGGCGGCCGCGCTGGACGATGCGGGCTACGACGTGCGGGTACTCGACCTCTGTTTCGCGCGCCATCCGCACGATGCGGCGCGCAGGGCGGCGCGAGACTTCCGCCCCGATGTCGTAGGGCTGTCGGTTCGCAACATAGACAACAGCGATCTGGTCGCGCTCCGGCACTACACGCCGGAGGCAGTGGGTATACTCGGCGCGTTGCGCGAGGCGGCGCCGCACGCGCAGGTCATAGCCGGCGGTGCTGCTTTCGGAGTGGCGCCCGCGTCGCTCTTCGAAACGCTGGGCGTGGATTACGCGGTGGCCGGCGACGGCGAGCGCGCAACGGTCGCGATCATGGATTCGCTCGCCGCGGGACGAACGCCAGGTGCGATCCCCGGCGTGGTTCGCAGAGACGGCCAGAAGATCGAGCTCACCCCGGCGGGCGGCGGAGCGGCGCCAGACACTTCGCTCGACTCGCTCCCCGCCACACACATGCAGCGCTGGCTCGACCTCCGCGCATACGAGCGCCGCGGCGGGACGGTGCCCATCCAGACGAAGCGCGGCTGCGTCTTCAAGTGCATCTACTGCACCTACCTCAACGTGGAGGGATGGGGCTACCGCCTGCGCGATCCGGAGGCGGTGGT
>DASSOX010000194.1:0-4215 GCA_035700125.1 Gemmatimonadaceae bacterium
TCCCTCGACTTCGACGCGGGTGGAGACGAAGCGGCGGCCGTTCGACCTAGTCGCCATCGCTTCTGGCTCCGTCGGTCTCGTCGCCGTTCATGGCACGCGAGGTCGCCAGCACCGCGCGTACGATCTTGGGATACGTACCGCAGCGGCAGAGGTTACCGCTCATCCAGTGAACCACTTCGCTCTCGGAGGGCGAGGGCGAGCGCTCCAGGAGCGCCAGCGCGGCCATGATCTGGCCCGGTGTGCAGTAGCCGCATTGCAGCGCGTCGTTCTCCACGAATGCCTGCTGCAACGGATGCAACTCTCCGTTGCGTGCGACCCCTTCGATGGTCGTTATGGACACGCCTTCGCACGCGGCGGCGAGCGTGAGGCAGGAGTACGCCGGCTCGCCGTTCAGCAGCACCGTGCACGCACCGCACTCGCCCCGGTCGCACACCAGCTTCGTCCCCGTCAGCTCCAGCCGATCGCGCAGCACATCCAGCAGCGTCAAGTGGTCAGCATCCGCGACCTCGAACCCCTTATCATTGATATCGAGTCTCATCGTCCCCCTTTCAGACGCAAGCCGCGCGCCCGGGGTGCATCGTTCGGGAGGTGTGGGTAGGTGCGAGCGGGCGGAGCTCAACCCTGTACTCAGCGTTCCCCTGCCCACTGCATTTGCTTTCCGTTACCTTACCACCATTGCCCGAGAGTTCGTTGAACACCCCCGAGGCCATCAATGCCCTACGTAATCACCGAAGCCTGTATTGGCGTGAAGGACAAGGCCTGCGTCGATGTGTGCCCCGTGGACTGCATCTACGAGGGACCCGAGCAGCTCTACATCCATCCGGATGAGTGCATCGACTGCGGGGCATGCGAACCGGAATGTCCGGTCACCGCAATCTTCCCTGAAGAGGATGTACCGGCCAACCTGAAGCAGTACATCCAGATCAACAAGGACGTCTTTTCCTCCGACAACCCGCCGACGAGACCGACGAGGTAGTAACGGCAGGGAAAGCAGGAGGCAGGAACTGCGAAGGGTTCAGGAGGAAGGGACAGTACCCGAACCCTGAACCCTCTGGTTGCTGAACCCGGCTCCTACCCTCTTCTCTCCCATCCCAACAGGAACCACGCGACAGGGCCGAGGATGGGGATGATGATCGCGACGACGGTCCAGACGATCCTGGCGGCGGTGGAATGGTAGCGGCCGGTCCAGATCGAGATCAGCGAAGTCACGCACAGTACGACCGCCACGATGATCAGCACGAACGGCCAGCTCCAGAGGCCGTTCGGCTGGACGGATTCGCTGGCTGCCGGCAAGCGGATCATGCGCGTACGGAGCGGTAGCTGGACGCAGCCGTAGCGGTCGCCGATGTCCTGCCGGATCGCCGCATCCTCTCACCTCCATGCCCCACGTCGCTGCCGATGGCTGCTCGGGAGCGACCCCGGGCAGAGGTGGGAGGGTGCAGGATGGGTGCCGACTGCGGCCTGCGGGCTGACATAGCGCCAGGACGAGTGCGCTCAGCCCGCGTGCAGGCGCGTCAGGAATTCGGCGAACACGGCATCGAACGCGGCGGGGCGCTCCAGATTCGACAGGTGGCCAGCCGCCGGGATCACCTCGAAGCTGCTTCCGCGGATGGCGGCGGACATCGCGCGCGCTTCCTCTACTGGTGCAATGGAGTCTTCCTCGCCAGTTATCACGACGGTCGGAACATCGATGGTGGCCAACGTGGATGCGGAATCCGGACGTTGCATCATCGCCTCGATCGCTCCCACCACTCCGTCCACCGGCGCGGTGGAGATCATCTCGCGCACCTCCCGCTCGACCTCCGGGCAGCGTTCCCTGGTCGTCTCGCCGAGGAGGCTGTGGATCATCATGTCGGCCACGGCTTCGGAACCGTGCTCGCGCGCAGCGCGGATCATCGCACGCCTTTTCTCGAGTCCCGGCTCGCTGTCGGCCGCCGCTCGCGTATCGCAGAGCGCGAGGCCGAGCACGCGCTCGCGATGCCGTCGCCAGAACGCAAAGGTGATGTAGCCGCCCATCGAGCACCCAGCGATCACGGCGCGTCGCACGGAGCAGGCGTCGAGCAACTCCGCGATGTCGTCCGCGTAGCGGTCCATCGAGTACGGTCCCTCTACCGCACTCTCTCCGAACCCCCTCAGATCGGGCGCGATGCACCTGCAGAGCTGGCTCAATCCCCTCAGCTGAGGTTCCCACATCGCTCGCCTGAGCGGAAAGCCGTGGACGAATACCGACGGGATTCCGGATCCGACGTCGTCGTATGCGATGGCGGGAGTGTGGGAGGGAGACATAGTGAGAAAGGTGGGAGGAGACAGGGAACGGGGACTACGACGGGTTCAGGAGGCAGGGTTCAGGAACTACCCGAGCGGTGAGATCCAGCCGCTGAGGTAGCTTCTGAACCCTGAACCCTGCCTTCTGAACCCTCGCAGTTCACTGCCGCCTGCCCGCCTGCGAAGGTGAGCCAGAAGAGGGTCGGACCGTCGAGGGGGGTGTGGAGGGCTGCGAGAAAGGCTTTCGCGCTGTAGCTGTCGTCGAGGAGGATGCCGGATGAAGCGGCGAGGTTGGCGGCGGCGGAGGAGGCGGCGGGGAGGGGGCGGCCGTAGGCGCCGCCGTAGACGTCGTTCACTACGTGGATGCGGGACGGATCTACCGAGGGGACGGGGGCGTGGTCGAGCCGCGCGATCAGCGCGGCGCACGAACGGGTGAGAGCGAGAAGTCGGCGGCGATTGGCGACCATGCGTGGCACCACGCGCGCTGCGACGACGCGCGTCGGGAGACCGGCGATCGCGAAGCCGAGGGAGAGTCCGGCCGCGGTCCCGCCAGTTCCGAATGGCACCACGACGCACGAGGGCAGTGGCAGCTCGCCGCGCGCCACCTGGTCGGCGAGCTCCAGGCCGGCGTTCACATGGCCCAGCATGCCGAGCGCGTTGGTGCCGCCCGGCGGGATCCAGCGAACACCCTTCGCACGGCGCGCGAAGAGCGACACGACGAAGGCGGAGAGCGGACCGCGTGTGGTGCGCAGCCGCGAGCAGAGCGCCGCCGCGCGACGCGACGTGTGCAGCGCCGCGGGATTCATGTCGTGCGGCCAGCGGATCGCTACCGTGCGTGCCCCGAGTCGATTGCCCATCGCTGCCGTGACGAGGACGTGCGTCGAACCCTCGCCACCCATGGTGAGGAGAGTATCCCCGGGGCGCACCTCACCCAGGAGGAATTCGAGCGCGCGCACCTTGTTCCCGCCATAGCCCTGCGCATCCAGGTCGTCGCGCTTGACCCAGAGGTCGGGGTGGTCGCGGAATGCCGTGATGCGCGAGACGGGGGACGGGAAAATCCCCAGCTTCGCGCGCGGAAGCCGCGCGAGAGCAGGGAAGCGCTCGAAGATCGGGAGAGCATCGGCGCGCGCGGAATCGCCTGAAAATGTATTGGACACCAATGTATCGCTTCCCGCTGGATCGAAGGGCGATGCAGCTACCTCCGGCGCTTCATGGTCAGACTCCGCGCGCGGCCGCCGGCTATCCACTGTCTTCGTCCTCATCGTCGTCGTCATCGTCATCGTCGTTCCGCATCACGTCGTCACCCACGACGCGTTCCACGTAGAGCATCTTCACCGGCACCATCAGCGCGGCGAGCATGGGCACGGCCACCATGAGACCGAGGAAGCCGAAGAGGAGCGCCATCAGCGCCTGGGCGAGAATGGTGAGCACGGGCGGGAGATCCATGCCGCCCTTCATGAGGAGAGGGATGAGGATGTGTCCCTCGAGCTGCTGGATGGCGATGTAGGCGATCGTCACGTAGAGCGCCTTCTCGGGCGAGTCGAGGAAGCCCATCGCGATCGCGGGGACCGCGCTCAACACCGGGCCCACCGTCGGGATGAACTCGAGCAGCCCCGCGATCAGCCCCAGCGCGAACGCCGCCTTCACGTCGAGTATCAGCAGCACTACGGTCGAGACGGTGGCGATCACGGCCATCGCGATGAGCTGCGTGGTGAGCCACTTCCGAAGTTGCGTGGCGATCTCCGAGAGCACCTCGCCTACTATCGGTCGCGATCTGTGCGGGAAGAGGTGCATCAGCCCGCGATGATAGAGCTTGGTGTCGGCAGCCACGTAGATCGCCACGAAGAGGATTATCGCGAGCGCCGCGAGTACCGCCAGCGTGGAGGAGAGGAAGGGGAAGAGATACCTGGTCGCCCCCCTGAGCTGCTCGGCCAGCCGTTCGCGAAGCGG
>DASSOX010000195.1:0-5645 GCA_035700125.1 Gemmatimonadaceae bacterium
TGGTGCTCCCGGCGCTCGCTACGCTTCGTGGTAACCTCGCCTTCAACCTCACGCCCCGGTGGGCGATGCGGTGGACCACCGGCTACGACTTCCAGCGTCACGAGTTCTCCGACCAGGAACTCGTCCTGCAGCGCGACATGCACGACTGGCGCGCCAACCTCGCGTTCTCCCGCGCGCCGACGGGCAATTTCATGTTCAGCTTCTTCATCTCGCTGAAGGCCGAGCCCGATCTCAAGTTCGACTTCCGCCGCAGCACCAGCCGGTGCAGCGGTGCGGATTGCGGCGTCTTCCTCCCGCTGCAGTCGCCGTAGCGTACGGCCTCCATTCCGAGGGAAGGCTTCAGGAACGTGGATCCCCGCAAGTCGCGGGGATGAAGGATGAATCAGCATCCGCGCGACTCGCGGGGATCCATGTTCGTCCTGCCAAGTTGTAGCTTTTCCGGAGCGCGGATCGTCCCACGGAGTGGACGCCCCCATCGCGCACCGCCGAGCCAAGTCATTGTCTGTCGCGCGTTTGAGACTGCTGGTGCGCTCGGCGCGCAGCGTGCATTCATGGGCACGCACCTCACCACGCACGGAGCCACGCATGCGCCGCCCTGTCATCATCCTCGCCGCCGCGATCACCCTCGCTGGCTGCGGCAGCTCTGACATCACCGGTGGCACGTCGGGACTCACCCCGCCTGCCAATCTCACTTATCAGCTCGTCCCCAGCGGCGATCCCACCACTCCGGAGAGCATCATGCTCCGCTGGGACCCGGTGGACGATTCTCGGATCAGCAACTACGTCGTGTACTCGCGCGGCTCGTCGGGCAGCCAGTGGAGCCGCCGCGCCGAGACCACCTCTGCATCGTTCAACGACCTCGGGGTTCCCGACTATCAGTACCAGGTCGTCACGGAATCAGCCGACGGAAGCGAGAGCGCGCCTTCGAACACCATCACGGTAGACGCGTCGAACACGCTCAGCGCTCCCGGCACGCTCTCGTCCATTTCGTTGAACCAGGCCGTGTGGCTCACCTGGCCCGCTGACTCGCGGCTCGATGCGCCGAATCTCTTCGACTACTATCGCGTTTACTCCACGGCCTACGACCTGGATCAGAACCTCTGCGACGCGAACTGGGTGCTCGAGGGCACGACCGTATCCGAGGATTTCCTCGCCTCGGGGCTACTGAACGGCCAGCCGCGCTGCTTCGCGGTGAGCGCGATCAGCCTCGACGGCCACGAGAGCGATTGGACCACACCGCGCTCCGACACCCCGCGCCCCGACGCGCGCAACGTTCTCCTCTTCGCCTCGCAGGTGGACGTCGCCACGAGCGGCTTCAGATTCTTCGTTCCGTCTTCCGGCGCGCTCGGCGTCGTGCTTCCTGGCAACCGCACCGACATCGACTTCCGCGTCGATCGCCAGTCGGATGGCTCGATGTGGCTCGTGCCGGTGGCGACTGGCACCGTGCTCGCGCTCTACTCCAACGACCCACTCACCGATCTGACCTCCATCGACATTGCGCCGCCCGACAATGAGTTCTCCGCCGGCGCGATCGAAGCCGTGCCTGGCTACGGCTACGTGTTCCGCACCTTGCTCGATGGCCAGTACCACTACGCCGGCCTGCGCGTCACGAACGTTTCGAAAGACTACATAATCGTCGACTGGTCGTATCAGAGAGATCCGGGCAACCCGGAGTTGTCGAGGGGAGGGAAGTAGAGAAGGCGAACAGAAAAATCGGAGGGCAGCAAGGGCAGCACTGCGGGAACCCGACGGCATCGCTCCCGTTCGCAGTCGCCGGACGCGTTCACGCAGCTCGAGTCGGCAACCACTCGAACCGGAGGGTGAGGGATGACGAGATCGATTGGAAATCATTCCGCTCCGACGCGATGAGCCGGCTGGGTGACGCCCAGACGACGAGCGATACCTATCCAGCGCTTCGCCAGACGATCGTGGCGTTGGGAGATCATCATTCGCAGCTCGTGACGCCTTCCGGCATCTCTCAGCAGGGACTGCCCATCGGCACCGGCATCGCGGCTATCAATGCGGAGCTTCTCCCGCCCGGCATCGGGTACGTGTACATCCCGGGCTTCAACGGGCAGGGGGCTGAGTCGACTGCCTTCGCCGACGCGTTGCGCAACGCTGTGGAAGAGCTGGACTCCGATGAGCCGTGCGGCTGGGTGGTGGACCTGCGCCAGAATATCGGTGGGAATATGTGGCCCATGGTGGCTGGCATCGGACCCGTGCTGGGTGAAGGCGATCTCGGTGCTTTCGTTACACCGGACAGCGCTCGCAGCATCTGGTTTTACTCGGAAGGCGCGGCTGGCCAGCGCCTCGCCAGCGGCCACACGTCCGTGCTCGCCAGCGTTTCAGGTACCCCGTATACGCTCGCGGCGAGCGAGCTTCCTCCCGTGGCCGTGCTGTACGGTCCCTACACGGCCAGCTCCGGTGAGGCGGTAGCGGTGGCATTCCGAGGCCGCCCACTCTCGCGCAGCTTCGGAGAGCCGACAGCCGGACTGTCCACGGCGAACTCCTCCTACTCGTTGAGCGACGGTGCGGTCCTCGTACTGACGGTCGCCACCGACGCCGATCGGACAGGACAGATCTACGGCGCCGAGCTGCAACCCGACCAGCGAGTCTCCTGGACCACAATAGAGCCCAAATCGGTATACGACTCCGCCTCCGCGAAGGCCAGGGACTGGCTCCTCACCCAAGCCGCCTGCGAGGGGATGGCGGAGTAGGGTGATGTGAGGCGAGAGAGAGCGGGAAGCAGTGAACTGCGAGGGTTCAGGAGGCGGGGCGGGAACTACCAGGGTTCAGGAGGCAGGGTTCAGGGTTCAGGTACTACCCAGCGATCGAGATCCCGCCGCCGAGGTGGTACCTGAATCCTGAACCCTGCCTCCTGAACCCTTTGCGTTTCCTGCTTCCTGCACTCTGCTCTCTGCTTTCTGCCCCCCGTCTCCCCCTATACTTTACCCGCATGACTCGTGAGCTACTACTCGATGGGAGATCGCTCACCATCGAGGACGTGTACAGGGTGGCGGTGGGGCGGGCTACCGTTGGTCTCGCGGATAGTGCGAGGGAGCGGATCGCCACGGCGCGCCGGATAGTGGAGGGAGTGGTAGAGCGTGGGGATGTGGTGTATGGCGTCACCACCGGCTTCGGTAAACTCTCCGAGGTTGCCATTCCGCACGATCGCCTCGCGGAGCTGCAGGTGAATCTCGTGCGGAGCCACGCGGCCGGGGTGGGGCCGCTGCTCGGGGAGCGCGAGGTGCGCGCCATGATGCTCCTCAGGGCGAACGTCATCGCGAAGGGTTTTTCCGGCGCGCGCGCGCAGCTCGTGGAGTTGCTGGCGGGGATGCTCAACGCGGGTCTGTATCCGCCGATTCCGGAGCAGGGTAGCGTGGGCGCCAGTGGTGATCTGGCGCCCCTGGCGCACTTGGCGCTGGCGATGATCGGCGAGGGAGATCTGCTCGGTGATGGCCGTAGCGCGCCTGCACGGGAGCGGCTCTCTGCCGCAGGGCTCGCGCCTCTCACGCTCGCACCGAAGGAGGGGCTCACGCTGATCAACGGTACCCAGGCGCATACGGGGATAGCGGCGCTGGCTCTCGTGGATGCGCTGCGGCTCTGGCGTGCGGCGCACGTGGCGGGCGCAATGTCGCTGGAAGGACTCATGGGCACGCCGGCGGCGTTCGATGCGCGCATCCACGAGGCGCGCGGGCAGGCAGGGCAGCTCGAGTCGGCCGCATTACTCCGCGCGCTTCTCGCCGAGAGCCAGATCCGCGAATCTCACCGCACGGGGGATCCGCGCGTCCAGGATGCTTATGCACTTCGCTGCATGCCGCAGGTGCACGGTCCGGTACTCGATGCGCTGCGCTTCGCCGAGTCGCTCGTGAGTCGCGAGATAAATGCGGGCACCGACAATCCGCTGGTCTTCGACGACGGCGAGATCATCAGCGGCGGCAACTTCCACGGCCAGGTTGTGGCGATGGCGCTCGACTTCCTCGCGATCGCGCTCACTAACCTGGCGGTGATCTCCGAGCGTCGAATAGATCGGCTCGTCAATCCGGATCTGAACCAGGGGCTTCCGCCCTTCCTGACGAGCGACGCGGGCGTGAGCTCGGGCTTCATGATCGCGCAGGTTACCGCGGCGGCCATCACCAGCGAGTGCAAGGTGCTCGCGCATCCATCGAGCGTGGACTCGATTCCCACCGACGGCAACAAGGAAGATGTCGTACCGATGGCGATGGGCGCGGCCTGGAAGCTGCGTCGCGTTCTGGACAACGTGCGACACGTGCTCGCCATCGAGCTGATGTGCGCCGCTCAGGCCGTCGAGTACCGCGCGCCTCTCCGGCCCGCGGCCTCGGTTGCGCGCGCGCTCGAAGTCGTGCGCGAGCACGTTGCTCCGCTCACGACCGATCGCGTTCTCTCCGGCGACACGATGGCGCTTGCCGTGGCGATAGCGGCTGGTGAGTTCGACCCAATCATTCCGAATCCTGTACCATGACTACCTCGAGCACTCCCGCCCTACACACCACCGCAGGCGAGCTACGCGGCGAGCACGGACCGCGCACCGTACACGCACCGCGCGGCGGGACGATCTCATGCAAGGGGTGGCAGCAGGAGGCGGCGCTGCGGATGCTCATGAACAACCTCGACCCCGATGTTGCCGAGCGTCCCGACGAACTGGTGGTGTACGGCGGCACCGGGCGGGCGGCGCGCAACTGGGCGAGCTTCGACGCCATTGTCGACACGCTCCGCAGGCTCGAAGGCGACGAAACCCTTCTCGTGCAGAGTGGCAAGCCGGTGGCCGTTTTCCGCACGCATGCAGGCGCACCGCGTGTGCTGATCGCCAACAGCAACCTGGTGGGACGCTGGGCTAACTGGGACACTTTCCGCGAGCTGGAGCGCGCCGGTCTCACGATGTACGGCCAGATGACCGCGGGGTCGTGGATCTACATCGGTTCGCAGGGGATCCTGCAGGGGACCTACGAAACCTTCGGCGCGGTGGCGAAGACCCACTTCGATGGCACTCTCGCGGGCCGGCTCGTCGCGAGCGCCGGTCTCGGAGGGATGGGCGGTGCGCAGCCACTCGCCGCCACCATGCTCGGCGCCGCGTTCCTGGGAGTGGAAGTGGATCCCGCGCGGATAGCCAAGCGTGTGGCCACCGGCTACTGCGACAGGCAGACCGCGAGTCTCGACGAAGCGCTCGGCTGGCTGGACAGGGCGCGGTCGGAGCGCCGTGCGCTTTCCGTGGGTCTCGTCGGCAACGCGGCGGAAGTGATGCCGGAGCTCGTACGCCGAGGCGTCGTGCCCGATGTGCTGACCGATCAGACGAGCGCGCACGATACGCTCAACGGTTACGTCCCTGCAGGCCTCTCGCTGGAGGAAGCAGCGGAGTTGCGGCGCCGCGACCCGGCGGACTACGTAGACCGCGCGTCGGAATCCATAGCCGCCCACGTGCGCGCGCTCCTCGCGCTGCGCGAGATGGGAGCGATCACTTTCGACTACGGCAACAACCTCCGAACCGTAGCCTACGACGCCGGCGTCGAGCACGCCTTCGACTACCCCGGCTTCGTCCCCGCCTACATTCGTCCGCTCTTCTGTCAGGGGAAGGGACCCTTCCGCTGGGTGGCGCTCTCGGGCGACCCGAAAGACATCCACCGCAC
>DASSOX010000196.1:0-11563 GCA_035700125.1 Gemmatimonadaceae bacterium
GCAGGCACGCCAGTAGGCGTGCCTGCTAAACATTGGAGACCTGACCCCGTCGCTTACCGTCGCTTATCTCCGCCAGGGCGGCCCCTTTCCTGCTTTCCGCTCCAGCTCCGGATTCTCGCGATAGAGAGTGGCGGTCTTGCCGATTACCTGGACGACGTCGGCACTCGCCTCCGCCGCCAGCCGAGTGGCCATCTCGCGCGAATCCAGCTCGGGCTGGCGGCCGAGCTGGATCTTCACCAGTTCGCGGGTGCGGAGCGCCTCGTCGAGCGACTGCACCAGCGCGGGCGTTATCCCGTGCTGACCCACGTGCACGGTGGGCGTGAGGTGGTGCGCTTCCGCGCGTAGCTCGGAGCGCTGCTTCGATGTGAGCGTCAATCGAAATCCGGTCGAGTGTGATCCAGGTGTGTAGAGTCAGTCATGGCCCTGTGCTGCGGCGAGCTCGCTCGGTTCCGCCTCCGAGGAGTTCCCGGCGACCGGCAGACCGCTCGATGACGCCTTCTCGGCCAGCCCCGCCTCGCGCGCCATCGCCGCTATCCCATCATCTATGGTGCGCGAGTGGTGCATGGAGCAGAACCTGGGCCCGCACATCGCGCAGAACTCCGCGCTCTTGAAGTACTCGGCGGGGAGCGTCTCGTCGTGGTACTCCTGCGCGCGCTCAGGGTCGAGCGCGAGGCGGAACTGCTCGTTCCAGTCGAAAGCGTAGCGTGCACGCGAGAGTGCGTCGTCACGGTCGCGCGCACCAGGGCGGCCACGCGCGATGTCGGCCGCATGCGCCGCGATCTTGTACGCGATCACGCCCTGCCGCACGTCCTCGGCGTTGGGGAGTCCGAGGTGTTCCTTCGGGGTGACGTAGCAGAGCATATCGGCGCCGTACCAGCCGATCATAGCCGCGCCGATCGCGCTCGTGATGTGGTCGTAGCCGGGTGCCACGTCTGTCACCAGAGGACCGAGCGTGTAGAAAGGCGCCTCGTTGCAGATCTCCTTCTGCTTGCGGACGTTCATCTCGATCTCGTGCATCGGGATGTGCCCCGGTCCCTCCACCATCACCTGCACATCGCGCTCCCACGCGCGGCGAGTCAACTCGCCCAGCGTCTCGAGCTCCGCGAACTGTGCGCGGTCGCTCGAGTCGTGGATGCTGCCTGGACGCAGCGAATCGCCGAGCGAGATGGTGACGTCGTAGTGGCGCAGGATATCGAGCACCTCGTCGTAGTGCTCGTAGAGCGGATTCTGCTTGCGATGCGCCATCATCCAGACGGCGTGCAGCGACCCGCCCCGGCTCACGATCCCCGTCACGCGCCCGTAGACGAGCGGGAGGTGCTCGAGGAGGATGCCAGCGTGGATGGTCATGTAATCCACGCCCTGCTTCGCCTGGTGCTCGATCACGTCGAGGAGATCGTTGGCCGTGAGCTCCTCGAGCTCCTTCCCCATGAGCACCGCCTGATAAATTGGGACCGTTCCGATCGGTACCGTGGACGCGGTGATTATCGCCTCGCGCACGAGGTCGATGTCCTTGCCGGTGGAGAGATCCATCACCGTGTCGGCGCCGTAGCGCACCGCGAGCTTCAGCTTTTCCACTTCTTCGTCGATGGACGAAGTGACAGCGGAATTTCCGATGTTCGCGTTGATCTTCACGCGCGCGACCTTGCCGATCGCCATCGGCTCCAGCGCGCCAGCCAGGTGATTCAAGTTGGCCGGAATGACGAGTCGCCCACGCGCGACCTCGTCGCGCACCACTTCCGGTGCGATCGCCTCGCGCTCCGCGACGAAGCTCATCGCATCTGTGATCTCGCCATTACGCGCATGGCGCATCTGCGTCCGCGCTGCCAGCGGCACGCGCTCGCGGGTACGAATATCCATTGCTCTGACTCCCTACGCCGGTATGAGCCGGATCAGGTTCGAAGGGACTCTCTCAGCCCACGGCCTCGGTGTCGTGGGCACCCCTGTCTCTCGGCAACGTAGTTCGGTACGACGGAGAGAGGAAGAAGGGAAGGGGAAGCAAGAAGCAGGAACTGCACACGGTAGCTCATCCTCGCGAAAGCGGGAGTCCATGTTCAGTCTGGCCAGAATGGATCCCCGCCTTCGCGGGATGACGTCGTTCTACGAGTCGGTACCTGTTTCCTGTCTCCCGTTCCCTGCCATCTCTCTTCCTTCATACACTCCCAGATACCTCTCCATCACCTTCTCACTCTCATAATTATCAAGCACGTATTCATGCCCGCGTTCGCCGAGCGAACGCCACGAGTCGTTGGTGAGGAGGGCGTCGAGGCCGGCGGCAAGGTCGCCATCGGGGGCGTGGTGACCGAAGCGGGTGGCGAAGCCATCGGGATCGGCATCGCTCAGGATCGCGCAGCGATGAGCGACTGCCTCCACGCACGCGTCGGGCACGCCGCGGCGTGCACCGGTGTTCACGAGGATCCAGCTCTCGGCGAGGACGTTCGAGAGGGCGTCCGAGTGGAAGGGATCTATCATGCCGGTGAACTCGAGGTTGGCGAGCGAGCCGTACTCGCGACGGAGATGCGCATCGTAGTGCCTGTCACGCGCTCGACCGACGGCGATGAACGTCACGGCCGGGAAACGTCGCGCCAGGTCGAAGAAGAGCTCGGGGTGCCTGTGGCGATCCCAGCCACCCATGAAGCAGACGGTGGGCGTCTTCCCCTTCTGCACGCGGCGCGGGATCGCGACGGGAGTGGGAAGAAAGACCGGATCGTTCACTCGGTACTTGGTGCGCACGGCAGACACCAGATCGTCGGACGCGCAGAGTACGGTGTCGGCGCGGTGCACCGCGAGCCACACGATGGGGTTCTCCACGAGCAGACAGTACGTCGCGACATCCACCCGGTTGCCGGCGCGGAACTCGCGCAGCCAGTCGTGCGGGGCGCGGATCGTCACTACATGGCGCCGGCCGCGCTGTGCCGCGCCGGCCATCGCGGTGAACATGGATGGGTCGAACGAGTGATACACGTCTGCATCGCACTCGCGAGCCAGCGCGGTCACGCTCCACGGCGCCTCGGGCCGGAAGCCGTAGACCTTGATGCCGTCCACCTGCTCGAGATCGCGCTGCCCATGGCGCTTCGGGATGACAGCGCTCACCCGGACGCCGCGTCTGGCGAGCTCGCGCCCGATCACCCGCGCTGCGCGCCCGGTCGGATTGTGACTTCCCCAGGCATAGAGACCCGGCGCGATGAGACATATGCGCAGACGCCCCGGCGAGCTGGTACTCAAAAGGTCTCCCAGGCGAAGCCGCTGGCGATGTACGTCAGCCGGCGCTTCTCCGGCTCGAGGCGGAGCAGCACCGTCCCTCCCGAGCGCTCGGCACGGCCGAGCGCCGCCACGTCGTCCACGCCGTCGCCATCCGCATCGAAGGCGCGAAGCGCCTCGTGCGTCTTGAAGCGCAGGTCGTTTACGCTGAGCGGGCTCGCATTTCCGGTTGAATCGAGCAGCACTGCGAGCTCGCGCGAGGGCGTGCGCGACGTGGCGGCGAGATTGGCGAAGATGATGGCGTCGTAATCGCCGAAGCAGCCAGCCAGACGCGTCACCTTGCTCGCAGACGGCTTCGCACTCGCGGCCGGCCGGCCTGCCGTGTCCGCACGCATGGCGGCGACCAGCGAATCGCCCACCGCTGTGGCGCGCGCGGCTAGCGGAGCAGGGAGCTTCCCGCGCCGGTCGCAGCTATCGGCGACCGGCGGCGCTGCCGAATCGGCGCGGAGCGCGAGTGCGACCATCGGTTCCACATGCCGCGCGAGCGAATCCACGAGTGGCGATGCAGCGAGCGTGACGACCGCCCTTCCATTCCACTCGTCGTAGCCGGCCACTGTAGCGTCGCTCGATCCCCATGGGCCACGCAGGCGTAGTCGATCGCCCACGACGAGCGGAGAGCGTGCGGCCGCGGCCTCCCTGAAAGCTCGAAGTCGCTCGGGAGTGCCGAGCTTGGTGTCTATGCGGCCGATATCCACCAGCAGGTGATGGTTGCGTCCGGCGCCCACGAACGTTCTCTGAAAGCTCGCCAGAAAAGTGACCTGGTTCGCAATCGAGTCGGCGAGGGGACTCAGCCGCTTGCGGGGCGCAGCCGGCTCGTCGCTCGTCACCACCGCGGATTCGGGAAGCGCGAGGAGCGAGGTGGTATCGAACGCCTGGATGTCGGCGGCTTCCGCCGCGCTCGTAGCTCTCGCCTCGGACTCTCCGCAGGCGGATAGAGCGAACGCCGCCACGAGCGCGAGCGGCGCGACACGTGCAAGAGCGCGTTGGGTCAAGACACGGAGCATCGACGACCGGAAGCTGTTGTGGTGGCGTAGCTCACACCTTCGCGGCGCGGCCGCTCGATGGAATAATAGCACTCGCAGATAGCCAATGTCTCTCTCGCACTTCGAGTATCACCGACCCGAGAGCGTCGCCGAAGCGGCGCGTCTCCTCGAAAGTTCGGACGCACTCCCCATGGGTGGCGGCACCGACCTTCTCGTGCTCATCAAGGAGCAACTCGCGCACCCGGAGTCCGTCGTGGACCTCCGCGCGATTCCCGCCTCCCGTTCGGTAGCGCCCACGGAAGACGGCGGCCTGCGGATCGGAGCATCCGCTCGCATAGCGGATCTCGCACGGGACGAGGGTGTCCGCTCCCGCTTCCCCGCCCTGGCGTCGGCGTGCGAGTCGGTGGGCACCACCGCGCTCCGGCACATGGGAACCATCGGCGGTAACCTCTGTCAGCGGCCGCGCTGCTGGTATCTACGTCGCAACATCCCCTGCCTCAAGAACGGGGGGAGCGACTGCCCTGCCGCGACCGGTGAGAATCAGTACCATGCAATACTGGGCGGCGGCCCCTGCTACATCGTCCACCCATCCGATCCCGCGGTGGCGCTCACCGCGCTCGATGCGATGGTGGAGGTGAGCTCGGCGCGCGGATCGCGGCGGCTGCCCATCGTCGAGTTGTACGTGCTCCCGGCGGAGCGGCTGGACCGCGAGACAGTACTGGCGGACGACGAGATAATCACTGCCGTGGAGATCCCCGGCGCGAGCGCTGGCGGCACGCAGAGCTACGAGAAACTGATGCAGCGGGGAAGCTGGGATTTCGCGCTGACGAGTCTCGCATCGGTGCGTACATCCCACGGTGATGTGCGGCTCGTGCTCGGGGGTGTTGCGCCGAAGCCATGGCGGTTGAGCCGTTCCATCGAGGAAGAAGTGGCGAAGGGAGGGCTGGAAGCCGACGATGTTGCCCGGCTGGTGGATGGCGCGTTATACGAGGCGCGTCCCCTCGCGCACAACGGCTACAAGGTGCAGCTCGCCCGAACGCTGCTGCGCCGCGCGATCATCCAGCTGTCCGCGGCCGCGCGGCCGGCGCCGTAGCGAGCATGCGCTGATACTGCACCCCCGCGCCCACGAGGCGCCTGGAGAATACGCATGCCATTTCTCGAGCTCGAAGGCACGTCCGAGCCAGCCGACAATCCGCGCGAGCTCGCTGGAGCACTGGATGTCGGCAGCGGATCGCAGGTGGATTGGCGAATACAGCGGCGCGATCTGGCGGCGCGACACTTCAAGGTCGAGCTGGGCGGCGCGCTCCCCACGGTGATCCCCGCCTCCAGTCAGAACGTCATCGCCCTCAACGGACGTCAGGTTCCCACCGGCGGTGCCGACCTGCATCCGGGCGATGTGATATCGGCGGGCTCCGCGCGCTTCGTATATCTCGAGACGCGCGACGCCCCTCGCCCGGCGCCGCCGGAGGAACCGCCGCCCGCACTTCTGGTGAACGCGGCCGCGCGCAAGGCATACACGATGCGAAACCGCGTGGTGCAGGTCGGCCGCGAGATCGGCTGCAGTATCGTGCTCAAGGACCCCACCGTATCGCGCTTCCACGCCGACGTGCGCTCCGAGGCGGGCGGTTACGTGCTCTACTCCATGGGCTCCGGCGGGACGAAGATCAATGGCCAGACCGTCACCGCGCCGCGCATGCTCGTGGAGGGCGACGAGATCTCCATCGGCGGCACCACCTTCACGTTCCTGCGCGGCGCCGTGCCGCCGGGGATGAGCCGCGTACAGTTCGAGGACAACGCCGAGGAAGCAGTGAATCGGCGGCAGACCATGCTCGCGCAACGCGCGGTCACGGCGTCGCACGGTCCCGCCTACCGCAGCCAGCGCAACTGGAAAACACCCGTGATGGTGGGCGGCGGACTGGTGGCTGTTCTCGCGGCGCTCTATGTAGTGTTCGTGCGTTAGATCGCGATTCTCGTTACGGAGCGGTTCCGCGAGGGGCCCCCCGCCTTGCGGACTATCCCCCGGAAAGCATATTCCGACTCCGTCGCCGGCATCTTCGCGCCTCGCGGATGTGCGCCACCGGCCGGCTCTCCCGATCCACCTGTCGGAGGTGCTTCAGTGATACGCTGCGCTCGGTTAGTGCCCGCCGTTTTCGCGCTGGGCGTCGTGGTTGCGTGCAGCAGCGATCGAGCGACTGGGATCGATGGGATCTGTGATGTCACGAATCCCGTTTCCGCGATCACCGTAGACCCACCCAGCGCGACGCTCTTCTTCAGGGCACCTCCGCGAGTGAGCGATGAGCTCCAGCTCGAGCCCACCGCATACGGCCGCTTCGGCGCCGCCCGCACCGACGTCCCTTTCACCTTCAGCTCCTCCAACGGCGCGGTCGCGAGCGTGGACAGCACCGGCCTGGTAACGGCTCACGCGGTGGGCAACGCGACGATCACCGTATCGAGCTGCGATGAGGATGTGTCGGTGAACATCGCCGTCGTCTCGGAGCTGGAGTCGGTGATCGTCGCGGCGCCGAAGGATACGCTGACGGTGGGCGACAGCATGGTGGTCACCGCGCAAGCGATCGCGGTGGGCGGCGGCGCGATCGACGGCGCGGTGTTCGACTGGTCGGTGAACCCCGAGGGCGTGGCCAGCGTCACGGTCCTCGACGACAGCACGGTCGTGGTGAACGCGCTCGCCGAGGGCACCACGGTGATAACCGCAGCGATCGGCGCGACCACCGGGTCGGCGACCCTCGTGGTGATTCCCGCAGCCCCGCCGCCTCCGTGACGGGCGCGCCGCGGCCCGGCCGTGTCCGGCCCGGGCCGCGGCGCCCTCCCGACGTTCCAAGTTTGTGCCGCACAAGGGCTTAGATTCACACCAAAAAAGCCCCACAAACTTGACTATCCCGACAACTTCACTTAGGATTCGCCGTATCGAGATGCGAGACATCAAGGTGCGGCACACGGCGAATTCATCCACTCAGGAATGGTCACCGCGCGGGCAGAAAGGGCCCCGCGCCGCCATCCTCGTGGAGCTCAAGCGCTCGCCCGGGCTCACCGTCACGGATCTCGCCGAGCGCCTCGGCGCTTCACTCAATGCGATCCGCCACCACATAAAGGAGCTCGAGGCGGATTCGCTCGTGGAGCACGATCGTTGCCGCAAGGGCGTAGGCGCTCCGGTGTTCCAGTACAAACTCGCCGCCGATGGCGAGGCGCTCTTCCCCAGACGCTACGAGGAGACGCTGATGCAACTCCTCCGCGGCCTGGTGGAGCGCGAGGGACGCGAGGCGGCGGTTGCAATGCTCGCGTCGCAGTTCGAGGCAATCGAGGATCGGCTCGCCGGGCAGCTCGACGGGCTCTCGGCCGATGAGAAGCTGGAGCTCGTGACGAGCGCGCTCGCCAGCGAGGGCTTCATGCCCGAGTGGCGCCCCGCCTCCGATGGCGGAGCGCTAATGGAGCACAATTGCGCGATCCTCGCGGTCGCGGAGCAGTTCCCTGAAGTATGTGAAGCCGAGGAGCGCTTTCTTTCGCGCGCACTCGGCGCCGACATAGAGCGCAGATCGCACATCCTCGATGGATGCGGCGCCTGCGGCTACAACGTGCGCTTTCGGCCCGCGGCCGCCACGGCCGGAAAGGAGAACGGATGAGCAGTTCCATCGAGACCCTGGTCAACAGAGAGTACAAGGCCGGCTTCGTCACCGACATCGAAGCCGATACCATCCCGCATGGCCTGAACGAGGATACGGTTCGGCTCATCTCCGCCAAGAAGGGCGAGCCTCAGTGGCTCCTCGACTGGCGACTCAAGGCGTACCGCCGCTGGCTCACGATGCACGAGCCGCACTGGCCGAACGTCCATTACGATCCCATCGACTACCAGGCGCAGACCTACTACTCCGCGCCGAAGACGGCCAAGCCGATCGGCAGCCTCGATGATGTGGACCCCAAACTCCTCGAGACTTACAACAAGCTCGGTATCCCGCTCAACGAGCAGAAGGTCCTCGCGGGCGTCGCCGTGGATGCCGTCTTCGACAGCGTCTCGGTGGGCACCACGTACCGCAAGCAGCTCGAGGAGCTGGGCATCATCTTCTGCTCCTTCGGCGAGGCGGTGCGCGAGCATCCCGACCTCGTGAAGAAGTACCTGGGATCGGTGGTCCCCTACAGCGACAACTTCTTCGCCGCGCTCAACTCCGCCGTGTTCAGCGATGGCTCCTTCGTATTCGTGCCCAAGGGCGTGAAGTGCCCGATGGAGCTCTCCACCTACTTCCGCATAAACGCAGAGAACACCGGCCAGTTCGAGCGCACGCTGATCGTCGCCGAAGAGGGCGCCTACGTGAGCTACCTCGAGGGATGCACCGCGCCCAAGCGCTCAACGCAGCAGTTGCACGCCGCCGTGGTGGAGATCGTCGCGCTCAAGGACTCGACGGTGAAGTACTCCACCGTGCAGAACTGGTATTCCGGCGACGAGGAAGGAAAGGGCGGCATCCTGAACTTCGTCACCAAGCGCGGCAAGTGCGCCGGTGAGAACTCCAAGATCTCGTGGACGCAGGTGGAGACTGGTTCGGCCATCACCTGGAAGTACCCGAGCGTCATCCTGCAGGGCGACAACTCGGTTGGCGAGTGGTACTCCGTGGCAGTGGTGAACAACAAGCAGCAGGCCGACACGGGCACCAAGATGCTCCACCTCGGCCGCAACACGAAGTCCACCATCGTCTCCAAGGGAATCTCGGCCGGCGAAGGGCAGAACAGCTATCGCGGCCGCGTCTATGTATCGCCCAAGGCGGACGGCGCCCGCAACTACACGCAGTGCGACTCGATGCTCATCGGCAACCGCTGCGGCGCCCATACCTTCCCCTACATCGAGGTGGGCAACAACACCGCCCAGGTGGAGCACGAAGCTTCCACGTCCAAGATCGGCGAGGACCAGATCTTCTACCTTCGCCAGCGCGGCATCTCGACCGAGAACGCCGTCTCGATGATCGTGGCCGGCTTCTGCAAGGAAGTCTTCAAGGAGCTCCCCATGGAGTTCGCTCTCGAAGCGCAGCAGCTTCTGGGGATCACGCTCGAGGGGAGCGTCGGGTAGTGAGAGAGCAGACAGCAGAGAGCAGAAAGCAGCAGAAGCCGTTGGGGCGAGATCTCGCCCAGCCGGCAGTACCTGCTTTCTGCTCTCTGCTGTCTGCTCTCTCTCTAGGAACCTGGACTTTAATCGGAACTTTACAAACGTGCTCACCATAAAGGATCTACACGCAAGAGTAGCTGGAAGCGAAGGCCGGGAAATCCTGAGAGGGATCGACCTCACCGTGAACGCGGGCGAGGTGCACGCGGTCATGGGGCCCAACGGGTCGGGGAAGAGTACGCTGGCGCAGGTGCTGGCGGGGAACCCGGCGTACGAGGTGACCGGTGGGTCGGTCACCCTCGACGGGCAGGATCTCCTCGAGATGGATCCCGAGGTGAGGGCGCAGGCAGGCGTCTTCATGGCGTTCCAGTATCCGGTGGAGATTCCCGGTGTGTCGAACGCGTACTTTCTGCGCACGGCATACAACGAGATTCGCAAGGCGAAGGGCCTTCCCGAGGCCGACCCGCTCGAGTTCCTGGACATCATGGAGGAGCAGCTCGCGCTAGTGGACATGGACCCGGGGATGCTCAATCGCTCGGTGAACGCCGGCTTCTCGGGCGGTGAGAAGAAGCGCAACGAGATCCTGCAGATGGCTGTGCTCAGGCCGCGTCTTTCGATTCTCGACGAAACCGACTCCGGGCTCGACATCGACGCGTTGCGCATCGTGGCCGAGGGCGTGAACAAGCTGAAGCGCCCCGACAATGCTACTATCGTGGTAACGCACTATCAGCGGCTCCTCAATTACATCGTGCCCGACTACGTGCACGTGCTCTCGGCCGGCCGCATCGTGAAGTCCGGCGGGAAGGAGCTGGCACTCGAGCTGGAGGAGAAGGGCTACGAATGGGTCGAGCAGAAGGAGGAGGCGCTGGCATGACCCAGGCGTACGTGAACGACTTCGCAACCTTCGCCGCGAATGGCGGGAGTGCGGGGCCCGACTGGCTCCCGCAGCTCCGTCATTCGGCGATCGAGCGCTTCAGCGCGCTCGGTTTCCCGACGACGAAGAACGAAGACTGGCACTTCACGAGCGTGGCGCCGATCGCCGAGCGCGAGTTTCGAATCGCGCCGCCCGCGCCGCGCCGTGTTGAGGCGTCGGACCTGGCGCCATTCTCCTTCGGCCACCCCGAGTGGCCGACGCTCGTGTTCGTGGACGGCCGCTTCGACCCCGACCTCTCGGGGGTGGAGAAGCTGCCGCGCGGGCTCGTGGTGATGGATCTCGAGCGCGCTTGGCGTGAGGCGAGCGTGCTGGTGGAGCAGCATCTCACGAAGGTAGCGGCGTTCGACAACGATGCGTTCACCGCGCTCAACACCGCCTTCATGAAAGACGGCGCCGTGGTGCACCTCGCAGCGGACGCGGCGATCGACACGCCGATCCATCTGGTCTTCGTTTCGACGGGGCTCACCGACTCGCTGGTGACCTATCCACGCAACCTGATCGTGGCCGAGCGCAACTCGAAGGCGACGGTGATCGAGAGCTACGTACCGCTCGGCGACGCCGCCTACTTCACCAACTCGGTGAGCGAGGTCGTGCTGCGCAGGGGCGCCACGCTCAACCACATCAAGCTGCAGCGGGAGAGCGAGAAGGCCTACCACGTGGGGAACGTGCAGGTGACGCAGGAGCGCGACAGCCACTTGCTCTCCTTCTCCTTCGCGACCGGCGCGGCGCTCTCGCGTACCAACGTCCACACCTCGCTCGCCGGCGAGGGGTGCGGCGCCACGCTCGACGGCCTGTACATGGTGAACGGCGAGCAGCACGTGGACCACCAGACGCTGGTGGAGCACATCGAGCCCAACACCTTCAGCCGCGAGCTGTACAAGGGGATCCTCGATGGCGCCTCGCACGGTGTGTTCAACGGCCGTGTCTACGTGCATGCGAAGGCGCAGAAGACAGACGGGAAGCAGCAGAACAACAACCTGCTCCTCTCCGACCGTGCGCAGATCGACACCAAGCCGCAGCTAGAGATATTCGCGGATGATGTGCGCTGTACCCACGGCGCAACGGTGGGCCGCCTGGACGATATCGCGCTCTTCTACATGAAGAGCCGTGGCATCGGCGCCGACCGCGCCCGCGAGCTCCTCACATACGCCTTCGCCGCCGATGTCCTCGAGAACATCGAGATCCCCGCGATCCGCGATGAGCTGGAGGAGCATACGTTGAGGCGCTTCACCAGGTGACGGGGTCAGGTCTTTAATTTCGAGCAGGCTCAGTCATAGCTCCGCT
>DASSOX010000197.1:0-7274 GCA_035700125.1 Gemmatimonadaceae bacterium
GCTGCTGAAGCCGTACGCGGACTACTACGCTGAATACCAGGAGAAGGTGGCCGAGCTGGTGGCACTCTTCCCATTGAGCTCCGGCATCACCGGCGAGGCGGCGCAGAAAGCGTTCATCAAGCTGTTCGGCGCCATCCTGCGACTTCGCAACATCCTCACGTCGTTCGACGAGTTCGCGGGGAACGAAATCCTGAGCGAGCGTGATCTGCAGGATTACCAGAGCCTGTACCTGAACCTGTACGCCGAGTTCCGCAGCGCGTCCGAGGCCGAAAGGGAAGGGATCAACGACGACGTGGTGTTCGAGATCGAGCTCATAAAGCAGGTCGAGATCAACGTCGACTTCATCCTGATGCTCGTCGAGCGGTACATAAAGGCCAGGGGCACGGGCCAGGACAGGGAAATCCGCGCGACCATCGAGCGCGCTATCGATTCCAGCCCATCCCTGCGCAACAAGAAAGACCTCATCGAAGCGTTCGTGGATTCCGTGTCGCCCAAGGCCAGGGTCGATGCGGAATGGCAAGCCTTCGTCGCCCGGAAGAGAGCCGAGGAGCTGGACCGGATCATCGCGGACGAAGATTTGAACGCCGAGGAGACGAAGACGTTCGTGAACAACGCCTTCCGTGACGGCGCGATCCCGGCCACGGGCACGGCCATCACCAGAATCCTCCCGCCGGTGTCGCGGTTCGCGAAGAACAACAACCATTCGGCGAAGAAGCAGACCGTTCTGGACAAGCTGGCTGCGTTCTTCGAACGGTACTTCGGGCTGGCGTGAGCGCGCTGGCCGCTCGTCACGATGACGTCCGAGCGGTAGATTCCGACCATGCACGACACCTCGCCCGAAGCGATGGCGATCGCCTGCGCCGCCGTCTGGCGTCGCCACCCCGCCCAGCGCATGCGCGACGCGCTCGAGCTCAGCGAGACGTTACGCGCACTTGCTCTCTCGCGCCTGCGGAGGCTGCACCCGGGCGACTCGCCGATTGCACTCGCCGAGCGGCTGACGGGCGAGCCGCTCCAACTGGCGGCGCGGCTTGGTCCGCGGCCCGCTCCGTGACTCTCGAGCGCCTGCTGCGGGTATTGACCGAGACACTGGATTCGGCCGGCATCCCGTCGATGCTCACCGGATCGGTGGCTGCTGCTTTCCGGGGTGCCAGCCGGGCCACCATGGATGTGGATCTCGTGATCGAGCCCACTGCTTCCGCCCTCGACGACTTCGTGCAACGCATCGGTGCGCGCGGGCTGTACGTGTCGCTCGACGCTGCGCGCGAGGCGCTGGCACACAGCGGCATTTTCAACGTGGTCGATCCGGAAACGGGCTGGAAGGCCGACCTGATCATCCGAAAGGATCGTGAGTTGTCGGAGGCCGAGTTCTCACGCCGCGAGGCGACGGACTTCTTCGGCGTACCCGTCGCGATCGCGAGCCTAGAGGATGTGATCCTGTCGAAGTTGGAGTGGGCGAAGCTGGGCGCTTCCGGACGGCAGCTCGACGACGTGCGCATGCTCCTGCGTGTCGCGGGCGCTGCTGTCGATCAGTCGTATCTGGATCGCTGGGTCGCTGCGCTCGGTGTGAGCGCCCAGTGGAGGGCGGTTCAGGAGTAGCCGGGCGGCGCTACTCGAGTGCGACGCTGGTCATGCTGGTCATGCTGGTCATGCTGGTCATGATCCAGGGAGCCGTGCGCGAGAGCCGCGATCGAGCGCGTGGTCACGGTACTGGTCATCGCCTGTCCGCACGCGCTCGGGCTCGCGATCCCGCTGGTCATCGCCATCTCGACCACCCCGGGAGGCGCGCAACGGTCTCCTCGTGCGCGACCGGCGCGCTCTCGAAGACGCGCGAAACCTCACCACGATAGTCTTCGACAAGACGGGAACGCTCACCAAGGGCGAGTTCGGCGTCGTGAGAATCGCCACCACTGATGATCTCGCACCGGATGAAGCACTCTCGCCGGCGGCGCGGCCAGCGCCGCCACTGCTGCCGCAGCTACTCCGGAATCAGAAGCCGCACCATTTCCCGCCCCACGACTTGAGGCTCAGAAGCAGGGGATAGAGATCCAGGCCCTTGCGAGTCAGTCGGTACTCGTGCCGAGGGGGGCTGGTGCTATAGAGGTGCCGGGCCACGACGCCATCGCCTTCGAGCCGTTTGAGGCGGGTGGACAGCAGATGCGGCGACATGCCGGTCTGCGCCTGGAATTCCTCGAACCGTATCGCGCCCACGAACAACTCGCGCAGGATCAGCATCGTCCAGCGATCGCCGACCACAGCGAGTGCGCGTGCGATGGGGCATACGGAATCGCCGAGCTCGGACCAACCCACTTCGACTCACTTCAAAAGTGAAGCTAACATGACGCACATCATGTGATACCTCAAGGAGATCGACACGCCGGAGATTGCGACGAGCGAGCGAATGGTCCAGCGGCGTGCACGTGACGCCTACCTGGTACATCAACGGACGGAAATACCTCGGCCTCTGGGATTCCAGTGAATTCACCAACGCGTTGCTGGGTACGCTCGGTCAACGCGTGCGCGAGGCGGCGCTCGATTTCGCGCGCTGGGCTCCTTCCGCCGGCATCCTGCTTC
Source organism: Gemmatimonadaceae bacterium (assembly GCA_035700125.1). Classification (GTDB taxonomy): domain Bacteria; phylum Gemmatimonadota; class Gemmatimonadetes; order Gemmatimonadales; family Gemmatimonadaceae; genus JADGGM01. Next base: position 2,572 of record DASSOX010000197.1, read on the forward strand.
TGATCGCGACGATCGTCTCAGTTCTCCTCACCAACTCGGCGTTGGGAGCGGAGTTCCAGTCGCTCTGGCAGATCCAGCTCGGGTTTCGTCTCGGTGACTGGAGCGTGGGGCTGCCCTCCCTCGCGCGAGCGACTTCGCTGCAACGAAGATCGCGGTCTTCGCCGCTTCCGGCCTGGCTGCCGTGATCGGGTCGTTCGTTCTCTGGCATACGGGTCGTGGGGGGGAAGCACCGAGCGGAGAGGCGGGGGCGGCTCCGAAGGCGTGCACGGTGATTGACGATGGAGTCGCCGAACCCGCCTGAGGCGCGCTACTCTCCGGTTCACGCTATGTCCGCGCCGCTGAATCCGCCGCGTGCGCCCGCGCTCGGAACCATGGACCGTACTTCGACGTTATGGGACGTGTCATGTCCCGAACTATACCTCCGCTCGTGGCCTCACTCGCGGCCAGATGGGCGTGTCTGCCCCCTCGTATGATCACCTGGCTTCCAAGAGTAATCCGTATGCGTCGCATCTCCTCCGTACTCGCCGTGGCGCTCCTCCTATCCGCCTGCGGGAAGGAGGCGTCTCCGCCGCAGATGCCGGCCCCGGAGGTTACCGTAGTCTCCGTCACGCCGCGCAAGGTCGCTGACGACGTGCAGATGGCGGGAGAGGTACTGGCCTACCGCACCGTTCAGGTCCGCCCGCAGGTGTCGGGCGTGATCGTCGCGCGTCCTTTCCGCGAAGGGTCGGAGGTGCAGCCCAACGACGTCCTCTATCGCATCGATCCCGTTACCTATCAGGCCGACTACCAGGCGGCTCAGGCCCAGGTGGCGGATGCCGAGGCGCGGCTTGCCAACGCTCAGAGCACTGCGGACCGCCTGCGTCCCCTCCTGGCCGACAACGCCGTCTCGAAGCAGGACGTGGACAATGCGGAGTCGGCGGTGAAGCAGGCGCAAGCCTCGTTGAACGCCGCGCGTGCAGCGATGGATCGCGCGCGCAAGAGCTTCAGCGAGACAGTAGTGCGCGCCGAGATAGCGGGCCGGGTAGGGCGCGCGCAGCTCGATGTGGGCACGCGCGTCACCGGACCGAGCGATGTGCTCACCACCATAGACGTGCTCGACCCCATATACGTGAGCTTCCGCCCTTCGGCGCAGCAGCAGCTCGCCTGGCGGCGCGACCCGGATACCCGCCGTGCGCTGTCGCCAGGCGGCTCGGCGCGCGTGCAGGTCGCTTTCTCGGATGGCAGCACATTCCCGAAGCTCGGCCGTATCGGCTACGTCGATCCCGTGGTGGATCCCGCGACAGGTACGCAACAGTACCGCGCCGAGTTCGAGAACCCCGACCACATACTTCTGCCCGGCCAGTTCGTTCGCGTACAGGTGCTCGGGCTCATCCGCGACAGCGCGCTCGTGGTGCCGCAGCGCGCGGTCATGCAGCAGCTCGGCCGGCAAAGCGTGTACGTGGTGGGGAAGGGCGACACGGTAGCCGCACGTGAGGTGAAGGGCGCGGGATGGTCGGGCGAGGGGTGGCTGATCGAGAGCGGACTGAAGCCCGGCGATCGCGTGGTGGTAGACGGTATTCAGAAGATCGGGCCGGGGATGGTAGTGCGTCCGGTGGCTCTCGCCGACAGCTCGGCGACCGACACTCTCCCGGGTGATCGCCCGGCCGCGAGCAGGGTCGCAAGGGAGGGAGGAGATCGATGAGCGAAACTCCCCCCGTTGACGAGAAGGGAAAATTGCAGCACCCCAACGCCACGCGCGACTACTTCTTCGTGCGGCGGCCGGTGCTGGCGATGGTCATATCCATCGTGATCACCCTGCTCGGCGGCTTCGCACTTACCACGCTCCCGGTGAACCGCTATCCGGAGATCACGCCGCCCGCGGTGCAGGTGACCGCGGTCTTTCCCGGCGCCAGCGCGCAGGACGTGGCGAGCGCCGTGGCCGCGCCGATCGAGCAGCAGCTCAACAGTCTCGATGGACTTCTGTACTACAAGTCCTCGAACTCGAGCAACGGCGTGATGAACCTGCAGATCTTCTTCGATATCTCGCGCGATCAGGATCTGGCAGCGGTGGACGTGCAGAACGCGATCAACCTCGCCGAGCCGCAGCTCCCGGCCGCGGTTCGGCAGAACGGCATCACGATCACCAAGGCCAACACCAACATCCTCTTCTTCGGCGCGCTGCAGTCCGACGACCCGCGCTACGATGCCGCGTTCCTGACCAACTACGGGAAGCTCTACATCGAGGATGAGCTGAAGCGTCTGCCCGGCGTGGGCAACGCCACGTTCTTCAGTACGCTCGACTTCTCGATGCTCGTCAGCCTCGATCCCGAGCGGATGGCGCAGCTCGGGATCACCGTGGACGATGTTTCCGGGGCGATACAGGAGGATAACTCGACCAAGCCGGCCGGCCGGCTCGGGCGCGAGCCCGCACCAGCGGGGACGCAGCTCACCCTCCCGGTGACCACGCAGGGGCGTCTGAGCACACCCGAGGAGTTCGGCGACATCATCGTGAAAGCCGAGCCGGATGGATCAATCGTGCACGTGCGCGACATCGCGAACGTGACGCTCGGTGCGCAGGGATACGACATCGCCACGCGCATCAACGGGAAGGAGACGGCGGTGTTCGCGATCTACAGCCGGCCGGACGCGAACAGTCTCGATGTGCGCAAGGCGGTCGACGCCCGGATGAACGAGTTGGCGAAGTCGTTCCCCAACGGGGTGACGTGGACTTCGCCGTTCGATACCACGCCGTTCATCACCGAGTCCATCATAGAAGTAGCGAAGACGCTCATCGAGGCGATGCTGCTGGTGACGCTGGTGGTGTTCATCTTCCTGCAGAGCTGGCGGGCCACGCTCATCCCCGTGTTGGCGGTGCCGGTGAGTATCATCGGCACCTTCCTGGGCCTAAAGGCGCTCGGCTTCTCGGTGAACACGCTCACGCTCTTCGGGATGGTGCTGGCCATCGGAATCGTGGTGGACGACGCCATCGTGGTGATCGAGACCGTCGAACGTATAATGGCGCAGGAGCACCTCCCGCCAAGGGAGGCCACCAACCGCGCCATGCACCAGATAGCCGGAGCGCTGATAGCCATCGTGCTGGTGCTCTGCTCCGTGTTCATCCCCGTGGCGTTCATCGGCGGCATCACCGGGAGCATGTACCAGCAGTTCGCGGCGACGATCGTGATATCGGTGGTACTCTCGGGCGTGGTAGCGCTCACGCTCACGCCGGCGCTCTGCTCGCTGATGTTGAAACACGCGCCGGAGGAGAGCGACAACCGTCTGGCGCGCTGGTTCAACCGGCACTTCGAGCGGCTCACGGGCCGCTACACCGGCTCGGTGGAGCGCGTTATCGGCCGGCCGCGTACCTGGTTCGCCGTCTTCGCGGTGATCCTGGCGCTCATAGTGGTGCTCTTCCGGGCGGTGCCAGGCGGCTTCATCCCCACGGAGGACAAGGGGGTGTTCGCCATAAGCATCACGCTTCCCGATGCCGCATCGCTGCAGCGCACCACCGAAGTGGTGAAGCGGGTGGAAGACATGGTGCGCGCCGACTCTTCGACGCGGACGGTCGTGTCCATCGTGGGGCTCGACCTGCTCACGCAGTCGAACCAGACCAACTCGGCTACGATGTTCGTCTCGCTGAAGCCCTGGAGCCAGCGAGAAGATCCGAGCCAGTCGGTTGATGCGATTCTCGCCCGCGTGAACGGTCAGCTCTTCGGGATGAAGGACGCGATCGGCTTCGGCTTCAACCTCCCGGAGATATCGGGGCTCGGCGCGACGGCCGGGCTCGAGATGAACCTGCAGGAGCGCACGGGCGGTGACATCCGCCAGTTCGCGAAAGCGGTAGGGAGCTTCGTGCAGGATGCGCAGAAACTCCCGTCGCTGGCCACGGTGAACGGCGGGATCCGCACCGAGGTGCCGGAGGTGTACGTGAAGGTGGATGAAGACGCGGCCCGCGCCCGCGGTGTGGGGACGGGGCAGATCTTCTCCACTCTGCAGACGATGCTCTCCACCCTGTACGTGAACGATTTCAACCTCTACGGCCGAACGTACCGCGTGCAGGCGCAGGCGCAGCCGGAATACCGGCAGAAGCCGGAAGACATCGGGCGCTTCTACGTGCGCAGCAGCGACGGCGACATGGTGCCGCTCTCCGCGCTCGTGCAGACCGAGATGCGCGGCGCGCCGAGTCTCGTGACACGATTCAACGGATTTCCGTCGGCGCTCATCACCGGCACCGCCGCCCCGGGCCACAGTTCGGGCGAGGTGCTGGACGATGTGGAGCAGCTCATGGCGGACAAGTACGCCTCGCAGGGAATCGGCTACGCGTACAGCGGCCAGTCGTTCCAGGAGCGGGCATCGCAGGGACAGACGGGGCTCGTGATCGTGCTCGGTCTGATCCTGGTCTTCCTGGTGCTGGCGGCACAGTACGAAAGCTGGTCGGTGCCGTTCGCGGTGCTGCTCGGACTTCCCTTCGGGGTGCTCGGCGCGCTGATCGCGGTCTGGCTGCGCGGGATGCCCAACGACATCTACTTCCAGGTGGGAATCATCGCTGTGATCGGTCTGGCGGCCAAGAACGCCATTCTAATAGTGGAGTTCGCGAGCGAGTTGCGGCGCGATGGGAAATCCATTCGCGAGGCGGCGGTGGAGGCGGCGCGCGAGCGGTTGCGGCCGATTCTCATGACATCCTTCGCGTTCATCCTCGGTGTGGCTCCGCTCCTCACGGCCGG
>DASSOX010000198.1:0-6224 GCA_035700125.1 Gemmatimonadaceae bacterium
CGTCGTCTGCCTCGAGTATGGTAAGGTGTCGTCGTCGTGGACTCGGCGCCCGGCGCACGACTCACTCTTCAGAACGGTGGATAGAGCGTGAACTGCCAGAAGCCCTTCTTGCTCGGTGCGTCGTGGGGGATCGCGTAATCCCAGCGCAGGACCACGTAGTTGAAGAGATTGACGCGGATGCCGAAACCGTGGCTGGTGAGGAGGCCGCGCGTCGTGGACGGATCATCGACCCGCCGCCTGTGCAGCGAGACATTCTGGCCGCTGAACCATGCCGTTGCCGCGTCGTAGAACACGGCGCCCTCGATGGACGGGACAGGCACCACACCGCCGATGCTGCCACCTCTGATCAACGGAAAACGGATCTCGGCGCTCGCGTACATCAGACTGCTCCCCTGCAGCGGCGAGCAGCGATAGGCGCCGGCCACGGATGCAACCGGACAGGTCTTCTGATCGGAAAGGAAAGTGTGGCTGTCGTAGCCACGCAGCATGTCGCCCCAGCCGAGGTACTGGCGTGTCGAGTCGGCATCGCGCCCGGTGGAGACGTTCGCCGTGAAGCGTGTGGCCACCGTCAGGTAATTGAAGAGAATCGGGTCGTAGCGGCGGTAGTCGGCGAGGTAGCTCACCCAGTGGTAGCTCCCCACCGCGGGCTGGAGCTGCAGACGATAACGTCGGCCCGAGATCGGTGCCGTCATCCCCCAGAGGACGTTGTCCGATACGTATGCGACGGATGGCTGGACGAAGTTCACACTGTGCGAGCGCACCTTGTCGCGCTCGTACGGAGTGAGCTGCGCGCCAGAGCCGTCGAGCGTGCGGGTGTAGATCAGATCCGTGCGGTCCATGTTGGTGAGTCGCGCGGCCACTTCGAATCTGCTGAAACGATCGAGCGGATAGATCCCGACTCCGAATCCCTGGCGCACTATGTAGCGCGTGATTATCTGCGTCTCCTCGAACCCCTCGGGGGTCTCGGCGTAGTACGGGTTCTCGCCGAAGTAGTACGGCGTCTGGAAGAGCCCGGTAGAGTATTGCAGCCGGTGAGAGAGATTCGTGTACCCCGCGAAGACCTGCGCTTCCTGGATGCGGCCGTTCACCGCGCCCGCGAATGCGAGCTGGTGATTCCCCACCATGTCGCTGAGCACTATCGCCGTGCCGCCGAAGACGCCGCTCCCGAAGTTGTCGCGCGCGTATCCCACCGTGGGCCGCGCCACGTAGTCGGGCGCGAGGTGCATGCGGTAGTCGTAGCGGTGGAAGTGCGTGGTGTCGGGCAGTGCGAGGTCGCCGCTGTCGAGGAGCGCGGCCACACTCAGCTCGGTGCGTCCCGCCTCGGACTCGTACGGCTGATCGCTCGAGGGTCGGAAGCCGGCGGGTGTGCGGTAGAAGGAGCTGGTGGGCTCCGTGCCCGTCGCTACGCTGGTGGTATCGCCGCCTTCGAGGTAAGCCGTGGTGCCGATGCTCGCGCTGTCACGCGTGGCCAGCGTCGTTCCCGCGACCGGCCTGGCGTGGTAGGGGGTCCGCGCGAGCCGGCGCGGATTGTCTATCTGCCATACAGCGTAGTCGCCGTTCTCGTAATACGTGAACGCGAGCTTGTCGGCGTCGCGCGCCCAGGTTATCGCCGGACTCACGGAGGTCAGCGCGGTCACACCGCCCACTACGTTCGTGAGCTGGTACTCATCGCGCTCGCGCAGGTCGTAGAGAAAGACGTTGGGAATGCCGGTGCGATCGCTGACGTACGCTATGGACTTCGAGTCGGGCGCCCACATCGGATTGGTGTTGAGCCCTTCCTGTCCGTGCAGCAGCTCGATCCTCCCCGTTTCCAGGTGGTAGAGCGCGATGCGCATCTTCGGGAAGTGTAGGAGCGAGATGTCGGCCCCGTCGCCGCGCTCGGACGCGAAGGCGATGGTCTTCCCGTCGGGCGACCATTGCGGCTGGATGTCACCGAAGCGGTCGTTGGTGAGCTGGCGAAGGTTCTTTCCGTCTGCGTCCACCATGTACAGATCGGTGATGCCGCCGCGGTTCCCGCTGAATACGAGTTGCCGTCCATCCGTCGACCAGCTCGGCCCCGTTATTCCGTCGAGCGGAAGCGCGATCCTGGCCAGCCGCTTTCGCCTCGCCACGTCGAATATGTAGAGAACGTCCTTGCCTTCGCTGAGCGCGGTGAAGGCGAGCCGCGAGCCATCGGGCGAGAAGGCGCTCTGCGAGTAGAGGAGCTGGAGCTCCTCGAAGTTCGGGTCGAGCGCGCTCTTGATGAGCCGCGTGATGCGCTTCCCTGTGCGCGCGTCGGCGAGCCAGAGGTCTATGAAGACCTGACCCTTGAGAAAGCTTCCGTTGGAGAGGAAGGCGATGTAGTTGCCGTCTGGCGAGAGCGCGGGCGCGATGAAGATCTGGCCACCGCTGTGGCGCTCGGTCAGCAGCGGGCGCGAGAAGCGGCGCGGCCGTTCGAGGTCGGCGATCTGCGGGAGGTGCTTGTTCTGCATCGCCTCGCGCCACTCGTCGCCCAGATCATCGATCGGCGTGCCCGTCTCTCTCTGGAAAGCCTCGGCCACTCCCATCGTGGGCACGTCGGCCATGATCTGACCGACTATCTCATCGCCCCAGCGCCGCGCCACCCACTCCCAGAACGCCTGTCCGTAGCGATAGGGGAAGTAGAGATCCGGCCGCCTGGTCATCTGCTCGATCGAGGGGAGATGACCGTTCAGAGCGGCGTCGCGGATGATGGTTTCGGTGTTGGGGTCGCCAGGCCCGATGGAGAGGTACTCGGCCATCCCCTCCATGAACCAGAGCGGCGGCTGCACGCGCATGAGTCCCGAGAGCGCGCTTCCCGCGCTCTGGCCGCTCTGGAAAATGTCGAACTGGAACTCGTGCACCATCTCGTGCGTGAGCACGTGCTCGAAGCCGCGGTAGTCGCCGGTGAGGAATAGCAGCATCCGGTCGCGCGTCGGCTCGGTGACGCCCCCCGTACCCTCGCCGAGGTCGCCCGTGACGTTGTTCTGGCCGAAGTCCGCGCGCGAGGCGAAGACCATGTTCGGCTTCTTCTCGCTGAACTCGTGGTCGAGGATGCGCGAGAGGCGGCTGTACGCTCGCTCGGCCATCCGCGCGGCATCCATCGCCGCGGCACGTTCGTCCGGGTAGTAGTGAACGAGAAAGTGTTCAGTCTCGATCACCTTCCAGTCGAAGTGCTTGTACTGGACCTGGTTCTTACCGAAGTACCCCTGCGCGCACAGTGGGCTCGCCACGATGATGAACGCCGCCGTCAAGGCAGCGAGCCAGGTCCAACGAATGCTCATACACCGGCCCCTTCCTGCTCGATAGCTACCGTCTTCGCATCACTCCACAGCCGCTCGAGCTGGTAGAACTCGCGCAGCACTGGATGGAAGACGTGCACCACGAAATCGACATAGTCAAGTAGGACCCACCGCCCCTGTTGCAGCCCCTCCACATGATGCGCCCGCACTCCCTGCTTGCGGAGCTCCTCGAGCACGTGCTCCGCGATGGACCTCACGTGCGTATCCGACGACCCGCTGGCGATGACGAAGTAGTCGGTAGCATCCGAGACGTGCGTCAGATCCAGCACCGCCACGTCCTTCGCCTTGAGGTCGATGCACAGCCCGGCCGCCCGCTTGGCCTGAGCGAGTGCTGTGGTGAGGGAGTGTTTCGCGCGTGAATGGGGCATTCTCTAGGCCGGCTTGATTGCTGCTGAAGAGTGACGGGGAGACAGCAGAAAGCAGAGAGCAGAAGGCAGTCAACGGCTCCCGGGGGTAGGGCTCTCACCCCCGAGGCAGTTCACTGCTTTCTGCCTTCTGCTCTCTGCTTTCTGTTCACTGCTTTATCACCCACACCTTGATCTCCGGCTTCACATCGGCGTGGAGCCGGACAGGGACCTTGTAGACTCCGAGGGACTTGATCGGCTCGTGGAGGTCTACCTGGCGCTTCTCGATCTCGGGGAAGCCCTGCGCGTGGAGCTGCTGCACGATGTCTGCCGCAGTCACCGAGCCGAAGAGCTTCTCCTCATCGCCCACGCGGGCGGAGAAGGTGAGGGAGACCTGCTCGAGACGGTCGGCGAGGGTGCGGGCACTCTGGCGGCGCTCGTTCTCCGCGGCCTCGAGGCGCGCCTTCTCGGCGGCGATGCGCTTCCGGTTGCCGGGCGTCGCCTGGTAGGCGAGGCCGTGTGGCAGGAGGTAGTTGCGGGCGTAGCCGTTGGACACCTTCACGATGTCGCCGGGGTTGCCGACGTTCTCTACGGTCTGGCGAAGTATGACTTCCATGGTCTGGCTCCGTGGGGCGGTTGGTCGTGATGCAGCTTGCAAGTCTATCTAATCAGTCGAGTCGGTTGGATCAGTCGTGCGGTTGGTCGTGACGATGCTCGCCGGAAGCGCGCCGGTGCTCCGATTCAGGTGGAACCATCCTGATACGCTCCCGCCAGTTGGCCCAGGTGTCGGTGACGCCAAGTGCGAGCGCGGCCGGAACGGTGAGCAGCGAAAACGGGAAGAGCGCAACGCCGAGGAGGACGCTCACCGCCGCCGCTCGGCGTGACACCAGCCACGAGTAGATCCCGTAGCCACGCAGCATGTAGAGCGCGCCGATGAAGAGCGTCAGGTTGCGCCCCATCGGCCCCATTCCCGCGAGCGTCGGCAGTACGATCATCGCGATGCCGGCCACCAGCGCCCAGATCAACTGGTCGCTGAAGGAGAAGCGGCGCAGCGGTGCAAGCGCGGCTCCGATCCGCGCGCGGCTCAGCCGGTGGTACAGCGCCCACGCCAGCGCACAGGCAGCGAGCGCCTCGAGCGCGAGGAGCGCGGGGAAGAGCGGTGCGCCGTGACGCGAGAGTGCATCCTGGATCTCGATGCGCTCGCCCACCGTCTGCACCGCCATCTTCGCGAGCTGCGGGAAGCGGTCGCCGATGAGCTTCGCGCTCTCCTGCATCACCACCGCGGCCGCTGCGTTGCGCGACTCGAATTCCGTCGCGAACACCTGCTCGATGTCGTGCGTGCTCCGCCCCGTGAACACCAGCAGGAGCATCGCGAGTATTCCGGCCACCACAATGGCCGAGAGCGCGCGCTCGAGGAACGAGCGCTGCCGGCCGATAATGCACACCAGTCCGAACGCGCTGGCTACGACGAGTCCCCACGCGCGTGCGAGGTCGTAGTACGCGCCGCCCGCGCCACCAGGTGGCGCAAGCGTGAGGAGCCAGGCAGCGAGTCCGGTCCAGAGAATCGCGAGCGAGAGCGGGCCGCCCGCCCACCACCCCACCACGAAGCACGCGGCCAGTACTGGAGTGAGGAGGACGAGCGTATCCACCACCGGCACGAACGCGGGAAGCCCGGGCAGGTGCGGCAGCAACAGGAACGCCGCGAGAGCAAGGGTCATCCGGATCCACCCCCGCTCCCGCGGCGCCGGCACCGGGCCGTGAGTCATGCGCTACGCCTGATGGCCCCTGATATAGGGGATCAGAGCGAGGAAGCGCGCACGCTTGACCGCCGTGGAGAGCTGGCGCTGGTGGCGGGCGCATACTCCACTGAGCCGGCTCGGGAGGATCTTACCCGTGTCGGTCAGGAAGCGACCGATGGTGCGGTCATCCTTATAATCGATGAAGCGAACGCGGGATTCGCAGAAGGGGCAGCTTTTCTGTGGGCGTCGCATGCGTCAATCCTCGTCGTCGTCGTCATCGTCCGAAGCGCGAGGCCTCTCCTCGTCGCCTTCACCTTCCGCCGAGGGCGGTGCACCCACTTCGTGCTCGTGGAGCGTGACGAGGTAGCGCATCACGCCATCGTCGAGCTTGAGCGCGCGCTCGTATTCGGGGAGAGCCGCGGGCTCCGCCTCGAAGCGTGCGACGGTGTAGTAGCCGTTCTCGCGCGGGCCGATGGGATAGGCGAGCTGGCGACGTCCCCAGTTGTCCACCGTGGTGGTCTCGGGGTCGAGCGAGAGAAGCTCGTGAAAGCGCGTGAGCTTCTCCTGGATGGCGGTGTCTTCGAGAGTGGAGTCGAAGATGTACACCGCCTCGTACTTGCGAGGCATGTCGGGTAATTCCTCCCTGTGGTCTGAATCCGCCCCCCGCACGATTGCGGGGGGAGGGGGGCTTTTTGAGTATCCAGCAAAGTTAGCCAGGGGCAGGGGGCCATGCAAGTTGGCCACGGAGGCGAAGATAGAGCTGACGGCTTTGAGCATCCGGCGAGCGCGTCTGGTCTCCCGCTTGCCGGCGAATTGGACCGATGGTTCGCGCCCGCCGCCTG
>DASSOX010000199.1:0-84235 GCA_035700125.1 Gemmatimonadaceae bacterium
CCTCGGCCTCGAGCGCGGCGAGCGCGCCGGCGGTGCGGATGCCGAGCGATGCGAGCGCGTCGCGCAGCTCGGCGTCCATCGGGACGAGCGCGAGCGGCGCGCTCGAGAGGTAGCGCGCATCGCCGCCCGAGGGGACGATGACGGGATCGCGTCCACGCGGTCCGCGCACGGACGACCATGTCGCCGCGCGCGCCGCCACGCAGGAGTCGGCCACGGCGGCTCGAGCGCGCGGGCTCCAGCGTCTCGCTATCTCCAGAAGGTCACGCGCGAGCTGCTCCTCTCCGCCGATGTGGTCGAAGCCGTCGGCTCCCACCCACCAGATCCCCGGCTCGCCCGCCGCGGGCGTGACGCGCGGGCTCGCGGCCACGAGCGCGGCGGTGACTTCCATCGCCGCGCGCTCGATGGTGCGATCATCCCACGGAAGCGAGCTGCGGGAGGAGGGGTTCGGGGTGCTCGGGCTCGAGATGCTCGGTGTGCTCGATATGTTCGATATGTTCGATGCATCGAGAGCCGATGTATGCATCTCCGGCGCCTTGCCTGATGCATCGGCTGTCGATGTATTGCCGCTCCGGGTCGCGCTGCCGCTCGCTGCCTCGCCTTCCGGGCTGCTGTCTTTCCGGGCTGCCTCGTTCTTCCTGTCCCTGCTTGCTGCCTCGTCCGCCCGTTCGCGCTGCGCCGCGGCGATCGGGAACCTCGGGATGCGCACACAGGCGATGCGCCACGCTGACTGCATGCTCCACCTCCACGGTATGGCGTTGTCCTCTTCCTCCTTTCTCCACTGTGATGGTCATCCATCGCGTCATCACGCCTGGAGGTGCGGGAGGGTCGGCGCCGGCGGAGGTGATGTCGTGTCGCGCGCTGCCGCTTCGTGTGTATCGTGATCTTCGCGTACGGCTCACGTGCAGACGGAGCGCGCCGGAGATCATGCTGGGCTGCGAGTTATCTCCACCAACGACTACCAGCGCGGCAGCGGCATCATGCGCAAGACGGGTGAGTCGCACTGCGATCGAGCGCGTAAGCGGCGGAGCGCCATCGAGCACGACGAGCGCGAAGGCGCCGCTCCTGAGCAATACGTCGGCGCACCAGGCGCCCCGGCTCGCCTGCTTCGGCCGAACCACCCAGAAAGCATCGCCCGCTTCATCGGCCACGCTTGCCCAGTCGCGCGGCGCGAGCGTGCGCGAAGCATCCACATAGGCCACGCCGAGCCCGCGCGAGATGGCTTCCATGACCATGCGCCGGAGAAGCGTGGTTTTCCCGCTTCCGCGCGCGCCGGTCACCTCTGTGAGCCGGCCGCGCGGGATGCCGCGGCGCGAGAGAACCGCGTCCAGCTCGGCGATGCCGGTGCCGAGCGCGGAAGATGGATCGGCCGGCTCCGCGCTCGTGATGAGCGCGATGCGCTTCTGGATCTCGGAGAGAGCGTCTACAGCGATGGCCGGCACGCTCATCGCGACATGGACACGGCCAATGCCGGATACAGCGGCAGCGTGAGCTGCTCGGCGACACGCGCTGGAGTTGCAGGCGCCTCCTGCTCCATCTCTTCATCGTAGCCGTAGGTACGCCAGCCGATCCCGTACTTTTTGCAGGCGCGTTCCATGAACGCGGCGAGCCCCGAGCGATAACGCTCGCCGAGCGACGAGTTGCGGGCGTACGCATCGCGGTAGCGCGCGGCGAGGTGCGGGAACTCCTGCGCGATGAACGGGAGGTAGCGCTTGCGCGCCTCGTGCTGGAGGCGGAGCGAGCAGGCGCCGAGCCGCAGCGCGCCCGCCTCGGCGACGCGCTTCACGAGCGCATCGAGCGCGTGCGGGTCGTCGGTGATCCCGGGGAGAACCGGCATGCAGTTGACGCCCACGTTCACCCCCGCCTCGGCGAGTCGCGCTATCGCGCGCAGCCGCGCATCGGGCGTGGGCGCACGCGGCTCGATCCGGCGCGCGAGGGCGCGGTCGAGCGTGATGAGCGAGACGTGCACCGAGAGCGACGAGTGTTGCGAGATGCGCGCGAGCAGCGCCGCGTCGCGCGTGACGAGCGGGCTCTTGGTGATGATCGTGATGCGAAGCCCCGGATGCGTGGCGAGGAGCTCGAGGATCTCGCGTGTGACGCGGTAGCGGCGCTCGGCGGGCTGGTAGGGGTCGGTGGCGGTGCCGATGACGATGGTCTCGCCGCGCACGAGTGCCAGATGCTTCTCGCTTCCCTGGCGGAGCGCGCGCGCGAGCGCCTGGGCGGCGTTCCGCTTGACGAAGATGTGCCGCTCGAAGGCGAGCCAGGGCGGGATGCTCCCCGCGTCGCGTTCCGCCGCTCCCGCGAGGCGCTCGGCGGTGGCGGCGCGCTCCATCACGTAGCGGTGGGCGTAGCGCGCGTAGCAGTAGGCACAGCCGAAGGCGCACCCCGTGTACGGGTTGATGGACCAGAACCCCATCCCGGTGGTCTCGGGTCCGTTGAGGACGCTGCGCGCGTGTGCCGCGTAGTAGGTTATGTCGCTCTGCTCTCCGATTACGGGGAGCTCGCGGAGCGACCGCTGCATCGATTCTGGAAACAACAGTGGTTGCATCGGCTTCATTGGCGAGCGCCTCCGTAAAGCGGGGATGAGACGATACCGAATAAAAGCCGAAGATGCAAGGCGGGGGCCGGGGGACTGCAAGGGTTCAGGAGGCAGGGTTCAGGGTTCAGGTACTACCCAGGAGCCGTCATCCCCGCGAAAGCGGGGATGACTATGAGCCCGCTTGCGCGGGGACGACTGCTGTTCGTGTGCAGTTCCTGCTTTCTGCCTTCTGCTCTCTGCCTTCTTTTCTCTCCTACCTCACCACCATCCCCACCTTCAGCGCTCCCCTCTCCGTGGGCGCGGCGAAGAAGTGGGCGTAGTGGTCGTCGTAGTGGATGCGAATCACGTGCGAGGCGGCGATCGCGCCGAAGATCAGGGAGACCTCGGTCTTGGAGAGCGATGAGGTGCGGGCCATGAAGGTCACGTCGCTCACGCTCGCGCTGCGGCCGATGGTGATGTAGAAGGCGGTGGTGGCGATGCCGCCGGCGAGGAGGCCGCGCTCGAAGGCGCCGCCGCGGTCGTGCGGGATGTCGAGGATCAGCTCGTCCATCAGCGTCTGCACGGTGAGGCCGGCGCTCGAGAAGATGAACTGCTTGTGGGGTTCGAGGTTGGCGTCGAGGCCGGAGTAGACGGTGGGGCGCCCCTTGTCGAAGCCGAAGTACGGGTGGCCGCCCACGGCGTACGACGCGATCACGTGACCCGCTTCGTGCGCGAGGATGCTGCTGATGAAGCCGAGCGCGAAGCGGGTCTTGAAGTGGGTATGGGAGCTCTGCCCATCGTCCGGGGGGACGGAAGCGAGTGAGCGGGTCGCCGAGGGCGACGCGAAAGCTGTCGTCAGCGCAGGACGGGCAGGGGCGTGAGCGCCGAGCGATTCCAGCGGAGAGCCAGGCGGCACGAGTCCAGCACGTACGGCACGAACGGGCTGGATGCTCTGCGCGCTCGCCGCGCTGCTGGCCGATGCGAGCGAGAGCGCGAGGAGCGCGACGGAAGGAAGGCGGCTGATCGACACGGTTGCGAATCTGAGGACGCGCACGAAGCGCCGCCAGTCACATCGCCGTCACATCATCGATGACGAATCGGGCCATCGATGATGTGACTTCACCGCCGAGCGAAGCACTGGTGAACCGCCGCGCCAGCTCACGTGCCGCGCAGCAGCTTCACGCTCCCGTTCACGGTTTCGAGTGCCACGCGCCGGCCGCCACCCGCTATGGTGCCGTGAATCTCCTTGCGCTCGGATGTGTCTCTCCCGGCCACGTCGAAGTCGCTCTGCACGCTCCCGTTCACGGTCTCCATGCTGAGCTGCGCAGCGAGTGACGGCGGAAGCTGCGCGGTAACCGAGCCGTTTACGGTGGAGAGCTCGATGTCACCGGGCTCGCCGAGCGAATCGATCGCGACGGTCACGCTCCCGTTCACCGAGCTGGCCGTCACCGGACCCGAGCGCGCGGCCACCTGTACCTTGCCGTTCACCGTCTCCGCCTTCACGGGGCCCGTCACATCGGCCATGCCGATGCCGCCGCTTACCGTGATCACGTTCACCCTCACGCCATTGGGCACCGTCACTACGTAGTCCACGGAAGCCATCTTCCCGTGACCGAGAAGGTCGCGCAGGTCTATCGTGCGGTTGCCCTTTGGACCGTCGGTGCTGTAGCTGGAGGGCGAGCAGTCGCCAGCATCGCCCACCAGGGTGCAGATGACGACGCCGTCGGCGACCTCGCGCTGGACGATGCGAACGTTGCCATCGCCGCTTCCTCTCCAGCTCTTCGATGCCTGAACGTGGACGGTGGGCGAGTCGGTCGCCATCACCTTGATCCCTCCGGTCACGTTGCGCAGGAAGAGCGTCTTGCCGGCGGGGACGCTGCCGGTCCAGCTGAAGGCGTTCGGGTCGGTGTGCCGCGGACCCGAATCGGCCATGCACGCGGCGAGCGCGAATGGAATGGCGAGAAGAAGGACGGCGAACTGTCGCGACATGTCTCACTCCCTGCGATGCGAGGAACCGGAGCGGCCCGAGCATGGCGCGCTCCGTCGGGACCGATGCCAGACGTGCCCCGAGCGACGATCCCGCCGCCCTGGGGCACGTCACCATGCCCGTATGAGACCCTACGCGCTAGATGTCAGCTCAGTTTCTTGAGCTCCACGCTGCCGTTCACGGTCCTGAGGCGTATCGTGGGACCGCCCTCGCCGATCTTCGCCCTCAGGTGCCGCGGATTGAAGCGTCCCTGCATCGTGACTGGGAAGTCGCTCTGCAACGAGCCGTTCACAGTCTCCATCTCCAGATCCCCACTGAAGTTCGACGGCACCTCGAGAGTGACCGAGCCGTTGACGGTGGAGTATTCGAGCTCCTGCGTGTTGGCCGGGATCGCGTCCATGCGCACGTGTATCGACCCGTTCACCGTCTCGGCGTCCACCGGCCCACTCGTGCTCGCGGCATCGATGCGTCCGTTCACCGTGTGAGCCACCACCTCGGCGCTCGCGCCCGAGATGTCGAGCGAGCCGTTCACGGTGTTGGTCTGCACGCGCACGCCCTTCGGAAGCTGCACGGTGAACTTCACCGATACATCGTTGTGATCGAAGTTGCCGTGCCTGCGATTCGACTGGTAACCGTCCTCACTGCAGCTGTCGCCCTCATCCCAGAGAGCGCAGACAGTGACGTTATCGCCATTCTTCGACACCACGAAGCGCACCTTGCTCGGGTCGCCCTCGCGCCACTTCTTCTCGCCGTGCACCTGGGCGGTGTTCCCGCTCGCGGGTTCCACATTGATGGAGCCATTCAGGTTGACGATGCGGAGCCAGCTCCCGGCCGGAATCTCTCCCGACCAGTCGAAGGTGTTGCTGTTGCTGCCGCCCGCCGACTGCTGCGCCGAGAGCGGCGTGGCCAGAGCGGCGAGGGCCGCGATCGTGGCGAGGGTGCGGTTCACTTTCATTGTCTACTCCTCCCGGCTGGCGCCCGAGGCGCGCTCTATTGTGATGTCGCCGCTGAAAGTCTGTGCGGTGATGCGCGCGCCGCCACCGCCGATCGTGAATTGCATCCCCTTGCCTCGCTCCCCGCTCCGCGATCCGGGCTGCAGCGTCATGGGGAAGTCGCTGTCCACATCTCCGCTGAAGGTGTGGACGTCGAGCGTCGCACCTCCGCCGGGGATGCCTATCCGGATGTCGCCGGAGTGCGAGTTGAACTCGTAGCGCCCCTTCGGATCGAGTGTCCCCATGAAGCGGACGTCGCCGCTGGTGGTGTTGGTGCGCACGAAGCTGGCTCTCACGCCATCGAGGACGATGTCTCCGCTCACGGTGTTGGCATCCACGTCGCCGGTTATGTCGGAGAGCGTCAGCTCGCCGCTCACGGTGCTCGCCTTGACCCCGGCGCCCACCTTCTGCGCGCTGGCGTCGCCCGAGACGGACTCGATGCTTACCCGGCCCGTTGCGTCGACGACCTTGACATCGCCGCTCACCGAGTGCGCTTCCACATCGCTCCCACCGGTGGTGCTCACATCGCCCGACACTCCGTTCGCCACCACGCGAGCGGACTTCGGGATGGTGATCTCGTAACGCGTGTCGCCGAGTCGTCCGCGGTCGGAGCGAACGCCGAGCGTGACGCGCGACGGGCTTGCATCGAAGCGAAGGATACCGCGCTCGCTCGTGGCGTGTACGCGCACCTCGCTCCGGTTCCAGCTCGTGACCACTATCTCGCCGGACACCAGCGAGAGGTCCACCGTCCCGTTGCCCGAGAGCGCGACGGTCGTGTCGATGCGAGAGCGGAACTCATCGCTGTCACCCGACTCGCGCTGGGCAGCGAGCGCGGGAGGGACGGACAGTGCAAGCGCCGCGACTGCCGCAATCATCCAGGATCTTGCCATTGTTCCCATTCCTCAGGTGCGTGCCGGGAGGAGCGCCGCAGTGCGCAGCAGCTCCACTTTCTGTCCCAGTACACTGTTCAGTTGTTCGTTCAGAAAGCGGCTGTTCGGATCCGCAGCGAGCGCCGCGCGGCTCTGCGCTATGGCGCTGTCGATGATCGCGAGGTTCCGCTGGATTACCGCAATGGTGGTAGTGTCGAGGAGCGAGCGACGTTCGTGCACTATCGTCTGCAAGTGCGCGATCTCCTGGTCGTAGAGCTGCTCGCTGCTCAACGCGCTCGCGTTGCGCACGGCGCCGCGCGCGGACGAAGACGCGCTCGCACCCTGACCGTCGGGCGCTCTGCTCGTAGTGGCGGGGCCGGAGGCGAACGTGGAACGAGCCGAGTCGGAGTGCGTGGTGGCCACGTAGGTGATACCCGCGGTGGATGCCACGAGCGCCGCAGCCGCAGCCGCGAGGCGAGCAGTGGTCCAGCGCGGCGACGCCCGCTGTACGCGTAGCTCCTTCTCGGCGCGAGCCGCCGAAAGCGGGACGACGTCCGGCTGGATGCGCGCCTCGATTCCGGGCCAGAGGTCGTGCGAGGGAGTGAGCGCGGAAAGCGCGCCTGCTTCGCGAACGATCGCCTTCACATCGCTCAGCAGCGCCGCGCAACGCGCGCATCCCGCGGCATGCCGCTCCACCGCCAGACGCTCGGCGTCGTCGGCCTCTCCCTCCATGTAGAGGGGGAGAAGCGACTCCAGCTCCTCACAGTCGATCAGCCTTTCGTTCATCTGGATAACGCCTCCCTCAGGAGCATCCGGGCGCGGTGCAGCTGCGACTTCGTTCCGCCTGCCGTCACGCCCATCTCCTCCGCGATCTCCTCGTGTGTGAACCCTTCCACATCGTGCAGCACGAACACCTTTCGCGCTCCCGGAGGGAGCAGCGCGATCGCTGCCTCCAGGTCCAGCCTCTCGGCCACCGGCGCGGCCGCTACGGAGCCCAGCGAGTCGCCACCGTCGCGAACGTCGTCATCCGGGTCCGCCGTGCGCGACCTCTCGCGGCTCTGCACCTTCCGGTCGTTGAGCGCCACATTCACCGCCACCCTGTGCAGCCAGGTGGAAAACGCACTCTCACCGCGGAAGAGCGGCAGCTTCTCCCAGACGCGGACGAAGACGTCCTGCGTCAATTCCTCACCCCGCACGCGGCTGCCGCACATCCGCACGCAGATCGAGAAGACCCTGTCCACATGGGTGCGGTAGAGCCGTTCGAACGCGCGCCGGTCGCCCGCGGCTGCCAGCGCCACGTCGCTCGGCTGTTCGTCAGCAGTTCCGGAAGCCATCACGTCGAGAGTTGCCGCCATCATCCAGTGCGCGCTCTTGGTGTGTCGTCACGGGATGAGATGGTTGGGAGAGGGGAAAGGTTGGAATGGCAATGAAAGAGTGCTGAAGGGAACGGGGGACAGGGGGCGGGAACTGCGAGGGTTCATGAGGCATGGTTCAGGGTTCAGGTACTGCACACCCAAGGGTTCAGGAGGCAGGGTTCAGCTATTGCGAAAGGCCCCCCGAGGGGAGCGTTACATCTCCCTACGGGGGGCCCGGGTATTTCTGTTTCCGGCTTACGCCTGCACTGCGAGCTCTTGCCTGATTCCTGTTTCCTGTTTCCTGTCTCCTTCCACCTGTCCGCTACCTCTCCCGCGCCGACGTCGGCACCATGAGGTGGGCGTAGGGGGTGCCCTTCCACATCACGAAGGGGCCGCCGTTGTTCGGGTCGGTGGATACTCCGTCGAGGAGTTTGGGGTCCGGGACGAGGAGCATGATGTGGGGGGCGCCCTTCTGGATCCACTGGTTCGTCGCGGTCGGTGCGGTGGCGAACGGGTCGGTGTTGCTCACCGGAAGGTCGCCCTGGAGCATGTAGGCGAAGCCCATCTTCGTCACTTTGGGCGGCTGCTTGTGCATCAGCGCGCCGATCGCCGCGCGCCACTCGCTGTCGAGGCACATCGGGCTGTTGTTCGGTGCGTCGGGTGCGTCGGGCATGCAGACCCAGTCGCTCGTGCCCTTGCGAAGGACGCGGCCGTCCGCGGTTTGCACCGTAGCGGTTGCGGCGACGGAAGCCGGTGCGGCGCTCAGGGCGTTGGCGATGAGGGCCTGGTCGGTCGTGGCGCTCGACGATTGCGTGGTCGCGGTGTCGGGCGCCTGGGCGGCGAGCGTGCCGGCAGCGAAGGCGGCGACGAGAATCGGGGAAATGAGGGTGTACCGCATACGGACCTCCGACTGAGGGTGGAAGTGCAGCCGAGGCGCTTCAGCGGGCGCGGGACTGCTTACTCTCCGCATCGAAGCGGCCCGGAAGATCAGGCAAACTCGGCTACTAGACCGATCGGTCTAGCAGCGGGCACAAAAAATCACCGCGCAGTCACTGCGGCGAAATAGAAGTCGAGTACTGCCTCCAGCGGGCGGCCATTGCGTACGAGCCGCGTTCGGAATGCCGCGCCCTCCCAGGCGTCCACCAGTACGTTGGCCATCTGGACCGGGTCGGTGGTTCCGGGGAGGTCGCCGCGCGAGCGCGCCTCCTCGAGACATAGAGCGAGGCGGGCGGCGATGGCGCCAACGCAACCCTCCACCTTGTGGCGAAAGATTTCGCTGGCACCGGAAAGCTCCTGACCGAGCGCGCCCATGAAGCAGCCGAGGTAGCCCTGCTCCGCGTAGCTCGCGCGGACTCCCTCGAAGAAGTTACGCACGCGCTCCAGCGGTGGACGGCTCGTATCGGAGAGCGTGGCATCGAGGAGCGCGTGGGCGTTGGCCACGTAGGCATCGAGCACCTGGAGTGCGAAGTCTTCCTTGCTCTCGAAGTGGTGGTAGAACGAGCCCTTCGGGACGCCGGTTTCGACCAACAGATCCTGGATCCCGACGCCGTTGTAGCCGCGTTCGAGCATGAGCTGGAGACCCGCCATGATGAGGCGGCGCTTGGTCTCGTGCATCTCGCGCATCTCGCGCGTCTGAGGCTCCGCCACTAGACCGATCGGTCTGTCCATGGCGCCCAATATTCAGCGGTCAGTCTAACGCGTCAAGAGGGCTGTGAGCCGCTCGTGGTCAGCAAGCGCCCTGGAGCGCGGCCACCAGGGCGGGGAGCTCGCGGATATGCGAGATCGAATAGCGCGGTGAGGCGGCCTCGAGTGTGGCGCGCTGGAACGGACCCCAGAGGGCTGCCACCGTCGTCACGCCGGCCGCGTTGCCCGCGTGGATGTCGTGCGGCGAGTCGCCCAGAAAGAGCGCATCCGCGGGCGCGTAGCCCAGGAGGTCGAGAGCGAGGAGGACGGGTTCGGGGTCGGGCTTGTGACGCTCGCATGAGTCGAGGCCCACCAGTTCATCCAGGTAGGGCTCGAGCTGGAGGAGCCGGATGGCGCGGTGGGCGCCCTCGTTCGCCTTGCTCGTGACTACCGCGGTGGGGTGGCCGCTCCCGTGGAGGAGCTCGAGCGTGTCGCGCACGCCCTCGAACTCCCGAAGAAGCCGGTCGTGGTTGAGCTGCTGGAACTCGCGATAGGTGGCGAGGAAGGGGTCCACCAGCGCGTCGTCACCTACGACTTTGCGGATCTGGCCCATGAGCGGTGTGCCCATCCCCGAGATCCACTGCTCATCGTTCGGCGTACCTCTCAGGTGGGCCGCGTACGCATGACGATATGCGCCTACGATGAGCGCGACCGAGTCGGCAAGCGTGCCGTCGAGGTCGAACAGGAGGGCGAGGGGGCGATCGGTGCCCTGCTCCGGAATGTGTTGGTGTACAGTGGGTGCGTGGGACATGCTCGAAGTATATACATCGAATCAGAGCCTCGTTCCGTCTCACTTCACGAGAACCAGAATCGCTACTGGTTCCACGCGCGGAGCGCTCGGCGGGTTGGCAGTGCTGTGCCGCGAGGCGCCGAAATCGCCGAGTCTGCGCAGCCAGGCCTCATCGCTCTTCATGTCCAGAGCGACGAGCTTCTCGAGCGCCCGCTCGGCGCCCGCCCCGTAAGGTGCTGTAGCCATCTGGCGCGCGAGCGCCGCGAGGCGAGTGATTTCCGAGCGACGGTGCCGGGGAGCGCGTGCGGCGATGGATGCCACCCGCCGCAGCGCGAGTTTGCGCGCCTGGGTGCGGGGCTCGAGGTCTGCGCCCGCGGCGAGCACGCCGGCGCGTCGCGACGCCCAGCGATCCACGCGATCGAGCGCCGACTCGATATCTGCCTGCCGCGTTTCGAGAGCGGATGCTGCATCGCTGGACGCATCCGACGGTACGCTGACGAGGCGCACCGATTCGAGTACGAGGGTCGTATCGTCGCCCACTTCGCCATCGTTCGCCGCGGCGACCAGCCGGTACTCGTCTCCCTCGCGGACCAGCGCCAGGAGCCCCGACGCCGAGGCGCGCATCGTTCCGGCCACGATCTCGCTCGCTCGCGGCTCTGCCATGGAGCTGCCAGTCTTCCCCCGCCAGCATTCCAGCGCCCGCAGCACGAGCTCCTGACGGCGTGCGGCACTCACACGCGTCCCTTCGGTTTCCCGCCCAGGCTTTTCATCGGTGATGGTGACGGGACCGGCATCCACGCCGTTCACCGGGGCGATGCTCTGCGACATCGTGCTCTCCGGCGTGGTGCTTTCCAGCATCGTACTCTCCGGGGTCGTGCCGTCCGGCATCGTGCTCCCCGGTAGAATGTCGCCGTCCGCGCCGAGCAGTCGGCCAGTCGCGCCGAGCTTGGCGCGCAGGCGCTGCTCCACTCCGAGCAACGCTTCGGACGACGCGGGCGGTTGCATCGCGTACACGGCGGTTCGTGCGTGCAGTGCGCCCAGCCGGCGCGAACGGCCCACGCGCTGCTCCATTCGCGCCGGCGTCCACGGGAGGTCGAGGTGCACGACCACCGAAGCATCGTGCAGATTGACGCCCTCGCTCAGGAGATCCGTGGCGATCAGCAGATCTATTCGCTCGATGGCGCGCGGAGCTCGCACCCCCGACGCTCTCGGAGCGAAGCGCGCGATGGCTTCGCTGCGCGACAGCGCTCCACCAGCGACTGACGCGCCCCGCGCCGTGAGCACCGCCACCCCAGCGTCGTACCGCATCTCGCGGAAAATCGCCCGCGCGGTGTCGGCGAACTGCGTGAACGCGACGATCTTCTCGCCGTCGTGCAGCGCGCGTACGTCGCGAAGCTGCTGCGCCCGCGCCGCGTCGGTCCACGCGCTGGCTCGTGCGCGCTGCAGCAGCGCTCGTACTCCACGCTCGTGCAACGCGAGCACCAATTGGAGTTTCGCGGCATCGGTACACACCGGGACGTCGAGCAGCTCGGGAAAGGCAAGCTGCACGGACCTGTCGTCGCACGCCCACGTAGCCAACTCCCGGCGCGACGGCAGCCGCCCGCCCTCGAGCGCGGCCGCGAGTGCGCCCGCGCGCACGAGCCGGCGGCGCAACGCACCCACGAGCGCCGCGTTGCTCGATGCCCATTCGCGTACGAGTCCCCAGACCACCAGCGCTCCACCGGAGCCGGCGTCGCGCGGTGGAAGAGGAGGCGGGAGCGCCAGGATCGCGCGCAGAAGTTCGTGGTCGTCTCCGACGAGTAGACGCAGCGGGGCCGTGGTCTCCGGGATGCGCTCGGTGGGGACGTCGTCGCGCTCCCGACGGATGATGTGCCTGGCCAGCGCGTCGTCGTCCAGCGCCAGCGCTCGAGCGCCGAGGTAGAGCGCGAGGAGTGCCGCCAGGTCGCGCCGCGAGTTGTGGATCGGCGTTGCCGAGAGCAGCACGACATGCGCCCCGTCAGCCAGCTCCGCGATACGCGCGTAGCGACGCGTCCCCGGCGTGCGCGCGTGATGCGCTTCGTCGAGGAGCACGAGATCGAAACGCTCCCTCGGCCCGCCGCCGCGACTGAGCGTGGCGTACGATACTACACTCCCCGTCGCTCCTACATCGCGCAGCGCATCGTGCCACATCGCGCGCAGCGTCGATGGCGCCACCACGAGCACGCGCTCATAATCGCGCGCGAGAGCCGCGGCCACGTATGTCTTTCCTAGGCCCACGTCGTCTGCGAGGAGCGCTCCGCCCTGCTCGCGCAGCATCCGCCGCAGTCGCTCGAGCGCCGAGCGCTGATGCGGACGGAGGACGATCGTCCCGTGCTTCGCCGCTTCGTGCGGCTCTCCCGACCAGAGACGCGCGATCAGCGCCAGCACTTCGGCTGGAGGGGCGAGCCTCAGCGTGTGTGCCATGCCAGCAGGGGCGCTACGTCGGCGGGGCGCACGTGGTACGCGCGCAAAACTGCCGCGTCCAGCTCGCCGGTATTCGGTGCATCGCCCAGCGCAGCTCTCTCGGCGAGTGGCGCGAGCAGTGCGCGCGCATTCTGCCAGTCACGCGGGAGCGGGAGGAGCGACACCGTCCACGCCATGTAGCGCCGGTAGCCGCCACGCGCCGGCTCGGCCAGCACGCCGAGCCACGCTGCGGCGACGGTGGAGTTGAGGAGCGCCGCGACGGCGCGCGCATCTTCGAGCTCACTGCAGGGCAGAACGTAGCAGCTGTTGAGCGGTACCGTGCGATCTCCTTTCTCCAGAACCAGCGCGCGCGGCGATCGTCCGATGTCTGCCCATACCACCCGCGCGCGCGACGGCGCGGCGGCACCGATCCGGAAGAGCGACCACCACTGTATGCCGGCTCGGAGATCCGTGCGGGTGACGAGTCGGTCGCGCCAGCGCCCGAGCCATCGCGCGGCGCGTGGCGGGAGCGACTTCAGCGGCGCGCCATTGTCATCGTGCGTCCAGATGAGCCACTCGCTCGTGCGCTCCGCGCTCCAGGGCGTAGTGTTCTCACCCCGCAGCAGCGGCCGGAGGAGCGAACGTTCCACCGGCTCGCCGCTTCCATTCACGTCGCCCCTGCCCAGGACGAATGCCTCGTTGCAGCCGCACTTCACACCGAGCTGCGGCGGGCCGAACGAACTCTCGCCGAGCGGCTCCCCCGCACGCACGAGGCGATCGAACGCGGCGCGCACCGCCGGTGGGACGATCAGCCATGGGCTGGCAGGATCGTCGAGGGCGAGCCGCGCGGGGTGGATCTCCCAGCGGAGCGCATCGCGACCACGATGCACCGCAGCCGCAATGCATGGTGGCGGCCGCACCGGCTCCACTGCCGGCGGCGCGGCACGCCGCGCCACGAGTAGCGATGGATAGACCGCTGCATCGAACGCCGCTGGCGACTCCGACCAGTCTTCGAGAGCCACCACCTGCGCGCGGTCGCCCATGAGCCGGCGCACGCCGCCGCCAGCGAGCGATCCCCAGAGCTTTGCGGGAAGGAGCAGAGCCATCGTACCGCCGGCGCGCAGCAGGGCGAGTGAGCGCTCGGTGAACAGTGAGGACACGTCCACCTGTGCGGCGAAGCCCGGGCCCGCGCGGGCGAGCGAGGCACCGCGCTCCCAGGCAGCGCCTCGGAACACGGAGTAGCGCTCGCGCAGCGCCGCCCGCGCCGACGGAGCGATGCGGTGCAGTCGCACCCACGGCGGATTGGCGATGACCACGTCGAAGCCGCCGCGCCGCGCGATGTCGGGAAAGTGCGCCACCCACGAGAAAGGGAGCGGCCCTCCCTCGCGCACGCTCCGCAGCGCGGCGCAGAGCTCGCGCGAACGAGCGCGCTCGCCCGCCAGCCGCTGACGCTCCGCCGCACCCGCGCGCACGCGTTGACCGAAGAGATCGCGCCCGCGCAGTGCCGAAATGAGATCTCTCCTGCGCGCCGCGCAGCGCCGGTGCTCCGATTCCAGATGTGCCGTCGCCGCGCCGCGCTCGGCGGCATCGAGTGCCCGTCTCAGGCTTTGCTTGCGTCCGCCCGTGGCACGCGCATACCGCTCGCGCAGGAGCGCGAGGCGCACTCCGCCGGGGATTGGGAGGGCATCTTCCCAGAGCTCGCCGGAGAGCGAATCGCCCACGCGAATGTGGCGGTCGAGGTTGGGGAGCGGTGCTACAGCGAGCGGGTCGTCCGCCGTTCCTTCGATCACCACCGAGAGCCAGAGTCGCAGCTCGCACAACCACACCGCCATCGGATTTACATCCACGCCGAAGATGGATCGTGTGAGCAGCTCGCGTCGGATCTCGTCGGTTGGCCTCGGATCGCCGAGCCGCGCGCGCAGCGTAGAAAGCTCCTCGAGCGCATGGACAAGGAATGCACCACTCCCACATGCAGGGTCGACCACGCGCAGTGCGGCGGAACGTTCACGCAACGCACGCGCGGCCTCTGCTTCCACCGGTTGGCCGGCGAGCGCGCCCTCGGCGGCGATTGCGGGTACCGCTCCGCCCGCGAGGGCGTCCACCAGCGCCGAGCGGGTGACGCGCGCTACCAGCGCGTGCGGAGTGTAGAACGCGCCGCTCGCCCGTCGCTCGCCATCGTGCATGAGCGACTCGAAGGCGAGCCCCAGCATCTCGGGATCGATGGCCGCCTGGCTCCACTCGCTGCTCTCCTCGCGCGCGCTGAAGCGGTAGGGCGTGAGGAGGTCGTCGAACACCACGCCCATCGCTTCGTCGGGGAAGGAAAGCTCCGCTCTCCGCCTCTCGAGCGGGGTACGCGCGAAGAGGCCGCCATTCAGGAAGGGGATGCGCCCGAAGTCGCGTGCCGCGCGCGAGCGGCGATGGACCGGCGTGTTCAGCGTCCCGAAGAAGAGTGGAAGTAGAACGCGGCGATGAAACTCGCCGCCCGCTTCCATGCATCGCTCGAAGGCGTTCTCGAGAAAGCGGTGATCGTCGTTCAGCCAGCCCTTGCTCTCGAGGAAGGAGAGGAAGATGAGCCGCGATACATGAAGAAGTGCGAGCTCCGAGCGTTCGGCGGGGAGGGCGCGTCCACGCGCGGCGCGGGCGATCTCGTGCACCACCCGCTCGAGCGCGCGGTAGAAACGGCGGGTAAGCGATTCGCGTCCGAGCGTTTCGAGCCAGCAGGCGTGGGCCAGAGTGTCGGTGGAGTGCGGGACATCGGCGAGCGCCACGAGCGTTTCGGCGTCGCTCGTGGCCACCCGCTCGCGGTCCACGAGCAGCGCGGCAACGCGCGGCCGGGTACGCTCGCCGTTCCAGGCGGCCACGGCGAGGCCCGCTGCGTCTCGTTGCGCAGCGACCAGGAGCCAGAGCAGGTGCGGCGCGCGCGACGCGAGCCGCGCGGCCACGATGCCGACGCTCTCGCGTAGCGGGGTGGCGGCGTCGAGCTCCACCAGCAGGGCGCGAAGGGTGCCACCTCCCGGAACTATTCTCGCCGCTAGGATGGGCGTGGCAGCGAGGCCGAGCGCATCGCGCGCGCGACGATCGAGTGGGAGCGGATCCGCGGTAAAGCCGAGTGTGGCGGCAACGGAAGGGAGGCGCTCCGGAGTGGCGGCGGCGAGGAGCGAGGCGGCGGAGGCGAGCGAGCGCATGCGCCACGTTAGCGCCGCGGTGCCGAAGCTCCGTCACCGCTTCAACGCCTGTTCTACCAAAGTCTTGCAGCCGCGAGGAGCACTCGTGCGCCGCGCATCCGTCGGGCGCGACCTCCCGAAAAAGGATCACCCCCGAACGACCGCTCTCGCGGCCGCCGGGGGTGCCCCACTCGGAGGAAGAAGCTCAGTCAGGGCTTCATCATCTTGGACGATTCCCGCCCCGAAAAGGTTTCACGCAGAGCGCGAGCTCTTTCGGGTCACCCGGCCTGCTGGGTTGACTCCGTCACCTCAACTGGTACTCGCGTCCCTTCCACTCCACCTTCATCCCGCGCGACACGGCTCGCAGCACTATGTAGATCAGCACGGCGGAGCCGAGTGGAAAGGTGAAGGCGTACCCCGGCGCGATTCGCGCCGCCATGACGTAGCTGAACGCCCACCACGCCAGCGTGATCACCGTACACGCGGTGGCCCAGAGGAGAGCACCGGCCGAGACGAGACCGAACGCCGCGAGTACGAGCACTATCACCGGGGCCAGCATCGCGGCGGGCACGGCCAGAAGTCCGAGTGGCAGGAGCGCTCTTCCGGCGGCGCCAAATGGCGCGGCGTCGAGGCCCCCGGCGTAGATGTTCTTCATCCAGCCGCGAATTATCTCGCGGAGCGAGCCGTACATGCGCGTGGACAGGAGGTTGAGGCCGAGCGCCACCATCGTCCGCTTGTCGCGCTCGAAGAGGAGTTGCGCCAGCGCGAGGTCCTCGGCCACTCGTCCGCGTACCGCCTCGTGGCCGCCGATCTCGTCATAGGCCGCGCGCGTGAAGAGCATGAATTGGCCGTTGGCGATCTTGTCTTCCACGCGCGTAGATCGGTTCACCTCGCCGGGCCCGCCATAGCGGAGCGCCAGCATGGTGAAGACGTGCGGCTGAACGACGCGCTCCCAGAAGCCGACGAGTCGCTGCCGGCCGGCCACGGTGACGAAGTCCAACTCGTGGTTGCGCAGCATCGCCACGGATCGCGTGAGTAGCTCGCTCCCGTGAAGCGTGTCGGCGTCGGTGAAGCAGAGCAGCTCGCCGCGCGCGACCGCGGCTCCCTGGCTGCACGCCCATTGTTTGCCGAGCCAGCCATCGGGGAGGGGAGGCGCCTCGATCACGCGGGCGCGCTTGTCGTTGCGCGACACTTCGCGAGCGATGATGCCGGTACCATCGGTAGAGCGGTCGTCCACCACCACTACTTCGACGAAGGGGTAGTGGGAGCGGAGCACCGACTGCATGCAGAGGGCGATGTTACGTGCTTCGTTGCGTGCCGGGATGACGACGCTGACGAGTGGGGACTCGGTTTTATGCAGCGCGATCTCGTCGCTCAGCCTCGGTGAGCCGCGCATCCGCCAGACGAGAATCAGCGGCACCGCCAGCCAGGGGATGGCGGCGATTAGCGGCAGCGAGGTCACGAATCGGGTTGCTCCACGAATCTGGCCACGGGTGCGGGAGCTTCGCGCGCCACGAGCGTAGCCGCCGACATGCTGCCGATCACGTTCGTGGTGGTGCGGAACATGTCGGGGATCGTGTCTATCCCGAGCAGGATCCCTATCCCGGCCACGGGGACACCGGCGGCCATCATCACCGGCACCATGACGAGAATGGACCCCGATGGTATGGCGGGGACGCTGAAGCTCACCAGCGTCGCCGTCACCACCACGCTCGCGAGCTGCGTGATGCCGAGCTCCACACCGTAGAGACGCGCCACGAAGAGCACGCCGATAGTGAGCATCGCGGCGGAGCCCGAGCGAAAGACCGATGTGGCCAGTGGGAGGAAGAAGCTGGAGATCTCAGCAGGGAGCTTCAACGTGCTGTTCGACTCCTCGATCATCACCGGGAGAGCAGCGAGCGATGAGCGCGAGCTGAACGCCACCGCGAGCGCCGGCGTGATGGCTCTCGCGAAGAGGCGCATGGGAGTTCTCCCCAGCACGGCCGTCGTCGGGAAGAGGAAGAGGAGCACGAACAGGACGCACACGAGCGAGACGAGCGCCATGTAGTACGCCACGGCTCCCGCCGCCGAAAGTCCGAGCCGTGCCGCGAGCGGGAGCGCGAGCGCGAACACGCCGATCGGTGCGAGCTCGAGAACCCAGCGCACCAGCACGAGCATCGCGTCGAAGACGCTTCGAAAGAATGACACGAGCGGTTCGCGCCGCTGCTCCGGCAGCTTGAGGATCGCTATGCCGAAAGCGATCGCGAACACGATGAGCGGGAGCATGGCACCGTCGGCGGCTGCCTTCACCGGATTCACCGGGACCAGCGAGACGATCCACTGGGCTATGGAGGGAACCTGTTTCGTCCCCGCTTCGACGGTTGCGCTGCTGGTCGCCGCTACCTCGCGCAGCGAGGCACTGGCCGCCGGATCTATGGAGAGAAGCCCGAGCAGCGGGTGCGCCACGAGCACCGCGAAGATCGCTGCCACGAGCGCGGTCACTACGAACACCACGAGCGATCTGCGCCCGAGGCGTCCTATCACTCGCGCGTCGGCCGCATCGGCAACGCCCACCAGAAGACAGGCGAAGACTAGCGGCACCACCGTCATCCGGATGGCATTGATGAAGAGCGTCCCGATCGGCTCCACGAATGGGACGACTCCCATGAGCGACGGAACGAGCGAGATGACGATGCCGGCGACGAGGCCGGCGACCAGTCCCAGGAGGACGCGTGTGGTGAGCGACATCCGCTAATACTACTGCCGTGCCTGCGCGCGTCTATCCCCTGTTGACCATGTTCCACCCTCGTCCTACGTTCCGGCGCGGCCGGATTTCCCGGCCGCGCACAGGCAGAGAGGAAATCCTCGGAATGGACGTGACGAGCTTCGACCATATCGTTGCCAGCGGCGGCGGGCAGGTGAACGAGATCCCGGCCGCCGACGTGGTGGCCATGCACACGAACGGCGACGACCTGGTCTACCTCGACGTTCGCGAAGCCAACGAGTGGAATCTCTTCCGGATTCCCGGCGCGCTTCATCTGCCCGTGGGGCGCGTGCGTGAAGACGTGCGCACCCTGATCGCGCTCGACAGGCGAGTAATCGTGTACTGCGCGCGTGGCGGACGGGCAACCCAGGCGGCCGACATCATGCGCGAGCTCGGGTACGAGCGAGTCGCGACCATCAAGGGCGGTGTGCACGCCTGGCACGAGGTGGGTGGCGAGCTCGATCAGTAAGGGAGCGTGAGAGCGAGTGGAGGAGCGTGACCGCCGGAGCTCGGCGGCTGGGATAGAGGCAGTATTGAATCATCCGATGGTTCGCCAGCTCTCAGGCGCGCTCGCGCATCGAGTGCCCCAGCGGATGGAGCGCGGCGCCCGGATTCGGCGCGCGGCGGTGGCGCTCATTCTCCGTACGAGCGAGCACGCTGCGCTCGAGCTCCTCATGATCAAGCGGGCGGAGTACGCGAGCGATCCATGGAGCGGGCACATCGCGCTTCCTGGCGGGAGGGAGGAGCCGTACGACCGATCGCTCGAAGAGACGGTGGTTCGTGAGACGCGCGAGGAGACCGCGCTCGACCTGGTGCACGACGGACTTCTGTTCGGTCGACTCGATGACCTCGGTCCGCATTCCGCGCCTCTCCCCCCGATTACCATCACACCCTTTCTCGTGGCGTATGGGGCGCGCGGAGTCGTCACCCTGAGCCCCGAGGTGGCCGAGGCGTTCTGGGTGCCGGTGGATGCGCTACGCGATCCGCGTGCATCGCGCGAGATAGTTCTCGAGCTGACCGGCGGCCCACGGCGCGTTCAATCGTTCGAGCACGAGGGGCGCATCATCTGGGGCCTCACCGAGCGAATCCTCAGACAGTTCCTCTCGCTGTCGGAGTAACGGCGCGCAGCTGTCGTTCCCACCGTTCGGGCTGGCAACTCCGTCCCTACCCGGAACGCTTCGTGCAACTCGCTGCGCGGCGCGGGCGGAGTGACGATGCGATGCTCTCATGAGAACGGGCGAGGAGGTTGCCTAGGTGAAAGCCGTGGTTCGACGCGTGGTGTCTCTCATCACGCTGCCGGCAATCGTGTTGGTGTGGGGATGCTCGGAGGGGGGCGGTGGCTCGGCGGATGGTACCGACGCTTTCGCTGCTGCAAATCATAGTGCCCCACCAGGAAATACCACCGCATCCGGAAGCAGCGGCGCGACTCTCGATGCTTCTTCCCCACCCAACGACTCCGGAGCCGCGTGGACGCTCCCCGGGCGCGACCCCCAGGGCACGCGCTACAGCCCACTGGGCCAGATCACCAACGAGAACGTTGCGAACCTGAAAGTCGCGTGGACCATGTCCACGGGCGTGCTGCACGGTCATGAAGGGCAGCCGCTCGTGGTGAACAACACGATGTACGTGGTCACGCCCTGGCCCAACAACGTCTACGCCATCGACCTCACCAGACCCGACGGCCCGTTGAAGTGGTCGTACAAGCCGCCCACGGCCACGGCTGCGCAGGGCGAAGCGTGCTGCGATGTGGTGAACCGCGGCGCATCGTACGCCGACGGGAAGCTCGTGATCAACCGACTCGATGACCACACCGTCGCTCTCGACGCGAACACGGGAAAGGTGCTCTGGGATACGAAGCTCGACACGATCGCCAACGGCTCTACCATGACCATGGCGCCGCTCATCGTGCGCGACAAAGTGATAGTGGGGAACAGCGGCGCCGAGCTGGGGGTGCGCGGGTGGGTGGCGGCGCTCGATCTCGGCTCCGGGAAGGTGGTGTGGAAGGCTTACAGCACCGGTCCCGACAGCGATGTTCTCATCGGACCCGAGTTCAAGCCCTTCTACAAGCAGTACGAAGGGAAGGATCTCGGCGTGAAGTCGTGGCCGAGCGATCAGTGGAAGCTCGGAGGCGGCACGGTGTGGGGATGGATCACCTACGATCCGGAGACGAATCTCATCTTCACCGGCACCGCCAACCCGGGAGTCTGGAATCCCGACATGCGCCCTGGCGACAATCTCTGGACGGCGGCGATCATCGCTCGCGATCCGGATACCGGCCAGGCCAGGTGGGCCTACCAGATGACGCCGCACGATTCATGGGACTACGATGGAGTCAACGAGAGCATCGTCGCCGACATCCCCGTCAACGGCCGTGAGCGCAAGGTCATCATCCATGCCGACCGCAACGGATTCCTCTACACCATAGATCGCACCAACGGCGAGGTGCTCGTGGCCGAGCCCTACCAGTTCGTGAACTGGGCAAAGGGTGTGAATCTCGAAACGGGCCTCCCTGACAAGGTCAGCGAGAAGCAGACGCACCAGGGGAAGAACGCTCAGTACATCTGTCCATCCTCCACCGGCGCGCGCGACCAGCAACCCGCCGCATTCTCCCCGAAGACGAAGCTCCTCTACACGCCCGCCACCGATCTCTGCATGGATTATCGCGGGATGGAGGTGAGCTACATCGCGGGCACGCCGTACCTGGGCGCCGACGTGCGCTTCTATCCCGGGCCCGGAGGGATGGATGCGCGTGGCGAGTTTCTCGCGTGGGATCCCGCGCAGGGGAAAAAGATCTGGGGGATTACCGAGCGCTTCCCTGTCTGGAGCGGCGCGCTCGTGACTGCCGGCGACGTGGTGTTCTACGGCAACATGCAAGGGTGGTTCAAGGCGGTGGACGCGCGGACGGGGAAAGTGCTCTGGAAGTTCAAAACCGGCTCGGGGATCGTGGGGAATCCAATCACCTACGTCGGCCCCGATGGCAAACAGTACGTGGCCGTGTACTCGGGGATCGGCGGCTGGGTGGGCGCCATAGTTCCGGGCAACCTCTCTCCCGATGATCCCACCGCGGCGCTCGGCGCCGTGGGCGGCGTTCCGGATCTCCCGCAGTACACCGCTGCGGGGGGCATGCTCTACGTGTTCTCGCTGCAATGACGAAACCGCCTCTCTGGTTCGCGGCGCTCGTCGTGATGGCGCTCGGGACAGGCCTCGAGTTGCGGGCGGACTCGGCCGCCGCTGCAGCGCGGGGTCAGCTCTCGAATCATGGGTCGGCACTACCGATGCATGATTCGGGAGCTGACCCCGACGTCGCCGCGCTTCGAGTCTGCTCCGACCCGAACAACCTTCCATTCTCCAATGAGAAGGGGGAGGGATTCGAGAACCGGATCGCGTCGCTGGTGGCGAGCGAACTGCACGTCCCCGTCAGCTACACCTGGTGGGCGCAACGACGCGGCTTCATTCGCAACACACTCCGCGCCGGTCGCTGCGATGTGGTGATCGGCATCCCTCGCGGCGACGAGATGGTGCTCACGACCCGGCCGTACTACCGCTCCACCTACGTTTTCGTCTGGCGTAAGGACCGTCACTACGACATCCGCTCCTTCGATGACCCGCGACTGAAGAAGCTGAAGGTGGGCGTGCACGTGATAGGCGACGACTACAACGCGCTTCCACCGGGCATCGCGCTCGCGCGGCGCGGGATCGTGAAGAACGTGGTGGGCTACAGCATCTACGGCGACTACTCGAAGCCGAGCCCACCGGCGGATCTCATCCGGGCGGTTGCACATGGCGATGTCGATGTCGCGATAGCGTGGGGCCCGCTGGCCGGCTACTACGCCGCTCGCGAGCACGTACCGCTCGAGATAGCTCCGGTCTCGCCACGCAACGCGATACCGGGGATGCCCTTCGACTACGCCATCGCTATCGGCGTACGTCGCGGCGACAGCACGCTGGCGAAGTCGCTCGATGCCATCCTCGTGAAGAGACGCGGTGACATCGACCAGATCCTCCGCTCGTACGGCGTGCCGCTGGTGGACACGGCGGGGAAGGTGATCGCCGTCTCTGCTGCGCCGGGTACGCAACCGTGCGAGCGGGGGACTGGGACGGCGACGTGCGATTGAAGGCGCTCCTTCGCACCGCGCCAGCCGCTCTCGCCGCACTTCTCCTCATGGCGGGATGTCGCGGCGAGGGGTCGGGCGCGCCGCAGGTGCCGCCGTCGCTGGGCACCGCGCAGTCGGCTCCGCTTCCCTCGCGTGCCGCCGTGGGAGAGGGCGGAGTGCAGCCCGGAATACATCCAGCGGCGATCTACGGTGAGCTGCGGAATCCGTATGCCGGCAATGTCTCCGCGATGGCCACGGGACGTCTGCTCTTCCTGCGTTACAACTGCTACGGCTGCCACGGCGGGCGCGCCGGTGGAGGGATGGGACCGAGCCTGCGTGATGATGTGTGGCGCTACGGCTCCAGCGACACGCAGATCTTCGCGACCATCTCCGAAGGACGACCAGCGGGAATGCCGGCGTGGGGCGGGAGGATTCCCGAAGATCAGATCTGGCAGCTCATCTCCTACATCCGTTCGCTCCGCACACCGCAGGAGCCCGATCGGATCACGGTGCAGGCGGGAAAGTGAGTGCGCACGGCGGCCACGCAGGTCGCGAGCGCACCTGGCTCGTGTGGCTCCCTCTGGCGGCGCTGGTGGCGGCATGCAGCGATGCGCCGTCGATGCTGCGTCCCGCGAGCCGGCCCGCGCACACTCTCGCCACACTCGGCTGGTGGCTCCTCGCTATCAGCCTGCTCGTGATGCTGATAATCGGGATTCTACTGCTGGTCCCGGCGGTGCGTCACCGCGGCAGCACGCTGGCCAACACGCCGCTCATCGACACTCCTCCGAAAACGAAGTGGATAATCATCGGTGTGGTGCTCACCGGCCTCACGCTGCTCGGTACCTTCGCGTACTCGATGGTGGTGATGGGCGAGACCGTGAGTCCGGGCGAGCGCCCCGCGCTGACTATCGAAATAGTGGGGCACCGGTGGTGGTGGGAGGCACGCTATCCGCGCACCGATGCATCCGAGGGCTTCACCACGGCGAACGAGCTGCACATCCCCGTCGGCGTTCCGGTGCGTCTGGATGTTGCGTCCGCCGACGTGATTCACAGTTTCTGGGTCCCTCGGCTGCACGGGAAGATCGACGTGATACCGGGACGCCGAAATCAATTCTGGATTCGCGCGGACTCGGCCGGCCGCTATCGCGGGCAGTGCGCCGAGTACTGTGGATTGCAGCACAGCAACATGGCGGTGTACGTGACCGCGGAAAGTGCAGACAAGTTCCGCCGCTGGCTCGCCTCGCAGGCACAGCCGGCCGCCATCCCGCAGGGCGGCGAGGCGGCGCAGGGGCTGCAGCGGTTCATGCAGACGTGTGCACTCTGCCATACCGTGCGCGGCACGGACGCGAAGGGCGCCGTAGGCCCTGATCTGACTCATGTGGCGAGCAGGGAGACGATCGCGGCCGGTGAGCTCACCAATAACCGCGGCAATATCGCCGGGTGGGTAGTCAACGCGCCGAGCATCAAGCCGGGCGTCGACATGCCGCGCATAGATCTCGAGCCAAACGAACTGCATGCAGTCGTGACATACCTGGAGACACTGCGCTGATGCGGAGGAGAACGTGGCGACCCTAGCAGAGCGCCTCGACGCCGCCTGGGAGCCGCCCAGGAGCTTGTACAGCACGCTCGCGAGCGTGGATCACAAGGTGATCGGGAAGCGCTACCTCGTGACCGCTTTCGTCTTCCTCCTCATCGGCGGTCTGGAAGCGGCGGTGATCCGCGCGCAGCTGATCCACTCCAACGAGCATCTTCTCTCGCCCGAGGCGTACAATCAGCTCTTCACGATGCATGGGCTGACCATGATCTTCTGGTACGCCTTCCCGATTCTCTCGGGCTTCAGCAATTACTTCTTTCCGCTCATGATCGGCTCGCGCGACATGGCGTACCCGCGCATGAACGCCTTCAGCTACTGGTGCTTCCTCCTCTCCGGGGTGTTCCTGTACACCGGGTACGCAGTGGGGCTCGGTCCGGATCGCGGCTGGTTCGCCTATGCGCCGCTCACCGAGCGCCTCTATGCGCCCGGGATCAACATGGACTTCTATACGCTGGCGCTGATCTTCCTCACGATCTCGGGGACCGTGGGCTCGATCAACTTCATCGTGACGGCGTTCAAGCTGCGCGCGCCGGGGATGTCGCTGGGGCGGCTGCCGCTCTTCATGTATGGCACGCTGACGGCGTCGTTCTCGATCATCTTCGCCCTGCCGTCGCTCTCGGTCGCATGTGTGTTCCTGTACCTGGACCGGAAGTTCGGCACGCACTTCTTCGATCCCACCGGCGGTGGGAGCGCGATCCTCTGGCAGCATCTCTTCTGGATCTTCGGCCATCCGTGGGTCTACATCGTGGTGCTGCCGGCGCTGAGTTTCGTCTCGATGATCATTCCCACCTTCGCGCGGCGGCCGATCGTTGGCTATTCATGGAACGCGCTCGGCGTGGTGATGACGGGCGTCATCGGCTTCGGCGTGTGGGTGCACCACATGTTCGCCACCGGGCTCCCGCCAATGGCGATGAGCTTCTTCAGCGCGGCGAGCATGACGGTGGTGATCC
Source organism: Gemmatimonadaceae bacterium (assembly GCA_035700125.1). GTDB lineage: Bacteria > Gemmatimonadota > Gemmatimonadetes > Gemmatimonadales > Gemmatimonadaceae > JADGGM01. The sequence continues at coordinate 25,098 of DASSOX010000199.1, forward strand.
CGAGCGCGATATCCATTTTCGTGTGGCTCACGACTATCTGGCAGGGCCGGGTGGTACTGACCACGTCGATGCTATTCGCGCTCGGCTTCATCTTCCTTTTCGTGATCGGCGGCGTCTCGGGTGTGGTCACGGCCGCCACGCCATTCGACTGGACGATCACCGACACCTACTTCGTGGTGGCGCACATCCACTACGTGCTGATAGGCATCAACCTCTTCCCCGTCATAGCGGCGTTCTACTACTGGCTGCCCAAGATGACGGGGAAGATGATGAGCGAGCGGCTGGGGAAGTGGAACTTCTGGGTGATGTTCGTCTCGTTCAATCTCGGCTTCTTCCCGATGCACATCAGCGGGCTGCTGGGAATGCCGCGCCGCATCTACACCTATCCGGCCGGCGTCGGGTGGGACACTGTGAATCTGATCACGAGCATCGGCTCCTACATCTTCGCGATCGGGGTGCTGCTTTTCGTGATCAACTTCTTCTGGAGTCTGCGCTACGGCGCGCCGGCCGGCGACAACCCGTGGGATGCGAGCTCGCTGGAATGGGCCACCAGCTCGCCGCCGCCTGCGTACAACTTCGCCGTGATCCCCACGATCGGGAGTCGCGATCCGCTCTGGGAGGAGCGGCTGGGGATGGGGCGGCGGAGCTCGATCCACGAAGGGCCCACGCTCGAAGAGCATGGCAAGGAGACGCTGCTGACGTCGACGCTGGATGGAGAGCCGGTGGCGATCCTCAGGATGCCTGAGGATTCGCCCTGGCCGTTCATAGTGTCGCTCGCGCTGCTGGCGATGTTCTACGGGTTGGTGACGTCCGTCTGGGGGCTCGCCCTCGCTGGCGGGATCCTGACGCTCTTTGGAGTTCACGGCTGGCTCTGGCCGAGCCGCGCCATGGTGGAGGGCTGAGTCATGGCCACAGCCAGCGTCGAGCGCCAAAGCGTACCGGTGGATCGGATAGCCGGCGTACCGGTGGACGATCTCCCCGTCGGTGTCGGGGGCACGGCATCGACGGCCTGGTGGGGGATGACTTTCTTCATCCTCACCGAGGCGACGCTCTTCGCCTATCTGTTCTTCGCGTACTACTACCTGGGATCGCGGCACTCGCAGTGGCCGCCCAACGGCGCGCCCGAGCTGAAGCTGGCGGTGATCAACACGATCATCCTGGTACTGAGCAGTGCGCCGATGTGGTTCGCCGAGCGCGTGGTGAGGCGCGGACGAAAGGCTCTCTTCGGCTATCTTCTGGGCGCCGTGCTGCTGATGGGGATCGCGTTTCTCATCATCGAGGCAACGGAGTGGAGTCATCAGCACTTCACTCCGGCCACGAACGCGTACTCCTCGCTCTTCTACACGCTCACCGGCTTTCACTTCGCGCACGTGACGCTCGGGCTGCTCATGATAGTGGAGTTGCTCTTCCGCGCCTTCGTGAATCGAATCGACAGCCGGCGTCCGTTGGCCGTGAAGAATGTCGCCGCGTACTGGCACTTCGTGGGATTCGTGTGGGTGGTTCTGTTTCTCACCATCTACATCTCACCGAGGGTCTGGTGACGATGAGCGCCCAGCACTGGCGGCCACTGTGATCGCCGCGCGGAGAGATGAGCCGGTGGGGCTCGTGGCGCTCTGGATACCGCTCTTCGCGGGGCCGGTGCTCTGGTCACTCAGCGAGGTCGTGCTCTACCCGGTGTCGGCGCAGGGATGTTACACGGGCTTCCTCCCGCCGGCCGTACCGCCCGAGGCAACCGGCGCGAGGTGGTTCGGCGGGATCTGGGTGATAGCATCGGTGCTGCTTGTCGCGCTTTCGGTGGTGATCGCGGTGAGGAGCTTCCGGAAATCGAGAGAGGGGAACGGCAACGCCGACGCGGTGCTCGTTCGCGTGCGCTTCATGGCGTACGCTGGGCTGATCGTGAGCGCGGTCTTCCTGTTCGCCATTGTGCTCAATGGTCTCGGCATCGCGTTGAGCTGGTCGCCATGTGGCTGAAGCCATGGAGGAGCTGAGCATGGCTCGAGGAGCGAGGGGAGACAGTCTGAGTGCGAGGATTGCCGGCGCCGTGCTCGTGACGTGCGCGCTGGTGCTGTCGGGGTGTCACGACGGCGACCTGCCTCGCGCGGTTCCAGGTGGGAATCCGGACGCCGGTAAGCAGGCGATACACGCGTACGGATGCGGCGCGTGCCACACCGTACCCGGCGTGCGGGGCGCGAACGGCTTGGTCGGGCCTCCACTCACGCACTTCGCCCGGCGCAGCTTCATAGCGGGCGAGGCGTCGAACACCGCGGACAACCTCATCAGGTGGATCCAGGCACCCGAGTCCATCGAGCCGGGAACCGCGATGCCCAATCTCGGTGTTACCGAGCAGATGGCGCGCGACATGGCCGCGTATCTCTACACGCTGCGCTAGCGGAACTCCTGCGCTGTGGTGGCGAACTTCGCACAGCGGTGTTTATATAGTGTCCCCGCGCCGCCCGGCGGCGGGCGAAGCGCCCTCCGGACGAGCGCGATACAACTGCTTGCCGGAGCGCGTTCGCGAATCGTCCTCGTAAGCCCAGGTGCACCACATGCCACTCGGCCTCCGCACTAACATCCTCCACGTCCCCGACCTCGCGCGCGCGAAGGAATTCTACTCGAAGGCGTTCGGCTCGCAGCCGTACTTCGATGAGCCGTTCTACGTGGGCTTCAACATCGGCGGCTACGAGCTGGGGCTCGATCCCGACCCCGAGTCGGGAAGCGCCGGCCCGGGCGGGAGCGTCACCTACTGGGGGGTGAATTCGCTGGAGGACGAGGTCGCGCGCTTCGAGAGCGCGGGTGCGAAGCTGCTCTCGCCCGCGCACGACGTGGGGGAGGGGATCAGGGTGGCGAGCGTCGCCGACCCATTCGGGAACGTCATCGGTCTGATCGAGAACCCGCACTTCTCGCTCGTGGGGCATGTCGATGCTGGCGGTTCCACGACGGTGGCAGCCGCTTCACCGGCGCAGTCGGCGAAGGAGATGTTCCCCGAGGCGTACGAGCGCGAGCACGCCACCACGCTCAAGGTCCTCCGCGCCTTCCCCGCCGAGCAGTCCGACTTCCGGCCGCACGAGCGCTCGAACGCCGCGCTCCAGCTCGCCTGGACCTTCGTGCTCGAGGAGCGGATGATGCTCCTCGCCATCAAAGGCGAATCGGTGGTTGGAAGCGGCTTCCCGTCGCCCCCTGGCTCCTGGGAGAAGGTGCTCGAGGCTTTTCAGGAGCAGCACGCGCGACTCCTGGACCGGCTGCGCAGCGCGGGCGAATCAGACTACGCCGGCACCGTGCAATTCTTCGTGGGCCCGAACAAGATGGGAGATATCCCCACCTACACTTTCCTGTGGTCGATGCTTTCCGACCAGATCCACCATCGCGGCCAGCTCTCGGTGTACCTCCGGATGGCCGGCGGGAAGGTCCCCTCGATCTACGGTCCTTCGGCAGATGAGCCGTGGAGGTAGCGTGTGACCCCCTGCCATGTGCGAAGTCATACCCAGGGGGTTATATTTCATTCATTGTATGACAGATAAATCGACATCAGAGAGGCCATCGAGGGCCTCACGCCGGAGACGGCGCAGTAGCAGGACAGCTTCGCAGCCAAGCCGACATACCTCGCTCCCCACGAGCCGCACCGCGTACACAGAGACGCGAGAGTGGCTTCTCGGTCGCCACGGTCCCGTGTGCGCCTATTGCGAGAGCCGGATCAACGCTGACTTCATCACACTCGACCATGTGACCCCGCGCCGCGGGCGGACCGCCTACGACAGGCGCGACAACCTGGTCCTGTGCTGCCCCGGCTGCAACGCTCAGAAGGCCGACAAGCCGATCCTCGCCTTCCTCCTCGATCGACGCACCCGCGCCGCCAGTCTCCTCCGCTACGGATCGCACCTCAGCACCATGCTCCGCGAGCTCGCCCGCGAGATAGCCGGCCCCGAAGCCGCTGCCCGCGCCGAGCGACTCTCGGACCCGGATTATCCGTATAAGGACTGAGTAAGAAGGGAGCCCCTCTACGCCGGCGTCGCGATCGCGTCGCCGAGGCGGCCTTCGTGGGGCGCCCCGATCCCCCTCACCTCCTCCTGGGCGTCGAGTATGAAGCCGAGCTCGCGCTCTACGTTGCCGGCGGCATCGAGGAGGGTGGTGAGAGGCTCGAGGTCGCTCGCGCCGCCGTGGATGCGGAGGAGGTCGAGCCGGATGGATTCCAGAGTGGCGACCGTGCGGCCGAGGTCGCGCTTCAGGTGATCGTGGCTCGCGACCAGGCGCTCCACGGCCGACGTCTGACGATCTGCGAGTGAGCTTCCGCCAGCGTGGCTGTCCGTGGCCGGAACTGGCGCGCTCGGCTTCGCGGCGGCGAGGAGGGCGGATGTGGGGCGCTCGCCGCGGGCGCGCGCTACGATCGCCGCAGTTTCCTCTATCCGCTTGCGAAGGAGAGTGGCGCGCTCCTCCAGTCGCTGCACGACACCAGGGAGTTCGCTGAGTTGTTCGCGGTACGCCTTGGGGAGAGCGGCGAACAGCTCGCTCGCGGCGGTGCCCAGCACCATCTCGGTGGGTTTGTCAACCAACTGGTCCGGCGTGCCGCGCCGGTTTCCGCCGAGCGCCTTCGCGGTCCACGCTCCGAGACGGCTGTTCCAGAAGCGGGTTCGGAGTGTGCCAAGCGAGATCGCGGTCGAGAGACGTTTCGGGAGGAGCGGAACTCCGAGCGCGGTGCTGGCGGCGAAAGTACCGGGGATCGCGAAGAAGAGGATCCCAGTGATGGTCCCCGCCCACTGCGGCACATCGTGCACGCCGGGACCGAACACGCCCATGTTGATACACCCGGCCACCCACGCCGCGAATGCCGGTATGGTCGCGTAGGTCGCGACGCGAAGAACGCGTAGCGGAAGGGCAAGCTCCTCTTCCAGTTCGAACGAGAGCTCTTCCTGGCGCTCCGCGCGCCGGCGGGAGAGCGCGTATCGCAGATCGGAGAGCGAGTAGCCCGCTCGCAGCACTCGATACGTCTGTCGCAGGTGGAAGATCGCGGACGGTATTACCGGCAGGAGCGCGAGGAGAAATGGCTCGATCGTACCGCGGCCGGACACGTGATGCGTCGGATTCGCGATCATCTCGACCAGTTGGATGGTGCCGAGGAGCCCGCACATCGAGCTCCACGCGAGGTACGCCGGGCGCAGCGGGTTCTGCGCCTGCAGCCAGACTTTGAGCGGCGTCGGGAGCTGGCGTTGGGCCACGGCGGCCGGCTCCAGCGCCTCGGCGAGCGCCTCGCCGCTGGAGAAGCGCTCGTCGCGGTCCTTGCGCAGACAGCGGTCTACCGCTCGCGCCAGCCGCTCGGGGACCACGGACGCTTCCCTGGCGAGAGGCGGAGGCACCTCGGTGAGCTGCTTCGCCAGAAGCGCCGGCACCGATGACGCGTGGAAGGGGAGACGTCCGGAAAGCGCGAGGAAGCCCACCACGCCGAGCGAATAAAGGTCGCTGCGGCCATCGACAGGATCGTTCGCCGCCTGCTCGGGACTCATGAAGTGCGCTGTGCCCATGACCTGTCCAGGCTCGGTCACCGAGCCATGGGATGCGTCGTCGAGCGTGGCGATGCTCACGATCTGCGCAATCCCGAAATCGGTGACGAGCGCGCGGCCGGTCTCCCGCTCGATGAGGATGTTGTCGGGCTTGACGTCGCGGTGTACCACCCCACGTCCGTGCGCGTACGCGAGCGCCCACGCGACTTCGCGGAGCAGCTTCGCGGCGGCCGCCGGCGTGAGTGGGCCGCGCTCGCGCAGTCGCTGGCCGAGCGATTCCCCGTCTATGTAGGTCATGACGAAGAAGACGAACTCGCCCGCCTCGCCTACACGGTGGATCGGGACGATGTTCGGATGCGAGAGCCCCGCGGCGGTGCGCGCCTCGCGCATGAAGCGCTCGCGGAGGCCTGCGCGCGACGCGAGTGAGGTAGGCAGCACCTTGATCGCCACCTGTCTGTCGAGTTGCACATCGCGCGCGAGGTAAACGATCCCCATCCCCCCGCGACCGAGCTCGCGCTCGAGCGAGTACTCGCCCGCGAGAGCACGCTGAAAAGCGACGAACTCCGTGTCCGCCGTGGCCGTCTGCATCCTGTCCGCTCCTTCGTCCGGGTCTCGCATGGCCCTACGGTGGAGCAAGGTGCCCTGTTTCCGCAAGCGATCGGCGGTTGACAGGTCGCGCGCCGGGCGCCTAATCACAAGCATGCTTCTTCCGATGCCGAGCCTGCCGCGGCGCACGTGGGCGAGCGCGCTGGCCCTGTCGCTCGCCGTCCTCGTCACCGCCTGCGGTGGTGAGAAGGACACGCGACCGGTAATCACGTATTCGGGGAGCGCGGTGGGGTCGCAGGGTGAGACGGTCCGCAGGCAGATCGAGCGGTTCGCGAAGTTGCATCCGGCGATCGTGGTGCGCGTGCAGCCGAGCCCGGACGATGCGACCCAGCGCCACCAACTCTTCGTCCAGTGGCTCAACGCACACGTTGGAGATCCGGACGTCATGGAGCTCGACGTGATCTGGACGTCGGAGTTCGCGGCTGCGGGGTGGATCCGTTCGCTCGAGCAGTACTCTCCCGTGCGCAGCGACTTCTTCCCGGCGGCCATCGAGGCGAACATCTGGGACGGCAAACTCTACGCGATTCCCTGGTATGTGGGTGTCGGACTCCTTTACTGGCGTACCGATCTACTCGACCACGCGCCGCGCTCGATGAACGAGCTGGTGCAGCAGGCGGAGCGAGCGATGCGCGCGCCGGGCGGCCCTCCCTACGGCTTCGTCTGGCAAGGTGCGCGCTACGAAGGGCTGATCACCACGTTCGTGGAATACCTCGGCGCGTTCGGCGCGGAGATCATGAACGACAGCGGCAAGGTCGTGGTGGACTCGCCGGATGCCATCCGCGCACTCACCTTCATGCGCGACGAGATCACCTCGAGCCACATAGCTCCGCCCGAGGTGCTCACCTGGCACGAGGAGGAGACGCGCTTCGCCTTCCAGAACGGGAACGCCGTTTTCATGCGCAACTGGCCGTACGCCTACTCGCTGCTCTCCGACAGCTCGCAGTCGCGCGTGGCGGGAAAATTCGCTGTTGCCACGATGCCAGCCGCCGAGGGCGGCCATCCCACCACCGCGCTGGGTGGCGCCGAGCTCGCGATCAACTCGTACAGTGAGCACCCGGAGATCGCCTGGGAGCTCGTGCAGTATCTCACAGCGCCGGAGCAGCAGCTCGAGCGTGCGGCGGCGACCGGCGACTATCCCACCAGGAAGGCGCTCTACGACGATCCGCGGCTGGCGAAGGCGCTCGCCGTACCGATCGCCCAGGTCCGCACTGCGATCGAGAGCGCGGTCCCGCGTCCGGTGACTCCGATCTACACGGAACTCTCCGGACTGCTGCAGATACAACTGCATCGTGCGCTCACCGGTCAGACATCGCCCGCGGATGCGCTGCACGAGGCCGCGCGGCAGATGAACGCCGTGATAAGGGACTCGGGACTCGACGAGCGAGAGGTGTCGCAATGAGCGCGCGCAACGAGTCGGACGTTCGCCTCGCGCGGCTGCTCGTGTCACCGGCGACAATCGTCATAGCGTTAGTGGCGATCTTCCCGCTCGGCTGGACAGTGTGGGAGTCGCTGCACAGACACGATCTGCGCCTGCCCTGGCTCGGGCAGCCCTTCGTGGGGCTCGGTAATTACGCGCGCATCATCCATGACGCACGCTTCTGGGGCGCGCTCGGCCACACCGCGGTGTTCACCGTGGTCAGCGTCTCACTCGAGCTCGTACTCGGTCTCATCTTCGCCCTCGCGATGAACCGCGCCTTCCGCGGACGGGGGATCGTTCGCGTGGCGGTGCTCGTCCCATGGGCCATACCCACCGTCGTCGCGGCGCTGCTCTGGCGCTTCCTGTTCGACTCGCAGGCGGGGATCGCCAACGCGCTGCTTCTGGACGTCGGCATCATCGACGAGCCGATCGTCTGGTTCGTGCACGCGGCCACCGCCTGGGTGCCCATCATCCTGGCCGACGTATGGAAGACGACGCCCTTCGTTGCACTCCTCCTGCTGGCTGGTTTGCAGAACATCGACTCGGCGCTCTACGAGGCAGCGGCTGTGGATGGTGCGAGCGCGTGGCGGCAGCTGACCAGGATCACGATACCGCTTCTCAAGCCCGCGATCCTTCTCGTACTGATTTTCAGGACGCTCGATGCATTCCGAGTGTTCGACCTCATTTACGTGCTCACCGGCGGCGGACCGGGGACATCCACCGAACCGATCGCGCTCTACGCCTTCAACGCGCTGCTGCAGAACCTGCAGTTCGGTTACGGGGCCGCTATATCGGTGGTGATCTTCCTCATCACCTTCGGGCTCGCGCTGGTCTACATCAAGGGGCTAGGCGCGGGGAGCGCCACGGGGGTCGAACGGTGAGCGTCGATCTTCGTCCCACGAGAACCGGTGAGGTGGATCGCTCGCCGGCGGAGAGCCAGGCCGATGCGCCCGTGCGGAAGAGGCCGAGCACCTCGAGCATCCTGGGCTGGATCGGGTTGGCGGTGCTCGTGCTGCTCATCGCCTTCCCGCTCTACTGGGCGATCGTCGCGTCATTCACGCCCGAGGCCACGCTCTTCCGCGAGCCGTCGCTCTGGCCGCGCACCATCATCCTCGATCACTATCGCGCGCTCTTCACGACGCGGCACTTCTGGGTGCCAATACGCAACTCGATAATCGTTGCGGGGTGCACGACGATTTTCTGCGTAGTGGTCGGGTCGCTGGCCGCCTACGCGCTCGCGCGGCTCCGCTTCAGGGGGAAGGGACTCATACTCGGCTTCATCCTCGCCGTGTCGATGTTCCCGCAGATCTCCATCGTGAGTCCGCTGTATCTCATGTTGCGCGCGCTCGGGCTGATCAACACGTATCCCGGGCTCATACTCCCGTATCTCACCTTCGCGATGCCGCTCACGGTATGGCTCCTGGTGGGCTACTTCCGCCAACTCCCTCCGGATCTGGAGGAGGCGGCGTTGGTGGATGGTGCGAGCCGGTGGCAGAGTTTCGTGAAGGTACTTCTCCCTCTGAGCGTTCCTGGCGTGGCGACCACGGCGATCCTCACGTTCATTTATTCATGGAACGAGTTTCTCTTCGCGCTGTCGTTCACGGTAGGGCCGGACAGACAGACGGTGCCGGTCGCGATTGCGCTCTTCCGTGGCCAGTATCAGGTGCCCTGGGGCGAGATTCTGGCCGCGGCTGTCGTGGCGACGGTGCCGGTGGCGGCCATGGTGCTCATCTTCCAGCGGCGAATAGTGCAGGGGCTCACTGCAGGAGCGGTGAAGGGGTAGCCGCAAGCGTTGATCGCGCCGGAATTCCGACGTGCGCTGCGGCCCCCTGTTTGCGTTGAGAGCTGCTCGGCGGGGTCGGCAGGACCGGCTTTTGCCTCGTGCCTCGTGCCATCGCCGCAAAGGCAGGGATCCAGACAACTCTTGGAGGAGTCATGCGTTGGACACCCGGAGGAAGAAGCTCCGATCTCGAAGACCGCCGAGGTCAATCTCGTGGAATAGGATTAGGCGGCCGCGGCATCCATGTCGGGTTGGGCGGCGCGCTGGTGCTGCTGGTGCTCAGCCTCATCTTCCATCAGGATTTTTTCTCGCTCCTGGGGGGCGGTGTCGACACGGGAGCTGCGCCAGCGGCGGATGGCAGCGCGGCTCCGGTGCAGTCCTCACCGGAGGAGGAGCAACTCGTCTCGTTCGTCTCCTTCGTGCTGGATGATGATCAGGGCATGTGGGACCAGCTCCTTCCCAAGACCTACGGCGTGCCGTACCAGCACGCGAAGCTGGTCCTCTACCGCGACGTGACGCAGACAGGTTGCGGCGTGGGGCAGGCGGCCACGGGGCCTTTCTATTGTCCCGCCGATCACAAGCTGTACGTGGACCTCGGTTTCTACGACGAGCTGCGCCAGAGGTTCGGCGCCCCCGGTGATTTCGCGCAGGCGTACGTGCTGGCGCACGAGATCGGCCACAACGTGCAGGCGATCCTCGGCACCGACGCGAAAGTGCGCGCGGCATCGCGGAGAAATCCTTCGCAGGCCAACGCGCTCTCGGTACGGATGGAACTGCAGGCCGATTGCTACGCTGGAGTGTGGGGCCACTCGGCCGCTCAGCGCAACAAGCTCGATCCGGGAGATGCGCAGGAAGGGCTCAACGCTGCGGCGGCGGTGGGCGACGACCGTCTTCAGCGCATGAGCACCGGCACGGTGGATGCCGACTCCTTCACGCACGGGACATCCGAGCAGCGGATGCAGTGGTTCAGCCGCGGCTTCCAGTCGGGTGATCCGAGATCGTGCGACACATTCGGCGCGGCAATGTAGAGTCGCGCCCTTCCGGCGCGTAACGCGAGACGCAGCCCGGTCGTTCATAGAGAGCAGCTTCGATGTTGTCCCACGAACGAAGGCGCGATGATGCGCCGCAGCCGAGGATAGCTCGATGGGTACCTTTCTCCTTCTGCTTCTCGCCGGGGTGGCCATCTTCCGTTACGCGAGCGGTGGCCGCTATCGCCCGATGGTAGACAGCGCGGTCGGCTGGGCGCTGCTGTTCGGCGCTGTGGGTTTCGCGCTGGGCTTCTTCGGGCCGATGATCTTCGCGCCCGGCGCCAATCAGGGTCCGCTCCTCGGTATCTTCATCACCGGCCCGGGTGGATTTTTCCTGGGACTCGCGTGGGGCGTACTGCGCGCGCTGCGAAGGGGGCGCGGGTAGGCTCTGAAGGAGTGGCTCCTCGGTCCACCAGCGGGCGCCCGACACGCTCGCGTTCGAATACCGGCCGCTGCGATCTTGGCATGTTCGATCCAGCCACATTCACCTTTTCCGAGAGCCCCCATGCAGTACATCGTGCACCGAGCCCTCATCGCAATAGTAGCGGGCGCTTCGATCGTCGGTTGCTCCACCGTTCGCAGCGGGCCGGAGTTCCTCGTCGCACCGGAAGCCGCGAGCCGGCCGTTCTCGCCAGCGGTGCGTGCAAGCGGCCTGCTCTTCCTCGCCGGCAAGCTCGGCACCGACAGCACCGGCAAGCTCGCCGCAGGCGGCATCCAGGCCGAGACGCGGCAGGCGATGGAGAACATCGGCGCGGAGCTGCGGAAGGCCGGCTCGGGCTTCGACCGCGTGCTGAAGTGCACCGTATTTCTGGCCGACATGAGTGAGTGGGCGGCAATGAACGAGGTGTACGCGCCCTTCTTCCCGGAGGGGAAGCGTCCCGCGCGCACGGCGGTGGCGGTGAACGGACTGGCGCTGGACGCACGAGTCGAAATAGAGTGCATCGCTGCGGCATGATGCTCGGGGACGCCGAGCCAGAGGTGAGGCTTGGTGCCGATGGCATTCGCGAGAGTCGTCTTGCGCAGGGACCGATATGCATGAGTGCCGTGGCTTCGTGCCAATAGCGATGGTTGACCAGGAGAGGGGTTGGCGCGTCCATGCAGTGACGGCCGATGCTCAGCGTACGCGCGCTACGCGGGGTGCTGCTCCGCGTGCCCGTGCATGCAAGTGCGCTGGCGTACGTGCGTCCGCATTGGCCGCCTCACCCTCTCCTGGAGCACCGAATGAGGCGTCATACTGCGTCCGCGGGCGCCACGCGCCTGCTCGTGCTGGTCGCGCTGGCCTGGACTGCTACCGCTTGTTCATCCACCATCTCCTCCGGTACACGGACCGGGCCGGTGATCAGCGGAGACCAGCGTGTCCAGACCAGCTCCACTTCACCCTCCGCCGAATCGCCGGGCAAGTCGCTCGATGTCCCGCCTGGCCACCTCCCGCCGCCGGGGAAGTGTCGCGTGTGGTTCCCTGGCAGGCCGCCCGGCCGTCAGGCGAAAGCCGAGAGTTGCAACACCGCCATGGCCAATGCTCCCGCTGGTAGTTGGGTGCTCTACCGGCCAAGCAAGGGGAACGAGGTGCACGCCCGGGTGATCGATGCGCGGCGTCCAGGTGTTGTAGTGAGCGTGAAAGTCTATGAGGCAGCCAAGGGGCGCTATCTGCGTACGGAGAACCCGCAGAAGAACGCGGGGCGGTGACGTGTCGAGCATCGGGGAGCTTTCCCGGCCCGCTCGCTGCCGCTCTTGCAGGACCACCTCATGAGGTATGTACCGACGCTACTGACGCCCCGGGCGATTCGCCCGGGGCGTCGTGGTATGGCGCGCTCGAATTCGGACGCTGTATCGTTCTCAGCATGTCCACCTATTCGATCGAGCACGTCTCCGACACTGCGTTTCTCGTCGCCTATTGCCGCGCGGTAGAGTCGGCGCGGCCGGACGCACTTTTCCACGACCCGCTCGCCGAGCGACTCTCGGGTGAAAAGGGCAGGGCCATCACCGAGAGCTTCCCGTTCGGTCCGATGGTTCGCTGGAACGTCGCGATTCGGACGGTGATCATCGACGACTTCATCACTTCTTCAATCGCGCGCGGCGTGGACATGGTTCTCTGTCTGGGTGCAGGCCTGGACACGCGTCCGTACCGCCTCGATCTCCCCAGCGACCTCACGTGGATCGAGGTGGACTACCCCGACATCATCGCCTTCAAGAGCGAGCGGCTCGCCGGAGAAGCGCCGCGTTGCAGACTCGAGCGCATGGGTCTCGATCTCTCCGACGCAGCTGCGCGGCGCGAGCTGCTTTTGCGCCTCGACGCCCGGGCATCGCGCATCCTCGTGCTCACCGAAGGAGTAATCCTCTACCTCGAAGTTGCGCAGGTGGCATCGGTCGCGGATGATCTCCGCTCGCTCGCGCACGTCCATGGATGGATCGTGGACTATGTGTCGAAGGAGGGCCTCGCCTACCGCGAGCGCGCTGGCCTGAATCGTCTCATGCAAGAGGCACGCTTCAGGTTCAGGCCGGACGATTGGTTCGCCTTCTTCGCCGAGCACGGTTGGAGCGTGCGGGAGATGCGCTACCTCCCTCACGAAGGCGCGCGCCTTGGTCGTCGCCTACCGTTGCCGCGAAGGGCGCGCGTGATCATGCGGCTCTTCGGCTGGCTCCGGCGCGAGGCGCTCGGCAGATTCGCCGGCTACGCCATCCTCGAGCCAACACCGCGCTAGTCGAGGCTAGCCGCTCGTAGTTACGCTTGTTTGCCGCGTTCGTCCTTTCCCGGTTGTCGTTACGATGGGCGGGATACGGGGCATGGCTCCGATTCCTCACGCCGTGATGACTGGTGCACGCACACGCGTGTCAACTGCCGGCGAGCCACGCAACCCCGCGCGCCCGCTCGGATCTCCACTAATCATTGGAAAGGATTAATTAATGCGGAAGCTGCTATACGTTGGCGCGCTTGCCCTTGTAGCGGGTGCCTGCTCGAGCGACGAGCTCAGTCCGGTTGGCCCCGATGCTCAGAACTGCACCGTGGGCTCCATGAAGGTCGGTGACACGAAGACCGGAGACATCGGCGCCAGCTCGTGCTCCATGTACGACTGGTACTGGTGGGAAGATTCCGTCCACTTCGAGTCGTACAACGTCACGGTGGAGAAGGGGAAGGGCTACCTCTTCAGCGTGGACGGCGATGCCGCCGCATCCAGATCGCTTGGTCTTGCGAGCGCGAGCGTCCTCGTCGGCGACAGCGCGTCGCTATACATGGCGGTCCAGGATCCGGACAACTGGGAAGATGGCGCACCTGGCCAGATCTTCTTCGTGGCGCCGAAGACCGGTACGTACTCGCTGCGCGTATTCAGCAGGAATCTCGATGATCAGTTCGACTACACGCTCACGGCGCGTGAGTGCAAGCCGAGGGTAATCGATATCCAGGGCGCCTACGCGAACGATACCGCGTCCCTGAACGAGGACGACTGCACGATCGAGGAGCCGTACTTCTCGTGGGTCTACGCCAATAGTGAGTGGACGCGTACTCCTTCGCACGTCGCGCTCTACACCATCCACTACGATGGCTCATCGCGCCGCAGGATCACCGTCCAATCCGATGACTTCGCTCCCGGAATGATGTTGGCCGGTCCCGGCTTCGATGCCTGGTGCGACACCTACTACAGCGATTGCGACAATACCAGCAACTCTGCGCTTGCCGACAGCATCTCGACGACGTGGGACATGTGGGTGCCCGGAGTCTACACGCTTGCGGTCGGTTCCATGCAGCCCAACGCGACCGGCAAGTTCAAGATCAGCATCTCGGAACCGCTCTCGGATGATGTGGCGACCCTGCGCATGCCGAAGGATTGGGGCGAGTTGCTGCCGGGGCAGTGGAAGAAGATGTCGGCGCCTCGGTAAGCAGGCGGCGGTACCCGTCGTGGCGCCGTACGGCCACGGCGGGTCTTGCTACGTTGGTCGGGCCGCGCTCGTAGCCGTTTCGAGCGCGGCCTTTTATGTTGCGCATCCGCACGCGCGGAACCCATCCGCCGTGACACGCTCCGCCGACCTGTGAGGTTCGTATGCCGATCGACGAGAAGCCAAGTCGCAACGAGGAAGAGTACTTCCGCAAGCTCGACGCAGAACTCATCAAGTCGCAGCGCGAGAAGCTGGACGCCGAGCGCGCCGAAGTGGAGCGCGCGCGGCGCGACTCGGCACGCGAAGAGTGGTTGATGCGCTGCCCGAAGTGCGGCGCCGAGCTGGAGGAGCGCGACATTGACCAGGTGAAGGTAGACGTGTGCCCCGCGGGGCACGGCACCTGGCTGGATGCCGGCGAGCTGGAACTGCTGCGGGCGACAGAGCGGCAGGGATTCGGCAAGATCTTCGATCTGCTCGGCCGCAAGTCGCGCTGAAGTTGCCTCGAGCGCGCGGGTGCACGGTCCCGTGATCGAGATCGGGACGACTGGCGCCGGCGGCCCGGATGTTCTGGTGCCGCGCGAAGCGACCAGGCCACGGGCGGCGAGCGGAGAGGTCGTCATTCGCGTCGAGGCGGCGGGTGTCAACCGTGCCGATGTCCTCCAACGGATGGGGCGCTACCCGCTGCCGCCGGGAGCGAGCCCGGTGATCGGGCTCGAGGTCGCTGGCGAGATCGCGGAGTTGGGCGAGGGCGTGGACGGCTTCGTTGTCGGAGACCGGGTCTGTGCCCTGACGAACGGTGGCGGCTACGCCGAGTACTGCGTCGTGCCAGCGGGGCAGACGCTTCACATCCCCGCTGGCATGGACGCCGTCCACGCAGCCGCGCTCCCCGAGACTTACTTCACCGTCTGGGCGAATCTCTTCGAGCTGGGTGGCGCAGCACGTGGCGACACCGTGCTGATCCACGGAGGCACCAGCGGCATCGGCACCACGGCACTCGTGCTCTGCAGGGAATTCGGGATCGAGGCGCTTGCCACAGCCGGCAGCGATGCGAAGTGCGCGGTGATCCACGAGCTCGGCGGTGAAGCGATCAACTACCGCGAGCAGGATTTCGTGGAGGTCGTGCGCAACTACACCGACGGGCGCGGTGTGGATGTGATTCTGGACATCATCGGCGCGTCGTACTTCGCCCGGAACATCGCGTCCCTCGCGATGGATGGCCGATTGGTGATCATCGCGTTCATCGGCGGCGCCAGGGTGGAGCAGGTTGCCCTGAATTCCATCGTCGCGAAGCGGGCAGTGGTCACCGGCTCCCTACTCAGGCCGCGAACCGGCGCCGAGAAGGCCGCGATCGCGGAGTCGCTACGCGAGCGAGTGTGGCCGGCGCTCGCGGCGGGGCGCTGCTGGCCGGTGATCGACTCGGTCTTCCCGCTCGACAGGTCGGGCGATGCGCACAGACGCATGGAATCCGGAGATCATATCGGGAAGATCGTATTGAAGGTGGGCGAGTGATGCGTGAGGATGCTTCCTATGGACTCGATGGGGGGCGTGAAGATCGAGAGCTGATCCGGATCCGCGAACAGGGTTTCGAAGTCCGCCGGCGTGAACGCACGCGCCAGCCGCTGCACGTAGCTCGCGCGCAGGAGCCGCACGTAATAGTCCACGTCGTAGTTACGCGGGTCCTCATCCCCATCTTCCACTAGCCCGCCCTCGCCGTTCTGCTTCCGATACACGCGCACGCGGTCGCCTACCTCCCAGCGGTCTTGCCCCGCCGACAGCAGCGCCTCGTACGACAGCTCCCTCCGCCGCTCGCGCGAGGCGAGGTATTCGGCGGGCGACTTGCTCAGCCGGACGCGCTGCGACAGGTCGTAAGTGGACAGCGAGCGTGAACGAAGCAGCCCGATAGTCGCGAGGTAGACTTCGCGTACGCCGGGAACATCGCCCACCAGCAGCCGCCCGATCGCCTCCCTCAGAAATCGCTCGCCGAAGGGTTCCGAGCGGCTCGACCTGAACGCCACACCGCGCAGCAGGAGCGAGCCGTCGTAACCGAGCAGCGCGTAGTTCTTCGGCTCGTGCGAGAGCATCGCCGCGTAGCGACCGTCGAGCTCGAGTTGTACCAGCTCGGGGAGGAGCGCATCCACCTCGGCCACCGCGCGCCGTTCATCGGCTTCGGTCCACTTTTCGGGAACGGCGAAGTACACGCCATCGGTGTCGGCTTCGAGCAGCGTCACTCCGCGTGCGGCCAGCTCGCGGCACATCAGCGTGAGCACGTCGCGCCCGCGTCGCGTCACCTCGTTGGCCGCGTGCACATCGGCGAAGCGTGTTAGCCCTCCGGCCGCGAGATACCCGTAAGCGGAGTTCACCACGATCTTGAGCGCGGCTGACACTCCCTCGAAGGTATGGCGCTCGGCCGATCCCGGAGCGGCCTCTCGCGCCCGGGCCTTGGCATCGAGCCGGCGCTCCACGAGCGCATCCACGAGAGCGAGTAAAGCCCCGAGCCGGTCGCGCGAGGGCCCGATGCGATACGAGCGCATGAGTGAGGGGTACAGACTCGCCACGTCGGCCTTCACCACGCGATGCGCGACTCCGGTAGCGAAGAGATGCAGGGCAGCACCGCTGTGCGGAGTACCATCACTTGCCTCGTGCGCGGGGAGCGCCATCCCCGCCCGCAGATACGCTCGCACGAGCAGCGGGTCTATCACGCCGGTCGCGGCACCCGCGTCGGCGAGCCGCTCGTAGCGCCGCGGTACCATCTGCGCCAGCGCGTACGACGCGCCGCCGAGCATGCGCGAGAGCGCCGCCACTTCCTCCACGTCATCGGTGGCGTAGCGTCGTACGCGCTCGGGGTCGGTGCGCCAGGTGGTGTAGACCAGGTGGCCGGGAACGTACTCGCGGTCGGGCGCGGCGATGCCCAGATGGCGCGCCACGGCCTTGAGGCCGTGTCCTGGCAGATCACGCACGGAGAAGTCGTAGCGGCGCACGGCATCGAGCGTGTCTATCAGCTCACGCCCAGGCGCCACGAAGCGGAGGCGCCGGGCGTCGTCCTCGTCGCCGTAGATCGTTCTGGCGCGCACGCCACGCCGCGCCGCGCGAACGCCAAGTCGCGCGCCCTTCACGCGGCCGAGCGCCAGCGGTACGCCGAGCTTGCGCGCGCGCCGGTCGAGGAATGGTAGATCGAACCCCTGCAGGTTGTGGTTCTCGATCACGTCGGGGTCCGCGATTCGCACGCGCTCCATGAGCTGCCGGATCAGATCCGCTTCGGCGGCGTCGCCATCGCCGGCCGCCTCGAGCACCTCGGTCTCGCCGCCGTGATGGCGAATCGAGATCATGAAGATGCGGTCGCGCCGCGCGTCGAGTCCCGTCGTCTCGAGATCGAACTGCAGTCGATGCAGCTCGTCGAAGGGAAGGTCGCGGAAATAGGTGCGGCCGGTCGCCACCAGATACTGTTCTTCGGGCGGGAGCGCGAGGATGCTGTCGCGTGCGAGGTCGCCGATGTGCTCGATCCGCGTGCCGAGCCGCTCGCTCGCGCCACGAAGAACAGCGTCGGCCAACATGCGGCCGTCGTCCGCACTCGCCAGATAGCGCAGCGCGCCCGGACCGTCGAGCTCGCGGTAATGCACCACACGGCGCTCCCCGCTCCGCGCCTCGTCGGCGCTCTCCCGGGGGTCGTGCACGAGGCGGTCACCGAGATGGCGCAGGTCATCGATGTGCTCGAGGAGAAGCCACGGACGAAAGCGATCGCTCTCGCGAAGCAGCTCTCCGCTCCCCGGTACGCGACGCCAGACGGTAGCACGTCCATCGCTGGTCGCGTAGACGGACACGATGCCCGGAGTCGGATCCCAACCCCGGAGAAGTTCGTCGCCGACTTCCATGGCCCGTCCACCGCCGACATCGATCATACTTCCACAATGTACCGGGAAGCGCGCTCCTCGTCGCGTCCGGCGGGGCTCCTTTCCCGGGACGCGTAGCGTTCCCATCTTCCCTCGAGCGCGGCCGCGGCGGCACGCTTCGAGCCACTTCGGCCAGCTACGCACTCACGAGAAAGCGACAGCATTCATGAAGACATCACTACCAACGAGCACACTCGGCAGCGACGGACCGCGCATCTCCCGCATAGGCATGGGTACCTGGGCCATCGGTGGCGCGGGTGGCCTCATGAACTGGGGACCGCAGGATGACGAGGCGTCGCTGAACACTCTGCGCCACGCGGTAGAGCTGGGTCTCGACTGGATAGATACGGCTCCCGCGTACGGACTCGGTCATGCCGAAGAGGTTATAGGCCGCTTCCTGCGCGACACTCCAGAGGGAGAGCGGCCGTACATCTTCACGAAGTGCGGGATCGTGTGGGATGAGCGCAATCCGAGCGCCGGATCGCGACGCGTTCTCACGCCGGAGTCCATCCGGCGCGAGTGCGAGGCGTCGCTCCGCAGATTGGGTGTGGAGCGCATAGACCTCTACCAGTTCCACTGGCCCGATGAGATCGGCACTCCCATCGAAGACTCTTGGGGCGAGGTGGCGCGGTTGATCGAAGAGGGCAAGGTGCGTTGGTGTGGCGTTTCCAACTTCGACGTCGAGCTGCTCGAGCGGTGCGAGAAGGTTCGCCATGTGGATTCGCTGCAGCCGCCCTTCTCGCTCATCCGTCGCGATGTCGCCGAGCGTGAGATCCCGTGGTGCCGAGAGCACGGCACGGGCGTCATCTGCTACAGCCCGATGCAGTCGGGACTTCTCACCGACAGCTTCAGCGCCGAGCGCCTGGCCAGCCTGCCGGAAGACGACTGGCGTCGCCGCTCGCCGCGCTTCCAGTCGCCGAATCTCGAGAAGAGTCTCGCACTGCGCGATGCGCTGCGTCCTATCGCCGCGCGGCGCGACACGACGGTCTCGGCGGTGGCGATCGCGTGGGTACTCGCCTGGCCGGGCGTTACAGGAGCGATAGCAGGCGCGCGACGTCCGGATCAGATTGACGGCTGGGTCTCGGCGGCCAGGCTGCAACTGACGAGCGAAGATCTCGAGGAGATCGCCGGCGCGATCGAGCGGACGGGTGCCGGCTCGGGTCCGGCCGTTCCCGCGAGCGTCGGGTCACGAACGGGGCGCTGAGCGAGCGCACCCCGTTCGTTATCCTGGTTGACGATCGCGGTTTGCGATTTCACCGTTGGCGAAATGGCCGCGGGTGAAATCACCGACAGTGAATTCACCGCCTGGTCGCGATTACCTCCACGTATTCAGCGTCCACTATCGTTCGGTCGCCGCGCCCGCGCTGCCGCGAAGACCAGTGATCCGCCAGCTCCTTCGTGAAGAGCGCGCGCTTCTCCTCGTCCAGCGACTCTACGAGTCGCACCGTGGGTCCGTACGACGTGCAGAAGAGCTCCGCGGTACCGGCGGGCGAGTATGGAAAGTCGAAAGTCAGCGGCCGCTGCGAGACCGTCACGTTCCAGTCACTGGAAGCGAGACGCTCGCGAATCACCGCCTCGTCGCCCCAGAGGAGCGGGCTCGGCGCCGGCGCCGGGCCGCTCATGTATTTGACATGCAGCGCCAGCATCTGTCCGATGAATCCAGTGCGCGGCCAGGTGGCGAGCGCCAACCGACCACCACTGCGCGTTACGCGCGCCAGCTCGGCCGTGACGCGCTCGGGACGCGCGGCGAACATCACGCCGAACATGGATGTCACGACATCGAAGGTTGCGTCCGGATAGGGTAGCTCTTCGACCGTGCCCTGGTCGAAGGTGATATCGAGGCCTTCGCTCTCGGCCCGCGATGCCGCAACGGCGAGCAGCTCCGGAATGAGGTCGAAGCCGGTCACGCTCGCCCCGCTGCGAGCGGCGGGGATCGTGAGGTTGCCGCTGCCGCAGGCGGCGTCGAGGACGCGCTGGCCGGCCGAGAGCGCCAGCCGGGTAACGAACGCTTCCGCCTCGCCGCGGTAGCCGGAAGCGATGCGATCGAAGGCGCCTGCGCTCCACGTCTTCAGCGACCGCTCGGTCAGCGGATCGCTCGCCGCTCCCGGAGTCGCATGCGATTCACGCGTGCCATCGGGCGTGGCGACGAGGCCGCTTGTCTGCCCCGGATCTGCACGGTATGTGGTGTGTCCGTTTCCCATATTGATCTCCCTCGTGCGGTAGTTCGTGAGAATGGTTTCGATAATCATCACGTTACCGCCACCCATCCCCACCACCAATGACGGAAAATCCGGATCTCATGTCCGAGCGTCCGCTACGTCTGGCGCTACTGCACGAGTCCGGTTCGATGATGCGCCGCATGCCGGCGCTCTTGTCCCGCGGGAGTGCGCGGTGAAGGTTAGTCAATCATGGACCCACTGTCCGACGTGCTACGCGCCGTGCGCCTCAACGGCGCTTTCTTCTACCTCGTGGAAGCGGCCGAGCCCTGGTCGGTGGCCGCCGCGTCCGCATGCGAGCTCGTGCCGCGCGTACTGCCGGATGTCGAGCACCTCATCTCCTACCACATCCTCCTCGAGGGCTCGGGGTGGGGAGGCCTCGACGGGAAGCCGCAGACCGCCCTGCAGCCAGGCGACGTGATCGTCTTTCCACACGGCGATCCCTACTTCATGTCGAGCGTCGAGGGAGAGCGTGTGAATCTGCAGCGCGTGGGCACGGCGCCTGCTCGTTATCCGGATACCGTGGTGCTCGGGCCGCGCGAGGGGTGCAGTACCAGATTCGTATGCGGCTTTCTGGGGTGCGACACACGTCCCTACAACCCGCTACTCGCATCGCTCCCGCGGCAGCTCGTCGCCAGAGGAGTCGCGAGCGGGTGGCTCTCCCAGTTTCCGCGGCAGGTGGTAGACGAATCGCGCGCCGGGCGCCTGGGAAGCGAGACGATGCTCACGCGGATGGCCGAGCTGCTCTTCATCGAGGTGGTGCGCCGCTACGTGGAGGGGCTTTCGTCGCGCGCGTCGGGATGGCTCGTGGGGCTCGAGGACCCCGTAGTGGGTCCCGCGCTGGTGAAGCTGCACGAGCGGCCGCACCATCCGTGGACGCTCGCGGAGCTGGCGCGTGCGATATCATCGTCGCGCACGGTGCTTGTCGAACGATTCACTCAGCTCGTGGGTATACCTCCCATGACGTATCTCGCGCGCTGGCGGCTGCAGCTCGCCGCGGAACGACTACTGCACAGTTCGAGCAAGGTTGCCGCCATAGGCAGCAGTGTCGGCTACGACTCGGAGGCGGCATTCAGCCGCGCGTTCAAGCGCGAGACGGGGATGTCGCCCGCGGCCTGGCGGCGGGCGCGTGTGGGAGCGCGCTAGTTTGCGGATGGAGCGAGTAATGGCATTCACACGATTGTTCGGCGGCCTGCGCGATCACCTGAGGCGCGCCGTAGTGGAGGCGAGAGGCATGGAGAGACACGAGATCCGCGGCTTCGAGGTGATCGTGGAGAACACGCGTCCCGACATAAGTACGGCACGGGTGCTACACCGACTCGATGAGTCGCTGGCGCTCATCGAGCGCTATCAGCCGTGGCGGCTCGCGCATCTGCGGCGCGACCTTCTTCGCATAAAGGTGGCGCGCTTCCCCTGCCGCGGCGCGTACTTGCCACTCGAGCGTACGGTGCTCACGGAGCTGACTTTCCTCGCTCGCACCGACATAGGGCCGGCAACTGTCGCGTCGTCGATAGTACACGAGGGGATTCACGCCAGAGTGAGCGAGATGGGCGTGAGCCCGGAGCATCGCGACCTGGCGCGCGAGGAGCGCCTCTGCCGTCGTGCGGAGCTCGAGTTCGGCCTCGCGCTCCCGCCGGAGATGGGCGCGCCGGTGGTGGAGCGGGCGAGTGCGAGCCTGGCGCTCGAGGATGCTGAAGTGGCGCCCGCAATAGACTGGCGCGAGGCGCTCGCACGGCAGGCCGCGGTGGATCGCGGCGCACTCGGGACGTGAGCGCGGCAAAGCTCTTCACACCGCTCCAGGTGGGCGACCTCGAGCTCACCAACCGCATCGTCATCGCGCCGATGTGCCAGTACTCGGCGGTGGATGGCTGCATGACCGATTGGCATGTCATCCACCTCGGCCATCTCGCGCTCTCGGGTGCGGCGCTGCTCACCATCGAGGCCACCTCCGTGCTCCCGGAAGGGCGGATCACCTATGCGGATGTGGGTCTCTGGTCCGACGAGAACGAAGCCGCGATGGCGCGCACGCTGGAGAGCGTGCGGCACTGGTCGGCGATGCCGATCGCCATCCAGCTCGCTCACGCGGGACGCAAGGCGTCTAACGAAGTACCGTGGAAGGGCGGGGCGCAGATCCCGCCCGGCGTGGAGCATGGTTGGCAAACAGTGGCGCCATCGCCGATTCCGTACGATGCGGAGCGTCTGGCGCCGACGGCTCTCGATCGCGAAGGCCTCGCGCGCGTGCGTGATGCCTTCGCGGATTCCGCACGGCGCGCGGCGCGGGTAGGTATCGACGCGGTGCAGTTGCATGGCGCGCACGGCTACCTGCTGCATGAATTCCTCTCACCGCTCTCCAATCGCCGCGACGACGAGTACGGCGGCTCTCTCGAGAACCGGATGCGCTTTCCGCTGGAGGTGTTCGACGCTGTGCGCCAGGTCTTTCCCGCCGAGCGTCCCGTGTCCGTACGCATCTCCGGCACCGATTGGGCGGAGGATGGCTGGGACGTGGAGCAGAGCGCGGCCTTCGCACAGGCGCTCGAAGCGCGCGGCTGCGCTGCGATCCACGTTTCCAGCGGAGGGCTCACGCCCGCGCAACACGTTCCGGTGGGGCCGAGCTATCAGGTGCCGCTCGCGCGGGACGTGAAGGCAGCCACGAGTATGCCGGTGGTGGCTGTGGGTTTGATCACCGAGTACGACCAGGCGGAGGCCATAGTGGGTACGGGCGACGCCGATCTCGTGGCGCTCGCGCGCGCGATACTCTACGATCCTCGCTGGCCCTGGCATGCGGCAGCGCACTTCGGCGCGCGGGTGAAAGCGCCGGATCAGTATCTGCGCTCGCAACCGCATAGACATCGAGACCTCTTCGACACGGGGCAGTGACGGGGGCGCGGGTGCGCGCGATGCCGGTTTCCACACCCGCGTCGGAGCAGTTGAAGGCCGCCGAGGCGCTGGTTGCGCGCGTCGTTCCGAGTGCGGCGAGCCACTTCGTGCTCGAGGAAATCCCGCACGTGGACGGCCGCGACAACTTCGAGGTGGAGAGTCGCGGCGGGAGAGTGATCCTGCGTGGCTCCAGCGGAGTCGCGATCGCCTCCGCTCTCAACTGGTACATCGAGCGCACGGTAGGCATGAACGTGAGCAATCCGCTCGAGCCGATGGATCTGCCACTCCCGCTTCCGAAGGTGCGACGACGCGCGCGCGTCACCACGCAGTATCGGCATCGCTACTTTCTGAACTACTGCACCTTCGCCTACAGCATGGCATGGTGGAAGTGGAAGGATTGGGAGAAGCTCATCGACTGGATGGCGCTCAAGGGCGTGAACCTGCCGCTCGCTATCACGGGCCAGGAAGCCACCTGGCAGCTCGTGCTCCGCGACATCGGCTTCAGTGATGAGCAGATCCGCCACTTTCTCGTGGGGCCCGCGTACCTTCCATGGGGCTGGATGGGCAACATCGATCGACTGGGCGGTCCGCTCCCGGATCACTGGATCGCGGAGCACATCGAGCTGGAGCGCAGGATCCTCGCGCGCGAGCGCGAGCTGGGAATGACACCGGTTCTGCAGGGCTTCACCGGACACGTGCCGGAGTCCATCACGCAGGTCGTCCCGGAGGCAAGCATCCACCAGACCGGCGACTGGTGCGCGGGATTCAGCGGAACGTGGTTTCTCGATCCGCGCGACCCACTTTTTCTGAGGATCGGCACCGCGTTCATCGAGCGGCAGCGAGAGCTGTACGGCACCGATCACTACTACGCCGCCGATCCCTTCAACGAGATCAACCCACCGACGAACGATCCCGCCTTCCTCGAAGCGATGGGGCGCGCGATCTACGAGCCGATGCGCGTGGCGGATCCGGAGGCGGTATGGGTGCTCCAGGCGTGGTTCCTCTTCTACAAGTCACACTTCTGGAAGGAACCGCAGACGCGCGCACTTCTCGGCGGTGTACCCGACGGCGGACTGCTGGTGCTCGATCTCTACGGCGACGCGCACCCGGTATGGGTGGAGCACGAGGCATTCTACGGGAAGCCGTGGATCTGGAACGTGCTCTACAACTTCGGTGATCAGGTGAGCGCGCACGGCGATCTCCCCGGGATCGCGCGCAATCTGCAGATGGCGATCGCGAGTCCCTACCGTGGCCGCCTCGAGGGGATCGGGATGGCCATGGAGGGGATCGGCTACAATCCGGTCATCCCGGACTTCGTGCTCGACATGGTGTGGCGCAGGCGCGCGCCGGCCGTGGGAGCGTGGCTTCACTCGTACGTGCATCGCCGCTACGGTGAGCCGAACGCGCTCGCATGGCGTGCATGGCAGATGCTGCTGGCCACCGTGTATCGCACGGCAGCGCAGACCGGGAACTTCCTCGTGGAGCGGCCGGGTTTCTACAGGAAGGGCGTGCACTACCGTTCGTATCCCGTTGCGCCGTACGACGAGGGGAAGGTGGTGCGCGCGGTAGCCATGCTGCTGGAGGCGGCGCCACGCCTGGGCCATGGCGACACCTTCCGCTACGACGTGGTCAACCTCACGCGTCAGGTGCTCGGCCAGCTCGGGCTCCCGCTCGTGAGAACCGTGGAGGACGCGTTCGTGCGAAAGGATCTCGCTACACTCGCGAGCGCGGAGGAGAAGATCGTCGGCCTCCTCGCGGATCTCGACGCGCTGGCGGGGACACGCCGCGAGTTCCTGCTCGGGCCGTGGCTGGAGGCGGCCAGGAGCTGGGGCACCAACGACGCCGAGCGCCGACTGTACGAGTGGAACGCACGGAACCTCATCAGCATGTGGGGGACGAGCTGCACGGAAGGGCAGTGGGAAGACCTCAACCTGTACGCGCACAAGCAGTGGCAGGGGATGTTCGCCGACTACTATCTGCCGCGGTGGGAGGAGTTCATCGCGCGGCTGCGGACTTCCATCGAGGACGGCACGCCCTTCGACCGCGCGCCGTACGTGGATGACATGTGCGCGTGGGAGCAGGCGTGGTGCGAGCGGACTGACAGCTATCCGGTGAAGCCGAGCGGCGACGAGCTGGAAGTCGCGCGCGAGCTGTTCGCGAAGTACTTCCCGGCGGCGAGTTGATGAGATGCGAGAAAGGGCGCACCGATAGGTGCGCCCCTTCTCGTGATGCGCCGTAGCGGCCGAGGGCCGCGGCACGGATTTCAGCTCTTCGCCATCCGCTGCACCACGTCCTGCAGCGCGCGTACGCGCTCCGCGTCGCTCGCGCCGTTGACGTCGTTGCTCAGCTCACTGGCCAGCTTCGTGAGAGCCGTGGAGCGCGCGGACCCGTTCGCTTTCTCGGCGGTATCGAGCGCCTTCGCGATCGCGGTGGTGCGATCCTTCGAAAGACCGTTGTCACGCACGAGCTGATCGAGGTAGGCGCGCGCCACGGGGAAGGCGGCGGGCCAGGTGATCTTCGGCTGACTCTGTGGATTGAGCACATCTAAGTGGACGAGCTTCGCGGCGTCGATCTCGTTCTGGGTGAGATCCGCCGTGGGCGTCAGCTTGAAGACGTCGAGCCCGCGCGCGATCTCGGAAGCGTAGATGTAGCCGTTGTAGTAGTAGCTGCCCCAGTAGCCGCCGAGCACCATCTCCGTGGAATCGATGGGGCCGCGGTCGAAGTAGGCGATCTCTTTCGGGTGCGCCGGGTCGGTCCAATCGAATACCGAGGTGCCGCCCTGGTACCAGGCCTGCACCATGATCGTGCGGCCGGGAACGGGAACCAGGTTCCCATTGTGCGCGACGCAGTTCTCCTCGGGCGTCTGCGCGGCTGGCATCTTGAAGTAGCCCGCCTGGGTGAGCTTGCCGTCCTTCAGCGTGAAGATCGCGTCCGCTCCCCACTCGAGCGGGTCGGTGGCGCGGCACTTCGGCTGCGTGCCGCCGCCCCACTCGTCGGTGAAGAGGAGCGCTGAGCCGTCGTTGCTGAAAGTCGCCGAATGCCAGAAGGAGAAGTTGGAGTCGGCCACGGCCTGGATGCGCGTCGGGTGCTCGGGGTCGCGGATGTCGAGAAGGAGACCGTAACCCGAGCAGGCGCCGGCAGCGAGGCCGAGCGCGGGATAAACGGTGATGTCGTGGCACTGCGACGGGCCGCTGCGCTTGCGCTGGCTGCGCGGCGGAATGCCGAGGTCCACACCGAGCGCCTTGAGCGTGTCGTTAGCTGCCTCGAATTCCCTGGAGTCGGGATCGTGGTTCATGATCGCCGAGAGGGCGCGCGCCGCGCGAGTGGAATCATCGGCGGTCGTGGTGGCCGGAAGCCCTATCCGAGCGAGGAAACGGCGTGCAGACTCCACACCGGCGCCGTTGGCGGTGTCGGCGTACGCCACGCCGTGCGTGGGCGGCGCAGTGAGGTCGTTGAAGATGCGCGGCGAGCTGACGATCTTCGCCTGCTGGGGATGGTTAACCGGCACCTTGATGACTTCGATGCGGAAGAGGGCGGTGTTGGGATCGCTGATGTCGCCGCCCTCGCAACCGGGCATCTCGCTGCCGGAGCGCACGCGCGCGAGGCCGGACACGTAGATGTAGACAGTGTTCGGATCCTTCGGGTCGGGAACCAGCGTGTGCGTGTGCGAGCCGCGACAGGTCTGCACGTCGGCGACCTGCTTCGGCTGCAGCGGGTTGGAGATGTCGAAGATGCGAATGCCGAGCATCCGCTCCTTGCTCACGCTGTCCTGAATCCCCTGCGTGCCACAGTCGAGTCGACTCCCTCCATTCTCCGCGGAGACGAAGAGAAGATTGCGATAGACTGAAACGTCGCCCTGCTCGGTGAAGCAGACATCGGCCTTGGTGAGCTTCGGCTTCATCGGATTCGAGATGTCCCAGATCTGGATTCCGCTGAAGTTCCCCTGGTAGAGATAGTTCCCCTTGAAAGCGAGATCCGAGTTGGCGTAGGTAAGCCCGCCCGGATCGTCGGGGTGGAAGACGCTCGGCTTCTTCACGGTAGACACGAGGTCGAGACCCTTGGACGCGGTGGCCGCGTCGTAGAGGCCCGCCCTGAGTCCAACGCGCGGGTCGTCGGTGTGCGCCTGCGCGTACGTCGCGGTGGGCGCGACGAGCGCCAGCGCCGAGGCGGCGCCCACTGCCGTGCAGAGGGCGGCGAAGCTGCGGGAAGGAACGTGCGAACGTTTCATCTGGTCTGTCCCGTGTTGAGCGTGTTGAGGATCTTCTCCATGCGCGCGATCTCCGCGCGCTGGCCGGCGTCTACGTCCGTAGCGAAAGCGAAGATTTCCGACTGCTGCCCGGCGCCCGGAGTGGCGAAGAGTTTGGCAACCATGTCGAGGGCGCCTTCGTGGTGCCTGATCATCCCCGTCAGGTAGAGGCGGTCGAACGTCGAGTCGTGCGCGGCGTCGAGCTGCCGCATCTGCTCCGGTGTGAGCATCCCCTTCATCAGCATCGGATGGTCGTCCATGTCCATCCCGGGCATCCCCATCTCGCTGCTGTCGTGGATGGGACCCTTGTCATCGGACAGCATGTGGAGCGGGTCGGGCGCGGGGAGATTCCGTTTGCGAAGCCACTGCTGCATCACCTTTATCTCGTCGCGCTGGGAGAGGGCGATGCGTTTACAGAGCACCTGGAGATCGGGTCGGGCGCCGTGCGACGGAGCCCAATCGGACATCACCACCGCCTGCGCATGGTGAATGATCATGCCCTGCATGAAGTGAACGTCGGCGTCGGTGTAGTCGCGGTGTGTGGAGGCCGAGTTCTGCGCGGGGAGTTTGCCGGCCGCGATCGAGATGATCGCGACGAACAGGGCGGGGAGCGACGCCATCATGCGTCGGCTCGGATATCGGGAGAGAGTTGACTTCACTGTGTCGATAATGGACTGGGCTGACGAACTGACATTGGGCGCAGCGCGCCCTGCGGGCTGTACCTGAATGTACGGAAGGGGCCGGGAAGTTGTTGCAGGGAAGCGAGGTGAGCGGCGCTGTCGGGTCTTCGGCTTCGAGCGGGTGCTACCATGGCGAGGTTATGGTAGAGCCCGCTCGAAGCCGAAGACCCGACAGCGTTTCTACGGGAAAGGCAGTTGACAGAATCGGTGGCGGATCATATTCTACTGGAAGATCCGTAATTGACCGGCCGCCTGCAGCACCGGCCGGACGCAGCCCGCCGCCTTGCGGCGGCAATTCAGGAGACCATGAGGATGGACGAGATCTACTTCCCACCGCGCGAGCTCGAGGTCATGAGCATCCTCTGGCGACTGGGCTCGGGGAGCGTGTCAGAGGTCCGCGAGGAGCTGTCGGAAGAGCTGGCGTACACATCGGTCCTATCCGCGCTTCAGACGCTCGAGGAGAAGGGCTACGTGCGACACGAGCCGGAGGGGAGGGCATACCGCTATTTCCCCACGGTGGAAGCCGAGCGCGCCGGCGAGAGCGCGCTCGCGCGCATTCGCGAGGCCGTCTTCCAGGGATCGGCCGAGCGGATGTTCGCGCAGTTCGTCTCCGACCGCGGACTCAGTCGGAAGGAGCTGGAGCGGATGCGCCGGCTTCTGGCCGAACGGCTGAAGGAGGAGAAATGACCGCCGCATGGATGGCGTACGCTCTGCTCGTCGGCGTGCTCGTCGCGTCGGCGGCGTACGCGTTGGACCGCGTTTGCAGGATCGCTTCCAGGCCGACGCGCTGGGTCTGGGTGGGCGCGATGGCGGTCACGATCGCTCTCATCGCGCTTGCGCCACAGCGGCAATCGCGGAGTGAATCGGTAGTATCGCCACTTCGCGTCGAAGGCACCGCAGTCTCCGTCGAGCTGCCGCCTCAGACGATCTATGATCGCGTCGCTGCTTCGTTTGGACGAGCACGCGCTGCCATCGAGGGCGGCATCGCTCATACTTTCGCGACTGCCGCACGGCTCGCTCCCACGAAAGTCGAGCAGGCGCTCGCCCTGCTCTGGGGCGTGCTGAGCGTAGCGGTATTCCTCGTCTACCTCACCGTACATGGCCGCCTGACGCGCGCGAAGCGCGCATGGCCGGTGACGAACCTGCACGGCACGCGCGTGCGACTCGCACCGAATGCGGGCCCCGCCGTCGTCGGCTTCGTGCGGCCGGAAATCGTGGTCCCGAACTGGCTCCTGCAGCGCCGCGATTCCGAGCAGCGCATGGTAGTCGCGCACGAGGAGGAGCATCTGCGTGCTCGCGATCCGCTTCTGCTCACGGTCGCGTGCGTGGCGGTGGCGCTCGTGGCCTGGCATCCCGCGATGTGGTGGATGTTCTCGCGTCTTCGCCTTGCGGTGGAGCTCGACTGCGACGACCGGATCGTTCGCAGCGGGTTCGCCCCGCGCAGTTACGGCGCGCTGCTCATAGAGCTGGCGGGCCGCTGCTCCGGCGGTATGCACCTTGGCGCGCCGGCGCTGGCCGACGGTTCCTCACACCTCGAAAGGAGGCTGATTGCCATGACTTCACGACGTCCGAAGTTTGCGCGCATCTCCGGGTTCGCTCTGGCCGCGTGCTCCCTCGCGCTCGTCGCACTTGCCTGTGATGCGAAGCTGCCAACCTCCGAAGAGGTGAACTCGATGGACGTGGCTGCGGCCGAGGGCGCGGCGAAGCGGGTGTACTTCCTGGGGACGGCCGACAGCGCGGTCACGTACACGATAGACGGCAGAGCGGCGACCGCAGAGGAGGCGCACTCGCTCGCGCCGGAGGCGATTGCCTCGGTCGAAGTTCTGAAGAAGAGGATCGCCGCGGGTGGCGCGAGTGAGCGGCAGGCCGGCGAAGTGCGCATCCTGACCAGGCGCGCGGCCGACACGATGGAGATCGCCGGCTACATCGCTTCAGCATTTCCCGGGCAGAGGCAGACGCGCCTCTCGTCGGTAGTGGTCGAGGATACGCTGACCCTCTCGGCGGACACCGTCGTCTTCGGTGATGGTACTCCGGGTGCTCCGCACGAAGTGCGGATGCGGCGCCTGCAGCCCATGAAGGGCGAGCCGTTCAATGGTGTACTGCTTCTCGACGGGGTCCGCGTGGATAACAGCAGGCTGACGAGTATCGCACCCGGTGAGATAGTAAGCATCGAGGTGGTCAAAGGCGACGCTGCGCGGAAGCTCTTTGCGGACTCGGCCGCGGCAAACGGGGTAATTCGGATTACCACGTGGGGTGGGCAGAAAAAGCGTTAGGCCGACCAGCCTAACGCCCCCGCCCGCGTTAGGCTGGTCGGCCTAACGCGGCCCCCGCTGGTGGCGTGCCTCCAGGCTACTGGTTAATACTTGTGGAGCCCGCGTACGGCACACCGTACGCGGGCCCACGTATCTCCGGAAGCGCGCCCGCGCAAGCCCGGCAAGCTCGTGGCAACCACCTGACAGGAGCCAGGCACCATGTCTCGCATCGCGCTTCTCCTCGTGTTCCTTTGCGCGGCACCGTTGTCGGCCCAGACGCCCCAGGATCCGCCGGCCACCAACTTCGCGGTCTCGGCTTCGGGAAATGCCTGGAACAGCGTCGCCAACTACCTCCAGAAGGCAGCGGAGCAGTTCCCGGATTCGGAGTACGACTTCAAGCCCACGCCAGAGGTGAGAAGCTTCGGTGAGCTCATCGGCCACGTGGCCGGCTCGCAGCAGATGTTCTGTGCCGCCGCACTCGGCGAGCCGCAGCCGGCCGAAGATGCCGTAGAGAAGGCCGCCAAGAGCAAGGCCGATCTGGTGGCAGCACTCCAGAAATCGTCCGAGTACTGCATGCGCGCCTACGCACAGACCGACCAGCAGGTGCAGGGCAAGGTGAAGATGTTCGGCCAGGAAATGTCGAAGCTCGACGTGCTCGTGATGAATGCGACACACGACAACGAGCACTACGGCAACATTGTCACCTACATGCGCATCAAGGGGATGGTCCCTCCCTCGAGCCAGCCCAGACGTTGACGGCAGCTGCGGCGAGCGGCCGGCTGCACGAATGCAGCCGGCCGCTCGCCGGAAACTTCCTCCCCCTCTCACCACGTAGTGATTCCGGACACCTAAGCCGGAGCAATTGATGATCGCAGCCCTTCTTCGCCTCTTCGCTCTCCGCCCTCTCCTCACGATGGCGATTCTCGGCTTCCCGATCATCCTCCTGATCGTGGTGGGCCTCTTCGCGATCTACGCCCTCAAGTTCCTCGTCTTCATCGTTCTCCCCGTAGTCGCGGTAGTCTGGCTGGTGCGGAGGATGAGAAGGACGGAGTAGATGGGGGGAAAGCAGAAAGCAGGAAGCAGAAAGCAGTGAGCGACTCTCGGGGAAAGTTCTTGCCCTACCAGCCGTTCACTGCTTTCTGCTTCCTGCTTCCTGCTTTCTGCTTCCTGCTTCCTGCTTCCTGCTTCCTCCGCCCTACTCCCCTGCCGGTACCAACCTGAAGTCGTACTGTAGATGCAACGTGTCCTGCACGCTCAGCACGATGGATACACTGGGCTTGTCCATCTGAAAGTCGGCGAAGGTGAAGCTGGTGCTGGCGGTGCCTGAGACGGTGTCGCCGCGAAAGCGAGCGCTGACCTGCCAGGTGGTGGGACGGGTGACACCCTTCACGGTGAGATCACCCAGAAGCTGGAAAGTGGCGTTGCCGGAATCGGGGAGCGGCGCCGTAAGGCCGGTAATCTCCTTCGGCACCAGCGTCACGTTCGGGTACTTCTCCGTCTCGAGGGTGCGGCGCTGGACGTAGCCGTCACGCCGATCGCGATCGCTCTTCAACTGCGTCACGTCCACCACGATCTTCGACTCGGCGGGGACGAGCTTCCCGGCATCGTCGATCACCACGGCGCCGCTCACTCCCTTCGTCACTCCAATTGCGTCGTTGGGGAAGCTCACGCCGGCCAGTTGTTCGCGGGCGAAGTAGCGCGCCTCGTTCCCGGCGGATGCCACCACGTACCTTTGCGCCTTCAGGCGCGGGGCGGCCGCGAGCGTCCGGAGGCTCGTGGAGGACGCGGGGTCTGCGGCGCCGCCCACGGCGGCCTGCGCGCTCTCTCCGGTGCTGGTAAAACCAAGGACAGCGGCGCCCGCCGTTCCCAGCAATGCAAGTACAGCGACCCTCTTCGCTGTGCCGTTTAGATTCACGAATGCCTCCATACGTTGATACCGGCGGAACCGGCCATTGGCGCATACCGACCGTTGCACCACTGAAATACGCACCGTCGCACGCGGTCGTTGCAGGTTAGATTGCGTCTCGCTTCGCGACGGGTGCTACCGCGCCCACGTCGATGTTGTTCCGCTCTGCATCAGGATAACGGGTGTCTTTCAACTCTCTCGATCTCCATCCAAGTCTTCTCAAGGCGCTGAAGGAGCTGGGCTTCGCGCGCCCGACCCCCATTCAGAACGACGCCATACCGCCCGCACTCGACGGGCGTGACGTCCTGGCCTGTGCCATGACGGGTAGCGGCAAGACCGCTGCTTTTCTTCTCCCGATCGTGAACCAGCTCATGGAGCGGCGCCGGGGCGCCACGCGTGCGCTGGTGGTGGTACCCACCCGCGAGCTGGCGGCGCAGGTACTCGAGCATCTGAACGAGCTGGCGGTGCACACGCCGATCACCGGCGCGGCGATCTTCGGCGGGGTGGGGATGGGGCCGCAGGAGCACGCTCTGCGCAGTGGAGTCGACGTGATCATCGCCACCCCGGGTCGCCTGCTCGATCACATGAAGCTTCCGTACGCCAGCTTCGACTCGCTCGAGTTCCTCGTGCTCGACGAGGCCGATCGCATGCTCGACATGGGTTTCCTCCCGGAGATCAGGAAGATTCTGCGTCGCCTTCCCGAACGCCGGCAGACTCTCTTCTTCAGCGCCACGATGCCGGCGCCGATCGTAGCGCTGACGCGCGAGATGCTGCACGATCCCGCGATGATCCAGATAGAACGCGTTTCGAAGCCGGCCGTCGGTATCACGCAGGCGGTGTATCCTGTTCAGCAGGAGCTGAAGGCATCGCTCTTCCTCACCCTGCTGGAGCGTGGCGAGATCAAGCAGGCACTGGTGTTCACTCGCACGAAGCATCGCGCCAACCGGCTCACCGAGTTCCTGTCGAGCCGCGGCGTGAGGGCCGAGCGCATCCACGGCAATCGCTCGCAGGCACAGCGCACGGCAGCGTTGGCGGGCTTCAAGAACGGGGAGTTCCCGGTTCTGGTAGCCACCGACATCGCCGCGCGCGGCATCGACGTGGAAGCACTCGGCCACGTCGTGAACTTCGACGTGCCCGTGGCGCCGGAAGACTACATCCACCGTGTGGGGCGCACGGGGCGAGCGGAGGCCACGGGCGATGCTTTCACCTTCGCGGCACCGGAAGAGCAGAACGAGTTGAAGGCCATCGAGCGTGCGATAGGGAAGCGCCTCCCGCGGGTAACGGTGCCGGACTTCGACTACGATGCCAGGCCCGCGATGCGTCTCGAGATTCCGCTGGCCGAGCGCATCGCCGCGATCCGCGCGAAGAAGGCGGAGGATCGCGCCCGGGCGGCCGCGAAGGCGGAGCGGCGCGCGGCACACGAAGCAGGGCAGAACTCACGCGGCGATCGGCAGGCTGCACGCGGTGGACGCGACGCTGCGCATGCGCCGCGCAAAGCCAGCGAGCCGAAGGCAGCCCCCGCTCCGGCGCGCAAGCGACGTCGCTCTAGGCGGCGCCCTCCATCATCGTGAGTGCTCGCTCGGTGACGGCGCCGAAGGCCAGGTGCCCCGCCAGGCCGCGGGCGTGACTCTGCCAGGGGAACTCGCTCGGCCCAGGCGTTAGGCCGAGCGCGTAGACCAGCCCCTCGTCCATCAGCAGGAAGAAGGCGGCGCCGAAGAGGAGACCGCCCGCGGCCGCCGCAGCCGGAGCGCGGTCGCGCAGGAGAGCGTACGCAGCTCCCGCTCCGGCACCGAGCGCCCAGTGGATAGCCTTCCCGTAGCGCTTGCGCTGGTCGTCGGTGAGAGACGTCCCAGCCAGCCTGGCCGCCTTCTCCGCCGCCGTTCCGTAGGATGTGCGACCCTGCCGCACGCTCTCCTCGCGCTTGCGCGCTCGTGGATCCTCCTTCTGA
This sequence comes from Gemmatimonadaceae bacterium, assembly GCA_035700125.1. Classification (GTDB taxonomy): domain Bacteria; phylum Gemmatimonadota; class Gemmatimonadetes; order Gemmatimonadales; family Gemmatimonadaceae; genus JADGGM01. The sequence continues at coordinate 59,306 of DASSOX010000199.1, forward strand.
TAGAGGTACGTCGTCACCTTCCCCATGAGCCAGGTGGCCCCTGCTCCGGCGACCGCGCCGTCGAGCAGCAAACCGATTGTACCGTCTCTTCCCGCCATTCTCCCTCCTCGTGACCTCCGATGCGGTCGCAGGAAAGGCGCCACCCCTGTACGCCGGCCACTACGCCACGCATATTTAGCACGTCCTAAAAATCGAAATAGTTTGCCCCAGTATCGAATTCACTCCAGCCCAAATGTCGGCAAAACGACTGCGTAACAGCGATTCCGTTCCATCGGGGCGAGAACCGAGCTCGGCGACGCCTGAAATCGGCTGGCGCCGCCCCAGACTCACGCCGAGTCTCGCGGAGTCTTACCGATCCGTTCCCGTGAGCGGGGGGAACTGGTGGCGCAAGCTTCTCGCCTTCGCGGGTCCGGGGTACATGGTGGCCGTCGGCTACATGGATCCGGGGAACTGGGCCACCGACCTCGCGGGCGGCTCCGCGTTCGGCTATCGCCTTCTCTTCGTCATCCTGCTCGCCAACCTGATGGCGGTGCTCCTGCAAGGGCTCTCATCCAAGCTCGGCATCGTCACCGGACGCGACCTCGCGCAGGCCTGCCGTGATCACTACTCGAAGCCGGTAGCGCTCTTCCTCTGGTTCATCTGCGAGTTGGCGATCGCAGCGTGCGACCTCGCCGAGGTCATCGGCTCGGCGATCGCACTCAACCTCCTCTTCGGCATCCCCGTTGCGGTGGGCGTCCTCATAACCACGCTCGACGTCCTCATCGTGCTCTACCTGCAGCACAAGGGATTCCGAATGCTCGAGGCGCTGGTGATTGTGCTGATGGCGACCGTGGGGCTCTGCTTCCTCTTCGAGCTGGTGGTATCGCGCCCCGATTGGGGTGGCGTGGCGGCGGGCTTCATTCCTTCCGCGGAGATCGTGCATAATCCCGAGATGCTCTACATCTCGCTCGGCATACTCGGCGCTACGGTGATGCCGCACAATCTCTACCTGCATTCGTCCATCGTGCAGACGCGACGATACGCGGAAGACGCCGAGGGGAAGCGCGAGGCCGTGCGTTTCGCCTTCATCGATTCCACCGTGGCTCTGACCTTCGCGTTGTTCATCAACGGCGCGATTCTCGTGGTTGCCGCAGCCACCTTCCACAGAGCCGGGTATAGCGGCGTGGCGGAGATCCAGGATGCCTACAACCTCCTGACGCCGCTGCTGGGTGTCACGGGCGCGAGCGCGGTATTTGCTCTCGCGCTTCTCGCCTCGGGCCAGAACTCCACACTCACCGGAACACTCGCCGGGCAGATCGTGATGGAGGGGTTCCTCCACCTGCGAATCAGGCCGTGGGTTCGGCGGCTGATCACCCGCATGGTGGCCGTGGTGCCGGCGGCGATCGTCGCAGTATTGTATGGTGAAAGCGGAACAGCGAAGCTGCTGGTCTTGAGCCAGGTCATACTCAGTATGCAGCTTTCCTTCGCGGTCTTCCCGCTGGTCCGTTTCACGTCGGACCGCACCAAGATGGGTGAGTTCGTCAATCCGCGATGGCTGGCGGTGCTCGCGTATCTCATCGCGTTCCTGATCGCCGGCCTCAACGCATGGCTCCTGCTCGGCTTCGTCACCTGATGAAGAGCTGAAGTGTACAAGCGCATCCTGGTCCCGCTCGAGCATTCACCGTACGACGCCGCGATACTGGAGCACGTGGCCAGGCTATCGCGTGTGTGTCACGCGTCGGTGATCCTCATCCACGTCGCCGACGGATGGGCGGCGCGCTACTTCGACGATCTGCATCTGCGCGAGAGTGAGGAGATGCGAGTGGATCGCGAGTACCTGGATCGAGTCGCGGCGGAGCTGGAGGCGGACGGGTTGGAGGTGGATGCGATACTAGCCACTGGCGATCCGGCGCGAGAGATCGCGGCGGCGGCGGAGCGCGAGAGGTGCGACCTCATAGCGATGTCCACGCACGGTCATCGCTTCTTCTCCGATCTCGTTTACGGAAGCGTGGCCGAGGCAGTGAGGCATAGATCGCTGGTGCCGGTCCTGATGGTGCGGGGGACGAAGGACGTGGGGACGCGCATGCCGGGAGGGCCGGCGCGATGATGACGGGGCGCGCTACCGGCGATTACACGGCGCCGGTGGAAGACTACCTCAAGGTTATCTATGAGATCGAGCGCCGCGGCGGTGCTGCCGGGACGAACGACATCGCTCAGCAGTTGTCCATCGCGCCGGCGTCGGTGAGCGGGATGGTGCGTCGGCTCGCCGACCAGGGACTCCTCGAGCACGAACGCTATCGCGGTGTACGACTCACCGATGCGGGGCGGCGGGTGGCACTCCTCACGATTCGTCGCCACCGGGTGATCGAGGCCTATCTGACGCACGCACTCGGCTACCCATGGGACAGGGTGCACGATGAGGCTGAGCGTCTGGAGCACGCGGCGAGCGACGAGTTGATAGACCGGATGGCGGCTGCCATCGGCGAGCCGGCCACGGATCCTCACGGTGCGCCGATCCCCACGCGATGGGGCGAGATAGACGAGGGACCGCACCTCGGCACGATCGCCGAGCTGGCGCCCGGTCAGCGCTGTCGTGTGGTGCGTGTGAGCGACGACGACGCGAGACGGCTTCGCTACCTCGGCGAGGTCGGGCTCATACCGGGCGCCGAGGTGGTCCTCGTCTCGCGCGCTCCGTTCGGCGGTCCGCTCGCCCTGCTCGTGGACGGTGTGGAGCACGCGATAGGACCGGCGCTGGCGTCGCATGTGATGATCGAAACTTCAGGGTGATGGGGTCGTAATCCCGAGTGTGTAGCGCGGCCCGGCGCGGCCCTGCCGGCGACAATCAACCTACTTCAAGCGAGCACCGTCATGCGTCCAGCACGCCGCACGATCTTCGCCGCCACAGCGCTCGTCAGCGTCACCGCCGCGGCGGTCGCACCAGCGCGGTCGAGTGCGCAGGGGCGAGAGTCCTCTGGCACGCAGGCCGCGCCGTCGCGTGCGGAGGTAAGGGCGCGAGTGGACTCGCTCGCGAAGGCGTTCCTCGCGGAGCCGCAGTCGCCGGGGCTCTCCATAGCGGTGATTCGCGCGGGTCGCGACACGCTGGTCTACGAGGGATACGGGAAGTCCGACCTCGAAAACGGCGTAGCGGCGACACCGGCCACGGTCTATCGCATCGGTTCCATCACGAAGCAGTTCACGGCCGCAGCAGTCATGCGGCTCGTCGAAAAGGGCTCGGTGCACCTGGGTGATTCGATCGGCATGTACCTTCCCGACCTGCCGAAGGCGTGGCGGCCGGTGAAAGTACGTCAGCTCCTGAACCACACCTCCGGCATTCCGAGCTATACCGATCTTGGCGAGAGCTGGGCGAAGCGCTGGGGCGAGCACATGTCGCCCGATACCCTCGTGGCGCTCACCGGCAACAAGCCGATGGACTTTCCTCCCGGCACCGGCTGGCGCTACGACAACACAGGCTACGTGGTGCTCGGCATGCTCCTCGAGAAGGTCACGGGGAAGCCGTACGCGGAGTATCTCGATTCCACTTTGTTTCAGCCGCTCGGCCTGACGCACACGCTATACTGCGACCGCGCCCCGCTCGTCCCCCACAGGGCGAGGGGCTACCAGCGCGATGACGGGAAGTTCACCAACGCGCCGTACATCGACATGTCGCAGCCGTACGCGGCCGGCGCGCTCTGTTCCACCGTCGGCGATCTGGCCCGTTGGAACCGGTTGCTCGCGACGGGGAAAGTTGTGAGCCCCGCCTCGTACGCCAGGATGACGACGCCCGAGGGGAACGCCGGGCTGAATCACTACGGCTTCGGTCTCGTGCGCAGCGCGGTGGGATCGCACATCATGATCGAGCACGGCGGCGGGATCCACGGCTTCATCACCTCCAACGCGTACTTCCCGGCCGATAGTCTCTCGATCACCGTGCTCACCAACGCGACGCCTACCAATCCGGATGCGCTGCTGGCCAATATCGCGCGTGCGGTGTTCGGAATTCCGCTCGTTCAACCGGTTCAGGCCGCGAAGCAGGTACCGCTCCCTGACAGCGTGCGTGTCGCGGTTCAGGGGAAGTACAACGTGGACCTTGGCGCAAAGAAGATGTTGGTCACCTTCTTCGTCGACAGTACCGGGATGCAGAGCCAGGCTGAAGGGCAGCAGCCGTTCCCGATCTACTATGCCGGCGATCTCACATTCGCGGCGAAGATCGATCCCTCTATCCGGATACGCTTCCATCTCGATCACGGGCGCGCCACCGGCGTGACGCTGGACCAGGGTGGCTCATCGCACTCGGGTCCGAGGGTGGAGTAGCGGCGGACTGGCGGGACCGGGCAGGAAGTCGCCGCCGGGAACGTTCCTTGCGCGTCCACGCTACCGACCAACGTCAGCGGTAGCAAATCGAGAAGCGCGGGAGAGCAGCAGTGGCGACACAGGGAATAAGGATCGAGCCGGAACCGACGATCGGTGATCTCATAGGCCGGCTCACCGACGACTCGAAGCGCCTGGCGAACAACGAAGTACGCCTGGCACGACTGGAAACCGGCGAGAGTATCCATCATGCCGTGCAGGGCGGTATTCGCTTCGCGCTCGCCTTCGGTATCGCCATCCTCGCGCTCGTCGCCCTGAGCGTTCTCCTCACGGCGGTGATAGGCAGCGTTCTGATCGGGAAGGCATGGGCGGGCGCGCTCATAACCGGCGCTCTCGAGATCATTGGCGGTGCTCTCCTTCTGTGGGGCGGAGCGAAGGTGATGAAGAAAGCCGACTTCACCCTCGGCGAATCCCGCGCCGAATTGAAAACGACCGTGAATCGCCTCTCCGAGAGCGCATCGAAGCTCCGGGTGACGATGGAGTAAGCGGAAGCAGAAAGCAGGGAGAAACTGAGGGTTTAGGGGGCAGGGTTCAGGGTTCAGGAACTACCTACACAACTGTCATTTCCGCGAAAGCGGGGACCCATGTTCGGCCGGGTAGAATGGATTCCCGCTTGCGCGGGAACGACGGTCGTCGCGGAAGCAGTACCTGGACCCTGAACCCTGCCTCCTGAACCCTGCCTCCTGAACCCTGCCTCCTGAACCCTGTAGTACCCACCCTGCCTCCTGAACCCTGTACCTCCCGCTCTGCCTCCTGAACCCTCGCCGTCACTGCTTCCTGTTCTCTCTTGCCTCCTGTTTCATGCTACTCTCCGTGCTTCCCTTCATCTTCGCGCTTCAGGGGCAAACGAGGACGGTTGCAATCGGGGCGGATCTGGCGGCGGACGCGCGGATAAGGGTGGGGGATACGGTGGTGGTGAGTGGGCGGCCGGAGGTGGTGGAAGAAGCGGGCGGCGTGGGTGGTGATGTGGCAGCGGGTCCGCTGGCAGACACCGTGGTCGTCAGCGCGATCGTCGAGCGAAGGGCGGATCCGAGCGAGATATCGCGCAACGACTACAGGGTGAGGTTGCATCTCGACCAACTCGAGCGGCTCATCGGGTACGGTGATCGGGTAGATCGTTTCGCCGTTGGCACCGCGGACAGCGCGGCGACCGAGCGCGCGCTCGATGCGATCAACGATGCTGCCTTCGGGTTCCAGGCGTACCGCTCGCGTGACATCGCGGTCGAGACCTCCACCACCTTCGAGGTCGTGAGTCGCTTCCACCGAGCGATAGGAGTGATAACCATCGTGGCGAGCGCGGTATTCCTCCTCTGCATTCTGCTGCTCAAGGTGGAGGAGCGAAGGCGCGACGTCGGCGCGCTGCGTCTCATCGGGCTCTCGCGCTGGACGGTGTTCAGATCCGTCGTGATCGAGGCGGCCTTCGTCTCGGTACTCGGGAGCTTGCTCGGTGTCGTCATAGGGTGGCTCACGTCCGCAGCCGTCAACTCCTACTACCAGGCGTACTACCGAACGCCGCTCCGCTTCTCCATTGTCACGGGGGACATCGTCGCCTTCTCGGTGCTGCTGTCTCTCGTGCTCGGCGTGGTGGCAGGCGCGCTGGCGGCTCTCCGTCTGGTTCGTACCGCTCCGCTCACGCTCCTCGGGCGCTGATGCGCGCTCTTCTCGCAATGGCCGCGCTGCGCCGCCATGGGGCGCGCACGCTCCTGGCCGTACTGGGGGTCGCGGTGGCGGCCGCGATGCTTCTCTGCATGGTCATGCTTTCGGCTGGTCTCCGCGAGTCGTTCAGGGAGCTTCTTCTCGCGCGCGGCTTCCAGCTCCGGTTGTCTCCGCGCGGTACGCTCCCATTCGATACCGAAGCGACTATTCCCGGCGCGGCGGAGATCGCACGCCAGCTGCGCGCGCATCCCGACGTTGTCGCGGTGAGCGCGGTGCTCGGCGGCCAGCTGCACGTCGAACGCGGCACCGAGAGCATCACTGCTTTCGCGCTCGGCGTGGATCCCGCGGTGCAGGGCGACTACGAGCTCCTTTCCGGGCACGACGCTCTCGCTCCCGACGCGATGGTCGTGAACGACGCCTTTCTCACGGCTGCGGGCGCACGTGTCGGTGACACGCTCGAAGTTGCAGCCGGCTACAACCCGCAGCTTCGTACCTACTCGGGCGAGCAGCGGCTGGTGGTGAGCGGGCGCGCGCGCTTCCTGTATCTCGCTGGTGAGCAGAGCGCTGCGGCGTTGCGCAGAACTACTCTCCAGTCCATGACCGGCCGCGCACGCAGCGACGAAGTATCGCTCTTCATGGTGCGATTGAAGGAAGGTGCGGATGTGGAGGCAGTGCGGCGCTGGATCCAGCAGAACATTCCGCGCGTGGATGCGATATCTACCGCCGAGGCCATGCAGCGCGTGGATGAACGGCTGAGCTACTTCCGGCAGCTCGGCTTCATCCTTGGCGCGGTGAGTCTGATCGTGGGCTTCCTGCTCGTGACCACTCTGGTGACCGTATCCGTGAACGAGCGGGTTGGTGAGATCGCCGTGATGCGCGCGATGGGGATATCGCGCGTCCACGTGGTGCAGCAGATCCTCCTCGAAGGGCTCGCGATAAGTCTGGCGGGCGCCGTGATCGGTCTCGGCCTCGGCCTCGTCACCGCTCGCTACCTCAATTCGATACTCTCCGCATTCCCGGGTCTCCCGGCGGCGATCGACTTCTTCCTCTTCCAGCCGCGGTCCGCATGGACGGCGCTGGGACTTCTGGTGGCCGTGGGAATCGCCGCCGGCGTGTACCCGTCGTGGCGCGCGGCGACGCTTCCCATCGCGACGGCACTGCACGAGGAGGCCGTGGCGTGACGCTGCTGCTCGGCGCACGCAACTTGCGGCGCGATTACCAGCTCGGGAGGGGAGGCGAGGCGGTGCATGCTGTACGAGGTGTGTCGCTGGAGGTGGAGAGGGGGGAGCATCTGGCGATCGTGGGCCCTTCGGGCTCTGGGAAGTCGTCGCTGCTCAACCTGCTCGGCGCGATAGATACCCCTGACGAAGGAGAGCTGACAATCGCGGGACGCAGGGTCGAGCGGATGAGCGATCGCGAGCTGACCGGCTTCCGGCTGCGCAACATCGGCTTCGTCTTTCAGCGCTTCTACCTGCTCCCGGTGCTAACCGCCAGAGAGAACGTGGAGCTTCCGATGGCGGAAGCGGGGGTATCGCGCGCCGATCGGCGCGCGCGGGCCTCGGAGTTGCTGAGATACGTGGGGCTGGAGCGACGCGAGCGGCATCGTCCCACGCAGCTCTCGGGCGGGGAGCAGCAGCGGGTGGCCATAGCGCGGGCGCTGGCCAACCGACCGGCGCTCCTGCTGGCCGACGAGCCGACCGGAGAGCTCGACGCGCGAACGGGGGAAGAGATCATAGCTCTCTTCGAGCGGCTCAACGCCGACGGCACCACGCTGATCGTGGTGACGCACGACGAGGACCTTGCAAGTGCCGCCCGACGAGTGGTGCACATGAAGGATGGTGCTATCGTTCACCAAGAGGTGTCGCGTGTACGAGCCGGGAACGACGACACGGGTGCAGTACCGTCGCAGGAGTGATGGCACGGAAGTCGTGGCGGCCGAGTGGCCGCTGCAGACGCTCGTGGCCTACCTGCTCGATGGACGACGCGAGCGCGAAGACGTCCGCGCCCTTCTCGCCGAGGGGCACGCCGAAGCGCGCGGAGCGCTCCTCGAGTGGGAGCCGCTCGACGTGTCTTCCGATGAGCTCAACCGAATCGAGAGCGGCTTCCCGCGCGAGGAGGAGCCGCATCCGCTCGATCGGGCGCAGGCGGCGCTCGTGGCGCTCACCTTGCCGGCACTTCACCCCGACATTTCGGTGCCCATCCGTGCGGACCATCCACTGGTGAGCGCAGTCGCATCGCGCGCGGCGTATCTGCGCTTCGACTACGGTCCCTGGGCCGACGTCTACCTTGCCACACTCACGCGTGCCGAGGCGGCGGAGCTGCTCGATGATCCCGCTCGCAGGGTGCGCGACGATGGTGGGGAGGCGGAGCTGGCCAAGCGCATCATCGGCGAGGACGACGCGGCGCTGCGCTTCATCGTGCCTCGTGCAGGCTCGCCACCGCCCTGGGCCGGGAGCGCGTGATAGCACTCCTCGCGCTGCGCAGCCTGGCGAGCAGGCCGTGGCGGTCGCTCTTTCTGCTCTTCGGCTACGCGCTCGGTGTGGGCGTGATGATCGTGCTGCTCGCTATCGGCGAGGCGCTGCTCACGCAGGCGCGTGACGAACGGCTGGTGGGTGGAGGAGAGATCACCGTGCTCCCTTCGGGGATGGATGTGGAGGTGATGAAAACGGGCGGCGTGGGCGGCCTCTTCTTCTCGATCGAGAATGCCAGATTCATCTACCGCCAGCTCCTCGCTTCACCGCGGCTCTCGCGGTCGGTGAAAGTGGTAGCGCCGCAGATCACGCGGAAGCTGCTCTACCTGCGCGCACATGGCAGCGAGTACGCCGTCCTCGCTACCGGTGAGGTTCCCTCGCGCAGCGAGGCGCTGGGCGCGGTGCCGCCGCTCGCGGCGGGCGAGTGGCGCGACGATGCGGGCGATCGCCGCTGGATCGCGCCCTCGCCATACCAGCTCTACTCGGAAGTGGATCACTTCCACTATCCGCCCGATGGGCTGGCGAATCCGGAGAGCTGGGGAGAGTGGCACTACTTCAACGTTCTCTCGGCGGACCACCAGCGGTGGGCGTTCATCTCGTACATCATCGGCGGAGACATCCGCGCCGGTGAGTGGGGCGGCCAGATTGCCATCACGCTGCGCACGCACGGGGGCCGCACGCGACGCTTCGCCGCCACCATTCCGAGCGACAGCATCGGCTTCTCCACCGATTCGCCGGATCTGACGATGGGCGGCGCCAGGGTGAAGCTCCTCCCGATCGACAGCTCGGCCCGCGCGCCGGGTGTGGAGCGCAACGCGAGCTACGAGATCCACGCGCTTGCGCGCGAGGAGGGCGGCTCTGCGACGGTGAAGGTGGACCTGGTGGTGACGCCGGTGCCGGGTGCTCTCTTCCCCGGTGCGACGCTGGCGAGCGGCGAGTTCACTTCCGGGTACGCTGTGCCAGGCCTTCGCGCGAACGCGAGCGGCACGATCTGCGTGTCGGGAAGTTGCGAGCGCTACCAATCGGCGCAGTCGTACCACGATCACAACTGGGGAGTGTGGCGCGGCGTACGCTGGGAGTGGGGTGCAACGCGCGTTGGCTCTTACACGCTGCTCTACGGCCGAGTGGAACCGCCCGACGCTGCGGGATCGCAGCCGCCCCTCTTCCTCTACCTCGTGGATTCGCTCGGCTTCCGCGCGCTCTTCAGGCCGCGCGAGATCAGCTACGTGGACGGCCGAACGGTGACGGTAGGTGGGCGCACCATTCATGTTCCATCGAGCGCCGTGCTGGCCGACGCGCGCGGGCGCGACACGATCCGTGTGGAGCTGAGCATCGAAGATGCGATCGCCACGGACACGCGCGGCCCTCTCATCGAGCGCGGCGAGGCCCGCGCGGCGCGCATGCTCGCCACCCCGTACTTCGTGCAGATGAAGGGAAGGGCGCGGCTCAGTGGTGTGGTGGACGGGCAGCAGGTGCGTGGCGAAGGAGAGGGCTTCTTCGAGACGTACCGCTAGCGCCGTATCCGGAGAAGGTCGGCAGCGCGGCACGAATCGCGTCGGCGAAGACGCTCGGCGCCGACGACGGCGATCGCCTGCGCCCGTCGCTCCGGACTCGCCTCTCCCGGTATATTGCAGGCCCATGTCGCTGACTATACGGTTCCTCGGTACCTCCGCCGCCCGTCCCACCGTGGAACGGGGAGTTTCCTCGATCGCGCTCATCCGCGAGGGTGAGACGCTGATGTTCGACTGCGGCGAGGGGACCCAGCGGCAGATGATGCGCTACGGGATCTCCTTCGCGCTCGACGACATCTTCTTCACACACCTGCACGGCGATCACGTGATCGGCGTGATCGGTCTTTTCCGAACGCTGGCGCTGCAGGGAAGGAAGGAGACGATGCGCCTCTGGGGCCCTCGCGGCACGAAGCGAGTGCTGCGCGAGGCGGTGCACTTCGGAGTGGACCGTGTCGGTTTCCCGATAGACATAATCGAGCTCGATGCGGAGAGCAGGGTCGCACGAGCGGGCTACGAGATCATCCCTTTCGCCACGTATCACCGCGGCGCGAACGCGCTCGGCTACGCGCTGGTGGAGGAGGAGCGACGCGGCCGCTTCAACCCCGACCTCGCACGCGAGCTGGGAATTCCCGAGGGTCCGCTCTGGGGACAGATCCACAAGGGAGAAGCGGTGACGCTGGCGGATGGCCGCGTCATTCATCCGGACGTCCTGGTGGGGCCGGCACGCGCCGGGAGGAAGGTCGTGCTCTCTGGCGACACGCGGCCGAGCGAAACGACGGTGGAGATCTCGCGCGATGCCGACCTGCTGGTGCACGAGGCGACCTTCGGCGACGAGGAGGCAGCGCGCGCCGTGGAGACCGGGCACTCGACGGCGCGTGAGGCGGCGCGCGTGGCGCAGCGCGCGGGGGTGAAGCAGTTGGCGCTCACGCACTTCTCGGCGCGCTACTCGCGCGACACTTCCTCGCTGGTGCGCGAGGCGCGCGAGGTGTTCGACAACGTGATGGCGGCGCGCGATGGCACTTCGATCGAAGTCCACTTCGCGGACGAGAAGAGCCACGCGAAGGCGGGTTGAGCTTGCACCGCGTCAGGCCGCTACCGGCCTGCGTCAGACCGCGAAGTTGGTTACCGGAATGCCGAGCGGATTGTCGGCGGCGGAGATGAGCATCGACCGCCGGAAGAGGAGCGCCATCTGCGGCTCGGTGATGGCGTCGAGCACCGACCTGGGGTCGAGCCGGCTGGTGACGTTGCGGGCTTCGGGCGTCCTCGCCTGGTACCAGTTGTAGCGATCGCGGCGTGCGGTGCGCCCATCGGGGTGCTTGAAGACGACCATGGCGTTGCTGGAACCGGGATTGGTCACCACGACGGTCCAGACGGTGCCGTCGGGCGATTGAAATGTTCTCATCTCCTCTCGGGATGGATGGTGTCGACGTCGGAAATTTCGTCTTCTATGGGCCGGCGCCCAGCGTAACCGGCGTCGGTTTCGTGCCAGTGCGCCACGGCCGTCTCGCCGAGCCGCCAGCAAAGAAATATACGCCGCCCCTCGCGCTCGCCCGGGAAATCAACGAGTCCGGCATCGAGTGGGAGCCGGTATTCGATCCCCAGATCGCGAATCTCGCGGATGCAGCCGTCAATCTCCGCAGCGATCTCCTGCGCCTCGCGCTCGAGCTCCACGGTCCGGGGATCCGGGTCGTCTACCGTGGCGCCTCCTGCCCTGATCTCGATCTCGCTCACGCGATCACGCCACCTGGGGTAGAGCGTGACGATGTCGTCCACGATGCGGCTGACCAGTGGAAGCGTGCGATTCGCCTGCTCTACGGTGTACGACGTCCTCATGATACCGGAATGCTGTTCGCGCCGACGTAGCGGGGCAAGTGGCGCCGGGTGCGGCGGCAGCTCGTCATCCTCCCTCGGCGTTGCGCTCCTCGAGCCGCCGACGGCGGCGTTCCATGGCTGCGGCGAAGCGCCGCTCCTCGGCGGGAGTCTCGGGAAGCACCTGCGGCACCTCGATCGGGCGCCCGTTGCGGTCTATCGCGACGAAAGTGAGGTAGCAGGAATTGGTGTGCCGGCGTACGCCGTCTATCATGTTCTCGGCCTCCACCCGCACGCCGATCTCCATCGATGTGCGCCCAGCGTAATTGACGCTCGCCTTCATGATCACGAGGTCGCCCACGTGAATCGGCTCGCGAAAATCCACGCGGTCTACCGAAACTGTAACGCAATTGCCGCGCGCGTGCCTGATGGCGGCGACGGCCGCCGTGCGGTCCATCATCGAGAGGATCACTCCGCCGAACACGTGCCCCAGGATATTGGCGTGCTGGGGCATCATGATCTCGGACGTTTCGTGCTGGGAGTCGCGTACGGGACGGGCCCCTCTGGCGGCTAGCCGGGCATCGGTGGTGGTTGGTTCGGTCATGGCTGTGCGTGCATCGTCGGAGTAGAGTGCGGCCTCGTCGAAGGCGCGAGCGAGGGCACGGAACGTTGTGCTGTCGGTCTGCGGAGTATCCAGCCAGTAGACGCGGCGAACCGGTGTGCCGGTCACGCCGAGCGACCACTCGCGGCCCGCGCTGTCCACGAGCGTGAGTCGCGCGCTGTCCTGCGCCTCGTTCAGGCGCGCCACCAGCCGGAAGTGATCGTGGCGCCAGCTCTCGCCGGTGGTGTCGGTGCTGACGGGTAGCGAACGCCGAACCTCGCTCCACCAGCTCGGATCGGGAACGCGGATCGGCGGGAGCGGGAGGATCAGCCCGCCCGCGCGCGATCCATGTCCGGGCGCCACGAACTCGACCTCCGGCGCGTCGTCGCTCGAGACGATGGCGAAGCTCGAGCTGTCGAAGCCGAAGTCGCCTATCGCGCCAGCGGCCTCGCGCGCGCGCGCGTCGTCGGAAGCGAGCACCGAGTCGAGCGCCTGGTCGAAGAGGGCGGGCCCCTCCCTCCGGAGCGAGCGGGCCACGCTGTCACCGAAGAGTGTGGCGAGCGATGCGTCGCCGCCATCGCGAAGATCGAGTACGCCTCGCCTGGCGTAGTGCCATTCATCGCCGCCGGTCACGATCAGGTCGGCGCTATAGTCGTACGACATGAAAGGACCGAACTGGTCGAGCACGTCGAAGCGGCTGGTGGCCGAGACGTGCGGCGTGTCGCCCAGCGATTCATCGGGATCGAGCCGGCGGTCGTCAGGGTGAGCGCGGGCATACCACTTCTCCAGCCCGAGGATGGTGGTATCGCGGAAGACGAGTGCCGAGTCGTTGGTTATGAGATCGCGGCGCCAGACCTGCTGGGCGACAACCTCCGCATCGGTATACGAGCGGTCGTCATCCACCACGTAGATCTCGTGGAATCGCCCGCCGAAGCGGGCGAGCTGGATGGGCGAGCCGCGCGAGCGAATTCCCTTCGGGCCGGTACTGATCCAGTAGGTGGAGTCGCCTGCTGCCACGAGTAACTCGGCGTGCGGCGGCGCGGCCCTTTCGGTGCGGCACCCCGCGGCAGCGAGGATGAGAAGCAAGATGGATGGGGCGCCCGCGCGCATGCAAAGAATATAGCTGGTGACGGAAGCGCCGCCGGGTCGTTTGCCACTATGACGGAAGCGCAGGTCGTTCTTATATTCTCCGTCCCCTTCCCCCGAGAAAAGGCAGCATGAGAAGCATCTTCGTCCTCGTCGCGGCGCTGGCCGCCTGCGGCGGTGTGCAGGACGCCGGTACATCCGCCGCCGCAGCGGCCACCGTTCCTCCCGACACCGCCATCTCCGTGACCGCCGCGGTACCCTCGCCGAGCGTCGACAGCGTCGGGCCGCCCGCGCCGGGGATCGTGCGCGGACTCTACGTGAACCGCTGGGCCGCGCAGAGCGCCAAGCGGATGCGCGGGCTCATCGCCATCGCCGACAGCACCGAGATCAACGCCTTCGTTCTCGACATGAAGGACGAGTTTGGACTCAACTACCAGTCGGCCGATACCAACGTGATGCGCAACGCCGGTACCGCGGGGAGCGTCCCGCGGCTCCAGGCGCTTCTGGACACGCTGGATAAACATGGTATCCTCACCATCGCCCGGATCGTCGTGTTCAAGGACTCGGTAGCCGCGCGGCACAACCCGGAGCACGTGATCCGGCGCCCCGATGGCCAACCGTGGCGCGACAAGCATGGACTCACCTGGGTCGATCCGTATGACAAGACCATCTGGGAGTACAACATACGCGTGGCCGAGGAGCTGGCTCGACTCGGGTTCCGAGAGATCCAGTTCGATTACATCCGGTTCCCGGAGCCATACAAGAGTCTCCCGCCGCAGGTCTTTCGCGATGCCAACGGAGTCTCGAAGCCCGAGGCGCTCGCGAACTTCTTCAGGGAGGCGTGTCCTCGCATCCGCCGCGCCGGCGCGCGCTGCACGGCCGACATCTTCGGCCTCGTCACGACAGTGCCCGGTGCGCTCGAGGTGGGGCAGCAGTGGGAGAAGCTCTCACCTGTGACCGACGTGCTCCTGCCGATGGTCTACCCGTCGCACTACCCGCGCGGCTCCTTCGGAGTGGAGAGGCCGAACGCGGAGCCGCACGCGATAGTGAAGGCAGCCATCAGTCGGGCGCACGAGCGCGACATCGCGCTCGGCCTGGCGGGAACGGAGCGCGTGCGTCCCTGGCTGCAGGCCTTCACGCTCGGCAAGCCGCCCTATGGCGCGCACGAGATCGAAGAGCAGAAGCGGGCGGTATACGACTCGGGGTACGACGGCTGGGTGCTCTGGCACCCGGGATCGCTGTACGAGACCTTCGTCCCCGGCCTCGAGAAGAACGCAGTGTCGCGCAGGAAATCCTTCGCAGCAGCTCGATCTTCCCCGAAACCTTCTTCCCAATGAACACCCCGAAGCGGCGCGCCGCGATCGCCTTCACGACGATCGCGGCGTTCGCCGCCACCCCCGCCGCACTGACGGCGCAGCGCTCCACCCTCGAGGCGATAGTTCATCGCCAGACGCTCGGCAACGGAATGGACGTGGTGGTGGTGGAGAACCACGCGGTTCCAATTGCCACGGTGGAAGTCGTGGTGAAAACCGGCGCCATGTCCCAGACGCCCGAAGATCAGGGCGTGCCACACCTCTTCGAGCACATGCTCTTCAAGGGCTACCGCGGAAGTGGCGGGCGCGAATTCGGCGCCGAGGTGGCAAACCTCCACGCCGGCTACAACGGCACCACCTCCGAGGAGCGGGTCACCTACTATCTCACGCTCCCCTCGAAGCGGACCGACGACGCGATGCGGGTGCTGGCGCACCTGGTACGCGAGCCGCGCTTCGTGAAGGATGATCTGAACAAGGAGCGCTTCGTCGTGCTGGGCGAGTTCAAGCGCGACGTCTCCGATCCCCGCTTCCACCTGCAGAACGAGACCGCGCAGCTCCTCTGGGGGAGCGAGTGGCCGCGCAAGAACACCCTCGGCGATCAGATGGCCCTCCTGGGTGTGACGCCCGAGCACCTGAAGATGATTTTCGAGCGGTACTACGTGCCTAACAACTCGGCGCTGATCGTGAGTGGTGACGTGGATCCGCAGAAGGTTTTCGCGATGGCCGCCGACCGCTTCGGCGGGTGGAAACGTGCCGCGAATCCGTATGAAGCCTATCCGGTTCCACCGATGCCACCGCTCGCCTCCAGCCAGGCGGTGGTAGTCACCGGGGATGTGAACGAGGTCACCGTGCAGATCCAGTGGCAGGGGCCGAGCTCGAGATCCAATCCCGACGATACCTACGCGGCCGATGTCTTCAGCGCCTTCGTGAACGACGAACAGTCGGCGCTGCAGAAGCGGCTCGTGGATTCCGGCGTCTTCCACACCGCTTCGTTCGGATACCAGACGCTCGATCACACCGGCCCGATCACCTTCTACGGCACCGCCTCGATGGACAAGCTCGCGGCCGCGCTCACGGTGCTGCAGGCCGAGCTCATGAGCATGAGAAACGAGAACTACTTCGATCCGGAGCTTCTGAAGGTGGTAGAGAAGCGTCGGAGCGTGGCGACGGCGTTCGAGCTCGAGGAGAGCATCGGCCTCGCCCACACCGTGGGCTACTGGTGGGCGATCGCGGGTCTCGACTACTACCTCGGTTACACCGACAACCTCTCGAAGCGGAGCGCGGCGGACCTCAGCGGATTCGTGGCGCGCTACCTCGGCGGTAAGCCATTCGTGATAGGCGTGCTCACGCCCGAGAAGGAGGCGCCGAAGGTGCGCGCCTTTCTCGCCCAGTACATGGAAATGGTATCGGCATCGCGATGAAGACGACACTCGAAGGCGCCTGGATGCGCCATGGATTCGCGGCCCTCGCGGTGGCCGTCTCGCTCACGATCGCCGGCTGCGCCACCGCGCCGCACCCGGAGAAAGACCTCACCGCCACCACTGAAGACGGGAACCTGGTACCGCTCGACAGTGTCACATTCTCGTACGACGTCGGCGGCGTGCACGTGATCCAGCGTCCGTCGTTCGGCAACGACGTCGTATCGGTTCACCTCTACCTCCTTGGTGGCACGCGGCAGCTCTCGCCGGCTACGCAGGGGATCGAGAAACTCCTTCTGCGGACCTCCGAGTACGGGACGGCAACGTACCCCGGCGATGCCACGCGTGCGGCGTGGGCGCGTACCGGCAGCCAGCTTCTCGTCTCTGCCGACGACGATTGGACGCTCTTCGGCTTTCGCGGGGTCCACTCGGAGTTCGATTCCTCGTGGAACGTGTTCGCCGAACGTGTGATGCATCCGACGCTCGCGTCGAAGGACGTGGCGCTGGTTCGCTCGCAAATGATCGGCGCCCTCCGCCAGCGCATCAACGATCCCGACAGCTACGCGATGATGCTCGCCGACAGCATCGCCTTCGCGGGGCATCCGTACGGTCTCCAGACCAGCGGCACCGAAGCGTCGCTCGAGTCGCTCGACTCCGCGGCACTCGCACGCTACCAGGCGACGCAGATGGTCACCTCGCGGATGCTGCTCGTAGCGGTGGGGAGCCTTTCGCGCTCGCAGCTCGAGGCAGCGGTCGCGCGGACGCTGGCCAGGCTTCCCGCGGGGAACTACGTGTGGACGCTCCCCGAGCCACTACCCGCGAGCCCGTCGTCGGTGACGATGATCCAGCGACCCATAGCGACTGATTACATCCTCGGGCTCTTCCAGGGACCGCCGGCCACCGACAAGGATTACGCTGCGCTGCGCGTGGCGACCGCGCTGCTCTCGTCGCAGATGCACAGCGAGATCCGCGAGGAGCACGCGCTGAGCTACGCCGCCGGCGCGCCGTACATCGAGCGCGGGATCGGCACCGGTGCGGTATACGTCAGTACCGGCGCACCGTCTACAGTTCTGCCAATGATCCGAAAGGCGATGAAGGAGATGAAGCAGCTGGACTGGGGGATGATCAGCATGCGCTACTTCACCGATCAGTTCGTGATGGACTTCCTCGCCGAGAACATGACGAGCACCGCGCAGGCGGACTTCCTCGCGCGGGCGCAGCTTTACCGCGGCGACTACCATCTGGCCGGCAAGTCGATGGAGGAACTCCGGCACCTCACGAGCCCGCAGCTGCGTAGCGTCGCGCGGAAGTACTTCCAGAACATTCACTTCGTGTATCTCGGCGATACCACCCGCGTTCCGAGGTCGGCGTTCGAGGGGTTCTAGTCGGGTGGTTCGCTCCGTCGCGCCCTTCCATGACGGCGCACGCGAGGGCGCGGAGGGGTAGGGAGAGAGCGCGGAGAACGGCTCGGGGCAGTTGGGTCCTCTCTGGCCGGTCGGGCTGCGAGGGTGATCAGCGCCTCACCTCGACCGAGATACTGAGGGTCCTCGGGTAACCGGGATTGAGAAAGCGCTCGAGGACCGGCTCGGCGGGGCGGGGGCCGCCGATGGGGCCGGCGGGGTTCTCCCCGAAGATGCCAAAGGTTTCATAGTCGCGATCGAAGAGATTCTGGACGTGCGCGGTGAGCGCGATGTGCGGGCGCTGGTAGCTCACCTGAAAGTTCGTGACTGAGTAGCCGGCGACGGTGCCGCTCACCACCCTTCCCTCGTCGCTTCCTGGGGCGAGGTCCACCTCATCGAGATTCTGGTCGTTGCCGCGCAGGTACTGACTCGAGACTGCCTGCACCGAGAGCTGCGCATCGATGAGCGACTTCGCGAGCGTGCGCGTGAACTCCAAGCCAACGCTCCCCCGATGTCGCGGCGAGAGAGGGAAGCGGTCGCCGGGCTGCGCGGAGTCGGGCTGGGGCATCTCGGAGGCGAGGAGCACCGGGCTCTGGTAAGTGGCATCTATGAGTGCGTAGGAACCGAAGATCCGGAAGCCGGCGGGAAGAGTGAGCGAGCCGCTCGCTTCGATTCCCTGGCGGCGCGCGCGGTCGATGTTCTGGAAAAAGCCCAGGGTCGTGCTCGATGCGACGAAAACGATCTCGTTGCGCGCGTCCTCGCGGAATCCTACGATGTCGAGCGACGCGCCTTCGCGCGGCTCCCAGTCGATGCCGCTCTCGTAGTTCACCACGGTCACCGCATCGAGCGGAGGGTCGTCGCCGAGCGCGAAGGGGAGCGAGCAGGGTGACGATTCATCGGCACACGCCAGCTCGAGCGGCGCCGGGGCGCGGAAGCCGGTGCTCACCGCAGCGTAGCCGCGGACGCTGGGGCTCACATAGTAGTTGATGCCGAGCCGCGGCGAGAAGCGGCGATACGTATTCGTGCCGTCGTTGTCAGGATCGCGGAGATCGCGGAAGGGAATTCGCACGTAGTCGCCGCGCATCGAAGCCGTGACGGCCAGCGCCGGCGTAAGGCTCAGTACGCCCTGCGCGTAGAGCGCCGCGTCGTCCTCGTTCACGCGCGCATTCTCACAGAGCCCACTCGTCTGGTCGCATTCGTCATCAAAGTCCGGAGCGGTGGCGGTGGGGACGCTGAAGATCCGGTAGGCGATGTCGTTGCGGCTGTACTCCGCACCGATCGTCAGTCCCAGCGGCATCCCGCCCACCGCGGTGGGGAGCGTCCACTCGAGCGTGCCGCCCTTCGAGGTATTGTCCACGTGGGCGTCGGTGCTCGGCGCATCCACGTTCACGTTGAACTGCTGGTAGTCGTTGTCGCGCCTGAATGCGTTGCCGCGAATGGTGCCGCCGGCGAAGGGTCGCTCACCCCGTGCGGCGATGTGCCAGAGCTCGGGCTCGAAGAAGTCGCCGCCGGTGAAGTTCGCGCGCCTGTCCACGCGCAGCCAACTCTCGGGAAGCGAGCCCGCCTGGTAGATCCGATCGTGGGCGTACAACACCGTCATGGAGAGGTCGGTGTTGGTGCCCTTACGCCCCAGGTTCACGAACAGCTGGCGCGTGCGCGCCGGAGTCTGGGCCCGATAGCCATCTTCCTCTGTGGCGCGCGCCATGACGTAGCCATCCACGTCGTCTATCACTCCTCCGGCGCTCACGCGGCCGCCGAGGTAGCCGAAGGCGCCGGCCTCGAAGGCGGCGCTCATCTCCGGCGTGAAAGAGCCGCGCTTCGTGGTGAGCACCAGCGCGCCGGCCAGCGAGTTCTTTCCGTAGAGGGTGCCGGGACCGCGAACCAGCTCGGCCTTCGATACCGCGTCCATCGGGATGAGGTCGAAGTTGACCTCCTGCGCATCCGGCTCGTTGATACGCACGCCGTCGAGGAACACGCTCACGCCCTGCGAAACGCCAACCACCGGCGAAAGTCGAAAGCCGCGAATCTCGAGCGTGGGCTGCGCACGCGTGCCCTGATCATCGAAGATACTCACGCCTGGCAGTCGGGCTATCGCATCGGCCGCGGAAGTGGGGCCGGGCGGGATCTTGTCGAGCTGGATCTCATCCACCTGAACCGGAGTGCGCTCGTCCACCGCAGAGAGGCGCGTACCGGTGACCACCGTGGGCGCCAGCGTCTGGACCTCCGTCGTGTCCATTCGCGTGGTGTCCGTGCGAGCTGGGCGAGGGCGTCTGGCTCCCGTGCGCGCCGTATCGGCTGCCGTGGTGTCGCGCTGCTGCGCTTCGGCACGTGCCGAGTCAGTGGTCACGAGCGCCACGAGGAGCGCAGCGCCGAGCATCGCCGTGGACATTCCTCTCATCTTCCTCCTCATCGATCCCCCAAGTCCATGATCAGTTGCGCCAGTTGCACCTGGCCGTCCTCGATCCCGGCGAGCGGAGCGCACGACTCCGGTCGTGAGACGTACCGTACCGCATCCCCCCCGGTGAACGATCTACTCCGGTCCAGGTCGTCGTAGAGCACGACACAGTCGAGGAGCTCGCCCTCGCTGCTGAGCGTCATCACTCCGTCATCGCTCCTTCCGCCGCCATCGAGGTCCCAGCAGCAGATGTCCTGCCGGCCGCCAGCGCTCGCGATCGCGGGCGAAGGGTCGCGGACGCGATCAACGGCGAGCGTCAGCGCGACGATCGCGAACATGGCCGCCAGCGCCCACGCGAGCCACGTGCTCACCGGGGCCTGGGATTGCGGCGCCGCCCTGGAAGATGCGCCCAGCCTCGCGGCAAGGCGGCGCCACCCCTCTTCCGTATCTACCGGCTTGTCCAGCAGGGCAAGGAGACCGTGCGTCGCGCGCCCGTCAGCGCGAATGGCCTCGAGCGCGGCGCGGCAACGGCCGCATCGCAGCAGGTGAACCGCGGTCGCGGGGCGGTGCAGGATGGGGAGCTCACCATCCGCCCACGCGCGCAGCACGCCGTCAGAGGGATGCGCGCTTTCCTTCATCATTGTTCAGCTCCTGGAAAGTCGATGCGAATCGTCGCTCCGCCCTGGTGAGCAGCGAGCCGACCGACGACGGCGCGAGGCCGAGGGCGCGCGCTATATCGCGATAGGCCCAGCCGCCGTGGCGGAGCATGAGAAGCTCGCGATCGCGATCCGGAAGCTCCGCCAGTGCCGCACGCACACGGGAGATTGCCTCCTCGCGCAGCAACTGCTGCTCCGGTCCGGGATCCGCGGATCCGTCGCGCGCGACTTTTATGAGGGTGAGGTGACGCGCGCGGCCGTTGGCGAGACGCTGATGGTCGATCGCCAGGTTCGATGCCACGGCGAAGAGCCAGCCCACCGCGTCGCGCGGCGTGTTGTCGAGAAGTCGCACGAACGCCTCCTGCGCGATGTCCTCCGCGTGATCCTGGTCGCCGAGCCGTGCGCGCAGGTAGAGCACCAGGCGCGGATACCACTCGTCGAAGAAGGATCGGAAGGTTGGGTCCATTGGCTCACCGTCGGTCGCTCCCATGCGGCCGATCCGTAGAGAAGGCCGCCGGGCGTGATTCGTGGCAATGAAGACGCGAGACGACGCACCTCCAGCCCACCGGCCATCCTTGTGACGAATGGGGAGCCGAATTCAGGACGCGCTGTCGGCCACGAGCATCTGCACGCCCGATACCAGCCGGTCTACCTCATCCTCTGTGGTATAGCACGCGCATCCTGCGCGCACGAGCCCGTGACGCGACTCGCCGAGTCGCTCGACTACGGTTGTCGCGTAGAAGTCGCCGCTGGAGACGAAGACTCCGTGATCGGCGAGATGCCGCGCGACGTCGCGCGCGGGAATGTCGCGGGCGGTGAACGAGAGCGTCGGTGTGCGCCGGGCATCCGGAGGCGGGCCGTGGATGCGTACGCCATCGATGGAGCGGAGGCCGCTCCAGAGACGCTGAAAGAGCGCGGCGCCATGCTCGTGCAGCGAGCCGAACGCCGATTGCAGCCGGGCGCGGCGCGTGGCGCCATCTCCGAGCGAGGCGAGGAAGTTCACCGCGGCAGCCGCTCCGGCGATCCCCTCGTGATTCTGCGTGCCGGTCTCCAGCCTGTCCGGTGCATGGTCCGGCGCGGGCGCGAGCTTCGGGATGTCCAGCGCCTCGAGCAAGCTCGCCCTGCCGAAGAGAACCCCGATGTGCGGGCCGTGGAACTTGTACGCCGAGCACGCGAGGTAGTCGCAGCCCATCGCCTGCACGTCGACCAGCTGGTGGGCCGCGTAGTGAACGGCGTCCACGAAGATGCGAGCGCCCACATCGTGCGCCAGGCGCGCAGCCCGTGCCACGTCGTTGACGGTGCCGAGCGCGTTCGATGCCGCACCTATCGCCACAAGCCGCGTGCGCCGGCCGATGCTGTGCTCGAGGTCGTCCCAGTCGAGCTGGCCCGTCTCCGGGATCATGCGCACCGTACGCAGTGTGACTCCCCGTTCGCGCGCGAGCGTTTGCCAGGGAGCGACATTGGCGTGGTGATCGAGCTCGGTGACCACTATCTCATCGCCGGGCACGAGTCCGTAGCCGATCGCACGCGAAACATGGAAGGTGAGCGACGTCATGTTCTGCCCGAACGCGATTTCCGAGGGGCTCGCGTTGAGGAAATCCGCCAGCGCTTCACGCGCGCCGGTGATGATTGCGTCGGTCTCCGCGCTCGACGGGTATGCCCAGTGCGTATTGGCGTTGTGGTGGTAGAGGTAGTCGGTCATGGCGTCTACCACCTCACGAGGCACCTGGGTGCCACCCGGCCCGTCGAAGTACGCCACTGCCTTGCCGCCGATCGTTCTCTCGAGCGCGGGGAAGTGATCGCGCACTGCCGCAGTGTCGATGCTCATTCTATCTCCACGCCTGCCCACTGCTCTATGAGCTTCACCACCTCCACGTGGTCGGCTTCCTCTCCCATCGCTCCGTGCGCCAGGCGATACAGCTCGCTGGTGAGCTGGATGAGCGGCGACGGCACCTTCTGTTCGCGCGCGACCGAGGCCGCGATCCCTACGTCCTTGTCGAGAAGCGCGAGTCGGAAGGTACGCGGGAAGGCACGCGTGATGACCCGCTCGGTGAAGAGGTTCTCCGTTACGTTGCTCCGCCCGCTCGATGCGTTGATGACGCCGAGCGCAGCCGGGATGTCCACACCCGCGCGCGCGAGAGCGGCGAGTCCCTCGGCGGCCGACCAGATATTTACCGCGAGGAGCGTGTTGTTCACGGCCTTGAGCGCATCTCCCGCGCCCACCGGTCCGCAGTGAACTATCTTCTCACCGAAGCTCCGAAGCACCGGCCTGGCTCGTTCGAACACGGCCTCGTCGCCACCACACATCACCGTGAGCACGCCACGCTCCGCGCCGCTCACGCCGCCGCTCACGGGAGCGTCGATGAAACTCACGCCAGCCTCAGCGAGTCGCGCTGCGATTCTTCGCGAAACTGTCGGGTCGCCGGAAGTGCAGTCCACGAGCGTCGCGCCGCGCCCGAAGCCGGCGAGAAGGCCGTCGCTCCCATCGAGCAACGCCTCTACATCGTACGAAGTGGGAAGGCAGGTGATGACGAAGTCGTTCCCCCTCGCCGCGTCGGCCGGGCTCGCGGCTACGCGTGTCCGATTCTCGCTGGCGAACGCCTCCGCCTTCTCGCGCGTACGGTTCCAGACTGTGAGCTCGAACGGCGGCCTCGCGAGCTGCCTCGCCATCGGCGTCCCGATTGCTCCGAGCCCGATGAACGCCACCGCGATCTTTCCCTTCTCCGATTCTCTCTCCATGGCGCGTGCAAGATCGTGCCGGGTGAGGGGGAGGGGAAGGGAGGGGACGGAGGAAGCAGAGAGCAGGAACTGCGAGGGTTCAGGAGGCAGGGTTCAGGAACTGCCTGCGAGGAGAGATCTCTTCCCCGAGGTAGTACCTGAACCCTGAACCCTGCCTCCTGAACCCTTTGTAGTTCCCGCCCCGCCTCCTGAACCCTTGCATTCTCTGCTCTCTCGAACACTCGGACGATCATGCCAACTCTGATTCTAGCTATCGACAAGATGCTCTCCCTCTACAGCGTGCGGGCGGTGTGGACCGCGCTCGGGGGAGTGGAAGGGGTGAAGAGGGCGGAGGTGGTGATGGGGATGGCGAAGGTGGAGCACGACGGGAGCGTGACGTGCGAGCAGGTGGCGGAGGCGGTGGAGATCGCGGGGTGCGAGGTGGTGCGCTGCGAGGAAGAAAAGAAGTTGCCCGTGCTCTGAGCGAGCGCTTGTCTGGCTGGTAGACGCTCTCGTAACTTGACGCGCGCCGCGGAGGCGCGCACAGCGTGCGCCTCGCGGTCTCCCTCCGCAGTGGAATTTCGAGGACGGCTCTAATGACGCCAGAGCAAGGGAACGAAGATCGCCCGATCGCGGCGCTGCTGGCGCCCGACATTCTCCTCATGCTCGAGGAGTCGCCGGCGGACATCGGCGCCGAGACGGAGGAGATGCACCCGGCCAACCTCGCCGACATTGCGGCGACGCTGGAGCCGGACAAGGTGCGATTGCTTCTCCGCTCCCTTCCTCCGGATCGAGCGGCCGACGTCCTGGAATACCTCCCTGAAGAGCTGCGCACGAACGTCCTCGAGGCGATGAGCAGCACGCAGGCCGCCGTTCTCGTCTCCGAGATGACGCCGGACGACCGCGCCGACGTCCTCGAGGAGCTCGACGAGGACCACGCCGACGAGATTCTTTCGAAGATCGCTGTCGAGGCGCGCGGCGAGACGGAGCGGCTTCTCGCCTACCCTCCGGAGTCCGCCGGCGGTCTCATGACCACGGAGTTCGTCTCGATCGCCGAAGGCACCACGGTGGAGGACGCGCTCGGCAGCGTACGAATCGTGGCGCGCGCGGGGCGGCGCGAGGCGCTCTACACGATCTACGCTACCGACCCCTCGGGACGCGTGCGCGGCGTGTTCTCCTTGCGCGAGCTGCTTGCCGCGGCCGAGGGCACCCGGATCGAGGAACTGGCGTGGACCGATGTGGTGAGCGTCGGTCCATTTGCCGACCGCGAGGAAGTCGCGCGCGTCACCGAGAAGTACGACCTCGTGGCGGTACCCGTGGTGGACGACAGCGGCCGGATCCTTGGCGTGGTCACCGTTGACGACGTAATCGACGCCATAATGGAGGAGCAGACCGAGGACGTGCAGAAACTCGGCGGCATGGAGGCGCTCGACCAGCCGTATTTCGCCGCCAGCTTCTGGAGCATCCTCCGCAAGCGCGGCGGTTGGCTCGTTCTCCTTTTCGTCGAGGAGATCTTCACCGGCTACGTGCTCCGTCACCACTCGGCCAT
>DASSOX010000200.1:0-5020 GCA_035700125.1 Gemmatimonadaceae bacterium
ACGACGAGGCCCACCCACTAATCGAGACGGTGAGGAAGACTGGGTACGTGATGAGGGGGTGAAAACAGAACAGAAAGGAAGCAGAGAGCAGAAAGCAGAAAGCAGTGAACTACCTCGGAGGTGAGGGTCTACCCCGAAGAGCCGTTCACTGCTTTCTGCTTTCTGCTCTCTGCTTCCTTTCTGTTCTGTTTTCACCCCCTCATCACGTACCCAGTCTTCCTCACCGTCTCTATTAGTGGGTGGGCCTCGTCGTGGCCGAGTTTCTTGCGGAGGTAGGCGATGTAGACGTCGACGACATTGGTGACGGGTTCGGGGGGCTGGTGCCAGGCCTGCTCGCCGATCATCTGGCGGCTCACGACGCGCCCCTCGTTGCGCATGAGGTATTCGAGGAGGGCGAACTCTCGCCCGCTGAGCTCGACCTCCTGGCCGTTGCGCTCCACGCGGCGCTTCAGCGGGTCGAGCACGATGTCGCGGACGCGGAGGAGCGTGCCGTCGGCGTTGAGCGCGGCGCGGCGCAGCAGCGCCTTCACGCGGGCGATCAGCTCGGGGAGCTCGAAAGGTTTGGGGAGGTAGTCGTCGGCACCGGCCTCGAGTCCGGTCACACGGTCCTCGAGAGATCCGCGCGCGGTAAGCATGAGCGCGGGTGCGCGGAAGCCGCGCTCACGGAGCTCGCGCACGACTTCCACGCCGTCTTTCACCGGGAGACCCACGTCGAGGATCACCAGGTCGGGAGAACGACCGAGCGCCTCCGCCAACCCTGCTTCGCCATCGGCGGCGATGAGTACCTGGTAACCTTCGCCGGTGAGGATGCGGGTGAGGACTGTCTGGAGGTCGGGGTCGTCCTCCACGACGAGGAGAGTGGGTACCTCGCTGCTTTCGTCGAGCATGAAGGCCAACTTATCGCACGCGGACGCCCACGCCAAGCATTCCGGTACGACGCGGCTCGCACTATTCTTCACCGCGTGGCGATCGAGCGTGTGAGACGGGGTATGCAGGCCGGCATCGTCGCCTGGGCGGCGACACTCGGCGTGTTGGTCGGCTTCGGGCGGTCGCGTGGCGCCGCGCTGCAGCCAGTGAATTCCATCGCGCACCCGTTCTTCGGAACGCGCGCGCTCCTCATGCAGGGCTTCGACTGGGCCATCACGCCGCTGGCTCTGCTGCTTCACCTCGTGGTGCTCGTGGCGTTGGGCGTGATCTTCGCCATCTTCGCCGCTCGCCTTCGCGGAGTCCGACTCTTCGGCGCCGCCCTCGCTTACGCGCTCGTCATCTGGCTCGTCAATCGGCTGATGCTTCCCACCGTGCTCTCGGCGGGATTGGCGCAGCTGCTATCGTCGTGGGAGATGGCGGTCTACTACCTCGTGATGGCGGTGGCGCTGGCGCTCGGGCTCATGCTGGGGGTCGGGCGCGCATCGGAGGCGACCGTCAGCGTTTGATCGTCGCATCGCTACACGGTGCTGTCGCCGTAACGAGACAGCGCGTTTCCCGCGCTGCGGACAGCGAGGGTGGGCGGTGCGCTGGAAGTCGGTGAAACACAGCACGTTGCGCCGGCGGGACGGCGCCCTGATGCGAACGGCCCCGCTCTTGCTTTTGCAGCAGTCGAACGGCTCGACCACCGGCCGCGTTGGCGCGGGGCCTTCGCAGTCGATTTATCACACCCCAACCGGAGGAATCATGAACTTCCTCGTCATGCTCGAGGAAGGCTCCGAGAAGTCGCCAGTACTGGCGCGGGTGGATTCCGTCCCGGCGCAGCTCTCGTCGGCGCACCGGGCAAGGGATGTCGTCACGTTGTACGGCACCCCTCGAGCGGAGTCGCTCGCTCTGGCGATCGCCGCGGCACTTGAAAGCCGTGGCGTTGGCGACGACAACGGTGCTTTCCGACACCTGGGGGTCTGGCCCGAGCGAGGGGCCGTGGGAGATGCGGCCTGGCGCGATGAGAGCACGGGTCAGTTGGTGACCCGCGATCTCGACATCCCGCTGGAGAAGCTCACCACGCTCTCCGAGACGGTGCTCACGCAGTTCGGCGGTGCGATCCGCCGTCTCGTGGCCGGCCTCTCGATGCCCGACTGGCCCGAAGGTGCCTGGCGCGCGATCAACATCACGCTCGACCCATTGGCGGAACACACTCGCACGGCCGCCGCGAAGTTCGATGGATTCCTGGAGAACTTCCGCCAGGCCGACGCACTCGCCTACGAATTCGAGGGGGACTGAGAGACACTCCTACTTTTTCTGTCCGCACGTACGCCGCAGAAGATGGCGAGAGGGCCGCTCCGGGATCGGGGCGGCCTTCTGTGGTTTGGGGTGGCTGGTTTGGTTGGTACTCGGGGAGGGCTCCGTTGGACTGAAATCGCGGAGAGCGCGGAGGACCGCGGAGGGCGCGGAGGGGAACTGCACAAGGAGTCAGGCTACCTACCGCAAGAACCGGAAAAGAAAAAGGGGGAACTGCTCCCTCGCCTCGGGTCCTGCCTGGGTGGGCAGGACTCAAAGTGCGGGAGCGGTTCCCCTAAAGACCCTTGTTCGAGATCTCGGCCCTATGCCTTTTCTCTGAAGTACGAGATCCAGGCCCTACGGCCTTTCTCCGCGCTCTCCGCGGTCCTCCGCGCTCTCCGCGATTTCAGTCCAACGGAGCCCTCCCCGAGTACCAAGCGTCAGATAACCCTCTTGCCCCCTCCATGGCCGGGGCGTAGCATAGCCAGATAGCAGCTCTCGGCACCGACAGGCCAGGCGCAGTCGCGCCGAACGCGTCCGTGCCCGGCGAAAAGTGCCGGCAGCCAGGGTGACGAGGGGTCGAGCGGGACAGCTCGCTCCGGCCCAGTGACGAACACAGGTCGCGCCACGCGAGCGTCTGCTCACGGCCGCGGCCGCTGCGAGAGAGGTCCACCATGCGGGAATACGGCAGCTCGGAGATCCGCAATGTGGCTGTAGTCGGACATGGAGCGAGCGGGAAGACCACCCTGGTCGACGCGCTCGCTTTTGCATCCGGCACCAGCAAGCGACACGGATCGGTGAACGATGGCTCGGCGCTCACCGACTTCGCACCCGAGGAGCTGGAGCGCAAGTACTCCATCAACCTGGGCTGCGCGTACGCCGAATGGATGGACGCCAAGATCAATCTCATAGATACCCCTGGATACCTGGACTTCCAGGGCGACGCCGTCGCGGGGCTCGCCGCAGCCGACGGTGCGCTGGTTGTCGTGAGCGCCACGGCTGGAGTGGAAGTCGGGACCGAGCTGATGTTCCGCGAAGCACTCGCGCGGCACGACCCGGTTCTCTTCGTGGTCTCTCTCATCGACAAGGAGCATGCGAGCTTCGATCGCACCTTCGACTCCATCAAGCAACGCCTCACCAGCAAGGTCATCCCCGTGGAGATACCGGTCGGTGAAGGTCCCGAGTTTCGCGCGATCCTCAACCTCTTCTCTCGCAAGGCACACGTCTACAAGAAGGGCACGAAGAGCGGCGAGTACGACGAGACCGACATTCCACCGGAGAGCCAGGCGCAGTTCGATCGCTACTACCAGGAGCTGATCGAAACCATCGCCACCACCGACGACTCGCTCCTCGAGCGCTACCTCGAGGGCGAGGAGATCGGCCGCGACGAGGCGATCGCGGCGATGAAGGAAGGGATGAAGCGCGGAGAGCTCTTCCCGCTCTTCTGCATCTCGGCGGATCTCACCTATGGTACTCGCGCGCTGCTCACGAAGCTG
Source organism: Gemmatimonadaceae bacterium (assembly GCA_035700125.1). Lineage (GTDB taxonomy): Bacteria > Gemmatimonadota > Gemmatimonadetes > Gemmatimonadales > Gemmatimonadaceae > JADGGM01. The sequence goes on from DASSOX010000200.1 coordinate 3,702, forward strand.
GTGGAGCTCATGCCATCCGCCTACGAGATGGAGGAGCTGCACGCGCTGCACGGCGCCGAGGGCGACGAGACGGTCGAGATCCACGCGAAGGACGATGCGCCGTTCAGCGCGCTCGTCTTCAAGACTCTCACCGAGCCGCACGTGGGCGACGTTTCCTTCTTTCGCATCTTCTCGGGCGAGGTGACGAATGGTCAGGAAGTCTTCAACGCCACTCGCAACACTGTAGAGAAGCTGGGACACCTCTCGGTTCCGCAGGGTCGTGACCGAACGGAGGTTCCACGCCTGCATGCTGGCGACATCGGCTGCGTGGCGAAGCTGCGGAATACGCACACCAACGACACGCTCTCCACGCGCGAGCATCCGGTGCGCCTCCCGGACATTCGGCTCCCGGAGCCGCTCGTCACCCTGGCGGTGCACGCCACATCGCGCAACGATGAAGAGAAGCTGCAGCAGGGGCTGCACCGCCTGCACGATGAAGACCCCACCTTCCAGACGCACTACAATCCGGAGACGCACGAGACGGTGGTGGCCGGGATGGGGGAGCGGCATCTCGAGGTGAGCATGTCGAAGCTCAGGCGCAAGTTCGGCGTGAGCGGCGAGCTCACGCGGCCGCGCATCGCCTACCGCGAAACGATAAAGGCGCGCAGCGAGGGACAGGGGCGGCACAAGAAGCAGACTGGTGGGCGCGGACAGTTTGGCGACTGCTGGATCCGCATGATGCCCCTCCCGCGCGGCGAGGGCTACGTCTTCGAGGACAAGATCGTCGGTGGCGCGATACCCTCGAAGCTGATCCCTGCGGTGGACAAGGGGATTCAGGAGGCGGCGGCGCGCGGAGTGGTAGCCGGCTACCCCATGGTGGACTTCCGCGTTGAGTGCTTCGACGGATCGTACCACTCGGTGGACTCCAACGAGATGTCGTTCAAGATGGCGGGAATCCTCGCCTTCAAGACCGTCGCCGCCAAATGCAAGCCGGTGCTACTCGAGCCGCTGCAGGAGATAACTGTTCGCACGCCGGACGAATATCTGGGTGATGTGATGGGCGACGTGTCCGCGCGCCGCGGCCAGATTCTGGGGACGGAGGCGAGCGGCGATGGCCACGGTACGGTGGTGCACGCCGTGATCCCCGAGGCGGAACTGCACCTCTACGCGACCGAGCTCAGCTCCATGACGCACGGACGCGCATCGTTTACTTCACGCTTCCGCGGCTACGAGGAAATGCCGGTGGATGCGGCCCAGAAGGTCGCGTCGGAGTCGTCGAAGGACGAGGTCTTCGCCGAAGTATGAACGACGGGGTCAGGTCTCCAATGGTGAGTGGACTG
>DASSOX010000201.1:0-8541 GCA_035700125.1 Gemmatimonadaceae bacterium
AGGGGAGAAAGCAGAGAGCAGAAACCAGAAAGCAGGGAACGGCTCGCAAGACAAAGTCATCCCCGCGAAAGCGGGGATCCATGTTACTCAGCCAAACATGGATCCCCGCTTCCGCGGGGATGACGGCCTTTTGGTGTGCAGTTCCTGCTTTCTGCTTTCTGCTGTCTGCTTTCTCCCCCTGCTTTCTCCCCCCTACGCCCTCTCCCTCCCGTCCAACGCCTCCGCGAAGTGCTTCCCAAGGGCGGGGTTGGTGCGCCAGAGGTAGGTGCCCATCAGGACGGCGGCGATGAGGTTACCGGCTGCCACCTGGTACCACGCGAGGTCGCCTATGGGGAGATACTCGGCCAAGAGCGCAGTGAGGCCGTAGAAGCCGAGCTCGAAGGCCACGAAGAGAATGAGCAGTCCTGCCAGCACCGTGGGCTCCCGCTCGGACCAGTGGATGATCGCGGCGGCGATGATGCCGATGACGATGAAAGCCACGTAGTGGAACACGGTGTAGGCCAGGATGTGCACGGCCGATCCCTCGCTTCCCAACGGACCCAGAACGCTGAAGAGCGCGGTGCCGAGTATGCGTGGCGTGTGCAGTGGGTGGCCGGCGATGGTGTCTACGATGAGAAACCAGATCGCTACCGCCGTCGCGCCAATGACACCTGCCGTGATCCCGTCTCGGGCAATGCTACGTCCATTCATGCGGAGTTCCTCCCGGTTGCGCTGTTGGAGAGCTCGCTGGCTGAATCGGCCGCCCCGCCTTCGCCCCTTACCATGGCTCGGTGGTTGCGCCAATGTACTGCAATCCGCCCGCCGGAGTTACCAGCGTGTCAGATCTGCTAGCCGCGCGCTCCCAGATGGGGATGTCCCTGGCATTCCACATCATCTTTGCCGTCGTAGGCATCGGGATGCCGGTGCTCATGGTGGTGGCGGAATCGCGTTGGCATCGCACCGGCGACGCGATCTACCTCGACCTCGCGAAGCGCTGGGCAAAGGGGACGGCGATTCTTTTCGCCGTGGGTGCCGTCTCGGGCACGGTGCTCAGCTTCGAGCTGGGGCTGCTCTGGCCCGAGTTCATGCGCTTCGGCGGCGCCATCGTCGGGATGCCCTTCTCTCTGGAGGGCTTCGCCTTCTTTACCGAGGCGATCTTCCTGGGTGTCTATCTCTACGGCTGGGATCGAATAGCCGTTGGTGCGCACATCGCCGCGGGCACTATCGTGGCCATAAGCGGCGCGGCATCGGCGGTCTTCGTGGTGATCGCCAACGCCTGGATGAATACTCCACGAGGCTTCGAGATGTTGCAGGGCAAGCCCGTGAATGTGGACCCGATCGCGGCGATGATGACGCCCGCCGCCTTCCCCGAAGTGCTGCACATGGTGCTGGCCGCGTATGCGGCGACGGGCTTTGCGGTGGCGGGGATCCACGCTTTCCTCCTGCTCCGCGAACCCGGCAACGCTTTCCACCGACGCGCGCTCGCGGTGGCGCTCCTCGTGGGCGCGCCCGCAGCCATCGCGCAGCCGTTTTCCGGTGACATCAGCGCGCGCTACATAGCACGCTGGCAGCCCGCCAAGCTCGCAGCCGCCGAGGCGCAGTTCGCCACGGAGAAGGGCGCCCCACTCCGTGTGGGCGGGATTCCGTACGAGACAGCACGCGAAACGCGCTACGCTCTGGAAATCCCGTACGGGCTCTCTCTCCTTGCCTTCCACGACCCGAACGCGGAAGTGAAGGGACTCGAAGCTTTCCCCGACAGCGACTGGCCGCCGGTGGCACCTGTGCACTTCGCCTTTCAGATCATGGTCGGACTGGGCACTTTCATGGCGCTCGTCGCTATCTGGGCGCTCGTTACGCGCTGGCGCAAACGACAACTCGCCGAGAATCGCTGGCTCCTGCGCGCCATCGCGATTGCGGCTCCAATGGGCTTCATCTGCATCGAGGCCGGATGGACCGTGACGGAAGTGGGGCGACAGCCGTGGATCGTGTACGAGATCGTGCGCACCGCCGATGCGGTCACGCCCATGCCGGGGCTCGTGGTCCCCTTCGTCGTCTTCACGATTCTCTATTTCTTCCTCGGCGCCATCGTGGTCTGGCTCCTCTCGAGACATGTGCTGGGAAGCCCGAGAGTCAGTGACGTCGAGCCCGAGCCGCTGGCGGGAAGCGGGGCGTGATGGAATCGCTTCTCACGCTCCCCAACGTGCTCGCTGCGCTGACCATGGTAGCGCTGAACGCGTACGTCCTGTTCGGCGGCGCCGACTTCGGAGGCGGTGTGTGGGATCTCCTCGCCAGCGGCGAGCGGCGCGAGCAACAGCGCGAGCTGGTGACTCACGCCATTGGCCCGATCTGGGAAGCGAACCATGTGTGGCTCGTGCTGGTGGTAGTGCTCCTCTTCACCTGCTTCCCGCCAGTCTTCGCCGATCTCTCGATCCTGCTGCACATCCCGCTCTCGCTCATGCTGATTGGCATCGTGCTGCGCGGTTCGGCGTTCACTTTCAGGAGTTACGGGAGCGAGCACGACGCGGAGCAGCGGCGGTGGGGAAGGGTGTTCGCGATCGCGAGTCTGCTCACGCCCGTACTGCTGGGGATGAGCATCGGCGCCATCGCGTCGGGAGGAGTCGGTGAGGCCCTGGTCCTCTCTCGTACGCCAGAAACCGCGGGATTCTGGCGGCTCTGGGTCGTACCCTGGCTCACTCCGTTCTCGGTTGGCATCGGAGTGCTGGCGCTGGCACTCTTCGCCTTCCTCGCCGCAGTGTACCTCACGGTGGAAGCGGATGATGAGGGGCTACGCGAAGATTTTCGCGTGCGCGCTCTCTGGAGCGCGCTGGCCGTGTTCGTGGTTGCTTTCGCGGTGCTGCTCATCGCGCTCGCCACCGACACGCACGTGGGCTCGGGCCTCACTCGCTCCGCCTGGGCCATCCCCTTTCATGTAGCCACCGGTGTGGCCGCGCTCTGGACGATATGGGCGCTCTGGGCGCGACGCTTCCGCGCGGCGCGAGTGGCAGCGGCGGCGCAGGTCACTCTGATCCTCTGGGGATGGGTACTCGGCCAGTATCCCTACATCATCCCGCCCAACGAAACGATAAGCGCAGCGGCTGCACCGGAGCGCACTCTGAATCTCACCCTCTGGGCGCTCGCGCTCGGCGCGATGGTTCTCTTCCCGTCGCTCGCGTATCTCTTCCGGATCTTCAAGGGAAGACCGGAGGCGTTCGAGAGGATGCGGTGACGAAGGGGGGAACGACGAGGGTTCAGGAGGCAGGGTTCAGGGTTCAGGTACTACCTCGGCGGCAGGATCTCGATCGCTGGCCGGATTCCGCGGCGTTCGACGCGGCGTGGTAGATTTCGGCGTGATGCGAGCTCCCGTTCGAGGTGGAACCGCGCAGCCATGAATCGCACAGCCAGCTCCCCGGTCGATCCCACACCAAACGCCTCGGCGGCCCAGACACCTATCGGGCCGACCCTCGCGCGAGCGCGCGCTGCGGAGTCGGCGCGCGTGGAAGCGGAGCCGCAGCAGCGCCTGCCCGGGTGGCTGCGCTCCGTCCTGGGCGTGCCGCTCCTCGCCAAGATCGCCGGCGCGAACGCGCTGATCGTGATCATCGCCATCGCCATCTCGCTCGGTCTTCATGACCTGAGCAGGCCAGGGCTCACGCTGGCGTCGGTGATGATGGTAGCGCTCGTGATCAGCCTGGTGGTGAATCTCGCGCTGGTGCGGGTGGCGCTGCGCCCCATCCACGATCTCGAGGACACCGCACACCGCGTCTGGGGCGGCGACCTGGAGGCGCGGGTGCCTCCATCGCTCGTCGCCGATCGCGACATGGTACGCGTGGGGAGAACGGTAAATCTCCTTCTCGATGCGCTCACTTCGGATCGGGCGCGGATGCGCCGCCTTGCGTCGCTCGTGATCACGGCGCAGGACGAGGAGCGATCGCGAATCGCGCGCGAACTGCACGACTCTACGGCGCAGTCGCTCACCGCTATAGTTCTGCAGCTCAGTGCAGCTGCGCGCGACGCACGGACTCCGGAGATTGCGGCGCGACTCTCGGACGTGAAGGAGATGGCGGGCATGGCGCTCGAGGAGGTACGAACGCTCTCGCATCGCGTACATCCGCGAGTGCTCGACGACCTCGGGCTGGTACCGGCCGTGCGCTGGCTGGCGCGTCAGGCGCGCGACAGCGCCGACGTGGACATCACGGTGGACGCGCTGGGCGACACCGAGCACATACCCGCCCAGGCAGCTTCGGTGCTCTATCGCGTGGCACAGGAAGCGCTCACCAACGCCGTGCGCCACGCGGCGCCAGCGGCGGTGGCGATAACGGTGCGGGCCGATTCCGACACGGCTACCCTCGAGGTGTCTGACGACGGCCGGGGATTCGACATCGCGGAAGCCGAGGCGCGGCGGCCTGGCATGGGACTCTTCTCGATGCGCGAACGGGTGTCGCTCGTGGATGGGGAGCTGGAGCTCACGAGTGCTCCGGGGTCGGGTACGAGAGTAGTGGCCAGCGTTCCACTCACTGCCGGGAGGCCATTCAACCACATGGAAGCCAACGATGGATGATTCTATACGGGTGGTTCTCGCCGACGATCATGCGATCGTGCGCGCAGGCCTCAAGGCGGTTCTGGGCTCGGCAAGCGACATAAGCGTGGTCGGTGAGGCATCCAACGGCAGCGAGGCGATCACTCTGGCCGAGCGACTCTCGCCGCACGTGGTTGTGATGGACCTCTCGATGCCGGGAATGGACGGGATGGCCGCCACGCGCGAGCTGGCCGCGAAGGAGGGAGCGCCGCGCGTACTCGTGCTGACGATGCACGCCGAGGAGGACTATCTCGTACCGCTTCTCGAGGCGGGCGCCTCGGGCTATCTGGTCAAGAACGTCGCCGACCGCGATCTCGTAGAGGCGGTGCGCACCGTAGCGCGTGGCGAGCTGTATGTGCACCCGGGCGCGGCCCGCGTTCTCGCGCGTGGCATCCGGAGCAAGGACGAGAATGCGGGCGACCGCGCGCGCTACGAGCGTCTCACCGACCGTGAGCGCGATGTCCTGCGCCTCACCGCCGCCGGCTACACGGCTCCCGAGATCGGGGAGAAGCTCTTCATCAGCCCGAAGACGGTAGACACCTACAAGCAGCGCATCAACGAAAAACTCGGCCTCCGCCACCGCGCTGACTACGTCCGCCTCGCGCTGAAGCTCGGTCTACTCGAGGAGGCCGCCAAAGTAGAGGATGTCCGCAAGCCCGGCGCGGGTGGCGGGTGATGCTCGCAACGCGCGAGGAACCACGCATCCGGGATGATGCCGAAGCCGGACCCGGAACTCAACGCTCTCCCCTCCGAAACCGTATCATGCTGACAATGTTGCATCTGAAGACTCCGACAACGATGAAGAATTTCGCCGCCGGGTCGCGGGCGTGGCGGGTGGCTTCGCTGGTGCTCTCATCGCTCTGTGCGATCGCGGTGCCGGGGGAGGCGCAGGAAGGGGAGCGGGACAGGGAGCGGCGGCCGGACAGCGCGCAAACGGTGGGAACTGTCACGGTGCAGGCGAAGCGCGCACCGCTCGTCGTGGGTGGCGCGAGCGCGGTGGTCACCAGCATCGATTCGCTCGATCTTCCGGCGGCGCCGGTGCTCGAGCAGGCGCTGCGCGAGCTGCCGTTCATCCTCGTGCGACGCAATTCGCGCGGCGAGATGGAGCTCGGGATGCGCGGCTCCGACTCGCGGCAGGTAGCGGTGCTCGTGGACGGCGTGCCGCTCACGCTCGGATGGGACCATCGCACGGATCCGTCAATCATCCCGCTCACCGGCGCGCGGAGCATCACCATGGTGCGCGGTCTTTCATCGGTGCTGCATGGTCCGAACGTGCTCGGCGGCGTGATCGAGGTGGGACTCGCTGACGGGAGCGCGATCGCGGATCGCGCGCCTTCGCTTTCGCTTTCGGGAAGCTTCGACCATCTCGGCTCTCGCACCGTCGCGCTGTCCGGCGGATTCCCGCTGGGAGATGACGGCCGCTGGTCGGCGCACGCCGGGTTCGGGATGCGCGACCGCCCGGGCTTCGCTCTCGGGCGTGGAATCGCTGATGTCGGGAGCGACGATCCCGACCTGCGCACCAACAGCGACCTGTCGCACGTGGATGGATTCGCATCGCTGCGCTATGCCACGCCGGGCGGTGCACACGTTGGCGCGTCGCTCTCTTCGTATCGCGCCGAGCGCGGCGTGCCGCCGGAGCTGCACGTAGCGGAGCCGCGACTCTGGCGCTACCCGGAGCAGACGCGGACGCTCGCCATCGTCAATGCCTCTACCGGGCGCCGCGATACGCCGCTCGGACGCGGCGAGCTGCAGGCGAGCTTCGGCCTCGACGATGGACACACCGAGATCGAGAGCTTCGCGAGCGCTGCGTACGATGCCGTAGAGGGGAGGGAAGCCGGCGACGACCGCACCATCACCGCCCGCGTGGTCGGCGAGCACTCGCTTGGCGCGCGCGGAACTATCCGAACCGCGGCGACCGTGGCCGGGGTGAGTTACGACGAGCGCGTGGATTCCGATCCGCAGCAGCGGTACGAACAGCGGCTCTGGAGTATAGGGAGCGAGGTCACGCTCCCGGTGGCGATGCTCACGCAGATAACGGGTGGAATCGTGTTCGATGCGGCCGACACTCCCGAGTCGGGCGACAAGCCGCCGCTGGAAACGATATCGGCCTGGGGTGGGCGACTGGGCGTATCCACCATCGCTGCAGGTGGTGAGCTGCGCCTGCACGCAGCAGTGAGTCAGCGTTCGCGATTCCCGTCGCTTCGCGAGCTCTACTCGGGCGCGCTCGGCAAGTTCGAACCCAATCCAGATCTCCGGCCCGAGCGACTGAGAGGCTTCGAGGGAGGCGTCACTACCAATCAGGGCGGCGTGGATCTACAGGCGGTGGTATTCCACCATCGCCTTTCGGGCGCGATCGTTCGGGCGCCGGCAGGCGACGGGAAGCTGCGCCGCGAGAATCGCGACCAGATTCGCAGCACCGGCGTGGAGCTGCTGGCAGGCTGGGCGAGCGAGGCGATCTCCATCACCGCCGACCTCACCGCGCAGCATATTCGCACGCACGATCCCGCCGCCGGTGAGAGCCATCGCCCCGAGCATCAGCCGGAGCTCCGGATTGGCACCGGGCTGTCCTTCCCTTTGCCGCTCGCGATAACCGGTCAGGCGGCCGCACGCTACACCGGGAGCCAGATGTGCGTGCACCCCGACCTCGAGCGTGAAGTGAAGCTCGACCCGCAGCTCAGCGCTGATGTAGGACTGTCACGTGCGTGGACCCTCCGCGCCGCCGCGCGCTCCCTTCTCCGCACGCTGCGCCTCTCCCTCACCCTCGACAACGTCGCCGACGCCGCCGTCTACGACCAGTGCGGCCTCCCCCAGCCGGGAAGGACGTTGAGACTGGGATTCGAGGTGAGGTAGGAACTACAGAGGGTTCAGGAGGCAGGGTTCAGGGTTCAGGTACTGCACACCCAAACAGTCATCCCCGCGAAAGCGGGGACCCGTGTTTGGCTGAGTAACATGGGTCCCCGCTTGCGCGGGGATGACAGCTCTGTAGGTAGTTCCTGAACCCTGCCTCCTGAACCCTTTGTAGTCCCCGTTTCCCGTTCCCTATCTCCATCCCCCTTGCAGCCGGTGTTTCAGCGAGACTCTTTTCTGGTATCTCTTCCCGCTCTCGCCTGAATGTCCAACACATTGATTCTCATCCCTACCGCGCTCGCGTTGGGGGCGCTGCACTCGTTCGCGCCGGATCACCTGGCGGCGGTGAGTGTGTTCGTGAGCCGGAAGCCGTCGTGGCGTAATGCGCTGCAACTGGGGGCGCGCTGGGGGATGGGGCATTCGCTCACCGTCGTACTGGTGGGCGGTGCGTTGGCGCTGAGCGGCCTGCATCTGCCGGAGCGCTTCGAGACGATGGCGGAGCGCGCGGTGGGGGTGGTGCTCATCGTTTTGGGGGTCTTCGCGATCTCTCGCGCACAGAGGCTGCACGCGCACTGGCACGAGCACGACGGGAAGCGGCACTGGCACCTGCACTCACATCGCGCGAGCAATGCTCATGAGCACGACCACGGTGCGCTCATGGGAATCGGGATGCTGCACGGCCTCGCGGGCACCGGCGCGCTGGTCGTGACTCTGCCCGTAGCCATCGCAGGCTCGCGCACCGGTGCGTTGATCTTTCTCGCTGCCTTCGGTCTCGGCACCATCCTCTCGATGTCGCTCTTCAGTGCCGCCGCCGGCTGGCTCCTTTCGGCCACCACCATTCTCTCTCGCAACATCCACCGCGGTGCGATCGTGCTCGCTGGCCTGCTGAGCGTGGGAGTCGGCGTATGGTGGATGGTAGCCGGCGGAGGGTAGCGTGCCGAGGGATGGAGAGGTGGGGAGAGCGGAAAGCAGGGTGCAGAAAGAAGGGCGCGCACAGCGTGCGGCTCACTCGGCGCCCCGCGACGCCGAGCGCGATCCGGCAGCGTGCGATCTCTGCGGCGTCTCCGCTCTGGTCTGGCGCAAGTGCAAGCTCGTTTGCGAGAACTGCGGCGCGATCAACAAGACCTGCGCGGACCTGTAAA
>DASSOX010000202.1:0-17751 GCA_035700125.1 Gemmatimonadaceae bacterium
CTCTCCACCACGTATGAGGTCGGGGCGCAACTCGGCGGCTCCACCAAGATATACCTGCCGGCCGCGACCCGCTTCCACAGGGAGCTCGGCGTGCATCAGCACGCGTATGCAGCGCGGGAGCGAGCCGGGGACGGCCATCTCGGTCATGCACAGGAGCGGCACGTCGTTCCAGCCAAGCTCCCGTGCGGCGCGCGCCGGGAAGGCGGCGCTGAGGTCGGAGGTGGCTGTGAAGATGACGCTCACCACCTGTTCCGCGCTCAGGGAATTCAGCAGCATCATCTCGCGCAGCAGCGTCCGCGTGGCTTCGAGGATCAGCAGCTCATCGTTGGCATCCACGCTGATCGCACCGCGCAGCGCTCGCATTCGCATGTTCTCGCTCATGCTCCCTCCGTGAGCCGCAGCGAATCGGCGGAGCCGGGAGCCGCATGCGCGACCAGCCGGTCCAACGTCGCGGGCCCTTCCGGAATGATCGCCCGCTGGAACTGGCCGAGGATCCGGAGACTATCGGAACGTCGCTGCATCTCGCTCAGAACGCCCGCCACCTTCGGGTCGTTGGAGAGATGCTCGATCTCGAGGAAGAAGCTGTAGCTCCACGGCTCGCCGGCGGGGCGCGAATCGAGCTTCGAGAGGTTGAGCCCCGCTTCCGCTATCGGGTCGAGGAGACGGTAGAGCGCGGCGGGAACGTTCAGCGTGGAAGCCATGATGGCGGTGCGCGCCTCGATGCCTGGTACGAGCACCGCCTGCTCGCGCGAGAGCGCGAAGAAGCGGGTCTGGTTGTCTGGCCTGTCTTCGATATCGGAGGCGAGGATCGCGAGGGCGAAGCGCTCGGCCGCGCCCCGGCCTGCGATGGCCGCGCGCCAGCCGTCTCCGCTCGCCGCGAGATCGCGCGCCGCGCCGGCGGTGTCGTACGCGGCTTCCTCTTCCATCCGCGGGTGCCGCTCGAGGAAGCGGCCGCACTGCGCGAGCGCCACGGGGTGACTGGCAACACGCGTGATCGAAGCGATGTCGGCGCCGGGGAGCGCCAGAAGGCAGTGATGTATCGGAAGCACCGCCTCGCCGATCACCCAGCACTCGCGTGCAGCGGAGAGCGCGTCGTAGGTGGCCACCACATTGCCCGCGAGCGAGTTCTCGATGGGAAGCATCCCGTAATCCACTTCGCCGTCTTCCAGCGCGCGCACTACGTCGGCGCAGCTTCGCTTTGGGACCGGCTCGGCACTCTCGCCCGGCCAATATCGGAGAACGGCATCCTCACTATACGCTCCCAGCTCGCCCTGGAAGGCGACGCGCATATTCACGCTGGCCATCGTTCCTCCCGGTGAGCTGCGCCGGCCGTTCCAGCGCCCGTCTTCGCGGGGGTCTTCGCGCCCTGCTTCACCCTCGCCTTCGTGGCGCGCTTTCCCGAGAGCTGCGCACGGGGTTTCACATCCACGTTCACGCCCGCATCGTTCGCGGTCAGCACGCGGCGCCCCAGCGCGTGCGCCACAGCATCACAGCGCTCCACCAGTCGTGCGAACAGCTCCGGCGTGAGCGACTGGTCGCCATCCGAGAGCGCTTCCGTCGGCCGCGGGTGAACCTCGACGATGAGGCCGTCGGCACCGGCCGCCACCGCCGCCAGCGCGAGCGGCTCGACGAGGTCGGCGCGTCCGCCCGCGTGGCTCGGGTCCACTATCACCGGAAGGTGCGTGAGCGACTTGAGCACCGGTACCGCCGCCACGTCGAGAGTGTTCCGCGTTGCTGTCTCGTAGGTGCGAATGCCGCGCTCGCAGAGAATGACGTTCGGGTTCCCGGCCGCGAGGATGTACTCGGCGGCGAGCAGCAGTTCGTCGAGGGTGGCGGAGAGACCGCGCTTGAGGAGAACAGGCTTCCGCGACAGGCCGACCTCGGAAAGAAGCGCGAAGTTCTGCATGTTGCGCGCGCCCACCTGAAGGACGTCGGCCGCGCTCTCCATCCGCTCGAGGTGGCGAGGGTCGAGGATCTCCGTCACCACGGGGAGTCCGGTCGCCTCGCGCGCTTCGGCGAGAATCTCGAGCGCCTCCTCGCCCAGACCACGGAAGGCGTAGGGCGACGTACGCGGCTTGAACGCGCCGCCGCGCAGCATCACCGCGCCGGCATCGCGCACGGCACGCGCGGAGTCCAGCAGCATGTCGCGCCCTTCCACGGAGCAGGGGCCGGCGATGATCGCCAGCGACCGGCCGCCGATCCCAACGCGCCCCGCCACGTTTATCACGGAGCGGGAAGAGGTGCGCGCGTCTTCGCCGGCGGCGCCGGATGTTCGAGATGATGTGAGGAGGTGCAACATCGGTGTCAGCTCCGCGGTTGGTGGGCGCGTCGCGAGGCGCGACGCGTGGAGAGATGGTAGAGCGGCGAGATGGAGTGTGCGCAGCTCGAGGGCGGCACGCGTCCAGGTTGGAAACGAGAACGGCCCCCGGTTTTCCGGAGGCCGTCGGTATCGAGGTGCGTCACCATGTTCGACTTTGGCGCGCACGCGAGACCACGGCCCCCATGGGGTAGCCATAGAAATAAAAGGCGAAGTAAAATCGGCCGGCCTGATACGGTGCGTGCATCATGGTGGTGTAGCGCTGATGGTGTTCGTGCGTGCTTCTATCGAGTTCGGTGCCTGGTGCTGGATGCGAAAGAGGCGGAGCCCTGTTCCGGTCGGGAACGGGCTCCGCCTCGCTTCAGATGCGAAAAGCCCCTCCCGACGTTTGACGGGAGGGGCCGGCGCGACTCTCGGTTTCTACGCGCTCGTGCTCAGCCCTCCCGACTCGTAAAAAGTCGGTAGTAGTAATAGCCCGTAAAAAAGGCCGGGGCGCGGAGGGCGAGCTTGTCGAGCGACATGGGAAGCAAAGATGCAGCGCGCACGAAGAATGTCAATCCCTGATGCGCACGAAATGCGCGTTGATGGAGACACTCGAGCCGGCCAACCCGCCCGACGCCGAGAGAAGATCGAGTCCCTTTTCGCCCGCGGTGGCCTCCACCGAGCGCACCACGCCGCGCGAGAACATGTCCGCCGGCCGGAGGACGATCTTGTCACCGTCCACCTTGTAAGTGCCGCTGCCAGCCAGCGTGTGCGGCTTCCCGTCGGCCTCGAGACCCGGGATCGGAAGCATGGGCGTCTTCGTCCAGGTGACTACCACGTCGTTCGTGTAGCTGCCATCGCTCGCGAGGATGACGCGCGCACCATCCACGGTTCCCGCCACCGCACCACCCGCAACGCTCATCTCGAAGGGGATGGGCGGCCGGGCACCCGACGCGCGCTGCAGGACGTAGACGCCCGCGAGATCCGCCAGCCGATTTGCGGAGGCGGCGCGGTCGAGTGAACGAGTGCGCGCCGGCGCGGGAGTCCACGCGGCCGCGAGCGACACGAGCGCTGCAGCGAGCGCGATGGCGGTGAGCTGGCGCACACGGGCGCCGCGAACATGGCTGAGCTTCGACACTATCATGAATCCCTGTTGGTGTACGGGAAAGATACCCGCCAAGGGTCGCCGTGTGCCCTACCGGGCGGGCGCGATCACGCCGTACGACCCGATCCGCAGCTCCCTCGCCGCCGGATCGCTCACGCCCGTTACCCAGATCTTCGCACCCACGCTCTCGCGCAGCGCGTCGAGCGTGGGAACGAGCCGCAGGGTGTCTCCGCCCGCGAGCCATAGCTCGTCGCCGCCGGGGCCGCGTGCGAGCAGCACGCCCACATGCGGACGCTGGCCGTCTATGGCGAGAACTTCGTACTCGCGCACGTCGAGCGACACGGTGCCGCTCGAGTCCACCACCCCGCGCGCGGTGACTTCGGCAGTGCCGAGCCTGCGAAGCTCATCCAGGAGCTTGCCGGTCAACCGGAGCGCCCGGCCGTCGCTCCTCTGCAGCGTGACCATTACGAAACGATCGGTGCCACCGACCATGACGCGTCCAGTTACCTCGGCGAGCTGGCTCGTCGCGCTCCCCGCGCTGTCGCTCCCCTCGGAGAGGGCCGACCCCGAATCCGCGCGCGGCTCCGGATTGTGCGCGCACGCCGCGAACGCGACGACGGCCAGCCAGCAGAACGATCGCCTCATGACAGCTCCGCGGTACGTCAATTGAGCCTCACTATCCAGAGCTGCATCGGTCCGCCGGGCGCGATCGGATTCCCGCTGGCATCGCGAAGCTTGATCGCCATCGGCCACACGTGGCTGCCATTGATCGAGAAGTAGGCCGTCGAGCCGCCACGCACACTCACCGCCTTCGAGAACGACTGGAACGGATACGCATACGACGCGGGCTGCGCGGTGGGGACGAGAGCCGCATAGATGTCGTGCAGATTCCAGCTCTTGAAGCCCAGGCGCGGGTTCGGATTGGGGAGTGGCGACCTGTAGTCGTCGAGGTACAGCGCCGCCGCCCATTGCGCGAGAAGCGTGTCTATCTTCACGCCGGTCACGCTCTCCACGTTCGCGTAGCCGCTGAGCGTGTTGTCTATGAGCGCCTTCTGGACCCCCGCTTCGCCGCCCGCTACCGATGGGCCGAACTGGTCGGAGAGCCAGCGAAGGAAGAGCCATGGCACGCCGTACACTTCCCGCCCGCTTATGCACGGTCCGGTGTTGCCTTCGCTGGCCAGGTTCAGCCAGCTGCACTGCTCGGGCGCCGACGGCACCCTCTCGGTAGGCGACTTGAAACCGTAGTAGATGGCGAGGTCGGTGAAGCCGGGCAAGTACCACGCGACATCAGTTGAACCGGCCGCGGGAAACACCACGCTCGGGCCGTAGTTCTGGCCCGTGCTGCGGCCACTGAGGTCGTTCCCCACCACTTCCTGCGCGAGGGTCGCCTGCCCTTCCATTTCCCAGACGCTCAGGAAGTCCTGGAAGTTGGGATTCATCAGCCGCCTTCCGAACTGGATCACGTGCGTGAACTCGTGCGCGATGAGGACCTGCGCATCCTTGCGCGCGTTGGCCAGCGTGTACGGCGAAGGCGATTCGTACTGCCCCGTCGGATCGGGTGCGCGACCGTAGTAGAACTCGCCCTCGTTGCTCGCCGGGCACGAAGACAGGGCGTACAGATCCGTGCTCACGACGAAGCCAAGGGTGTTCTTCCTCTTGTTCACTTCCTTGGTGGTCACGATCACCACGCGACCGTTGTTGTCGAGGTCCGTGGGCGCGCCGAAGTACGCGACATCGCTGGCGTAGATGTCGTTGTCGAAGATGTCGCTGAGAATCGTGAAGTCGCCCGCGGTGTAGCCGTCGGCCGGATTCTCGACGTCCTCGAGCCAGATCCCCTTCGTCCCTACGGCGCGCACCACGGTCGTGATCGGGATGGAGGTGGTGCAGAAGTTCTTGCTGATGTCGGGGAAGTTTATCGGAACCGTGTCGCCCACCTGGACCGTCTCCGTCACCTGCCTGCCCGAGATGCGCGGGAGCGCGCTCGGCGCGGCAGCGCGGCGCGCAACTCCGGCGGCGATCTGCCGCTCGCGCACGCGCATCTCCGCTTCCGCAGCACGATGTTGCCGCCAGCGCTCGTCATCCGGCGACACGAGCACGCTCGCCAGCGCGGAGCCGCTGGCGGCAAGCGCCGACGTGAGAGGCGCGGGCGGCTCTCGCATGGCGACCACGCCGCCATCGGAAGCAGCGTTCGCGGTCAACGTCACCGGCGTAACGCTACTCGCCAGCTTCGACACCGACTGTACGCCCACGAGATAACTGGTCGGGGGGTAGTTCGGGGAGAGCTGCAGGCAGAACTTCGCCGGGTCGCGAACGATGAGCTGTTCGCCCATCGCGATACTCACAGCTGTTCCGTTCCCCACCACCGTGCTCTGAACCGCGTTGCTCCCCTCGGTCCCGACCACCACTCGCACGGGCGCGCCGCGTGTGGGCTTGCAGTCCAGCGCGGGAACGGTGATGTCGATTGACGACTCGGTGGCGGAAGTCACGACCGCCTGCACTCCGTCCACGTACACCTTGTTCGCCGCGATGCTCGCGCTGAAGCCGGTGCCCGTGAGCGTGGCGCTGCCGCCCTCCACCAGAGAATCCGGTGAGACGTCGTCCAGCACCACCACGCCGGACGCCGTGAGCGACGCAGCGAAGCGCGCCGTCACGCCCGACAGCTCGGCGACCGTCGCCGTCGCGCGGTTGTTACCCGCGCCGAGCGTCCACATTACCGACGCACGACCATTCGCATCCGTGGTGTCCTTGGCCGCCGAGAGCGTCCCTCCACCATCCACGGCCCACGACACCACGATCCCGCCATTCGGATTCCCATACGCGTCGTGCACTTCGACCACGAGCGGCTCGGTAGCCTGCTCGCCTGGCGCACCGACCTGCGCGTCACCCGATATCACATCCAGCGTCTTCGGCGCCGCCGCGGTTGCGCTGGCAGTCACACTGACCTTCGTGCCCAGACTCGAGACGCTCGCGTCTACCGTGTCGACGTTGGCGCCCGCCTTCTGCCCGAGCGTCAAGCCCACCGACGCGATCCCACTGGCATTCGTCTTCCACGAGCTGGCGCTCAACCTGCCGCCGTTCCCGCGCAGCACGAAGTAAACCGTCACTCCCGCGAGCGGATTCCCGCTCTCGCCGATCACCTTGATCCCGATCGGCTTCTGCAACTCCGTCCCCACCACCCCGCTCTGCCCCGCCCCCAGAGCCACCTCCAGCGCCTTCACCCCTTCCGGCCTGGTAGGCGATCCCCCATCCCCTCCGCACGCGGCCAGCGCCACGCAAACCCCCACCGCCACCATACGCTCGACCGCCCCAGTCATTCGCACTCTCCATTCTGTTGGGTACGCTGAGGTGCAACGATCGAGACAGGGGAAAGGAAACGAGGGCAGGAACCGTCTCCCGTCTCCTTCTTTACCTCTTCCTACTCCGCCCTCATCGCTATCACGGGATTCACACTCGCTGCCCTTCGGGCCGGGATCAGGGCGGCGAGGGCGGCGACGGCGATCAGGAGAAGGGCTACGATGGCGAAGGTCAGGGGATCTGTCGAGGGTATTCCGAAGAGGAGGGTGCGGAGGAGACGGGTGAAATAGAGAGCGGCGACGAGACCGGCGGCTACGCCCGTGAGAGCCAGAACGAAGCCGGCGGAGAGAACGAGCCGCACCACGCGCTGCTCGCTGGCGCCGAGGGCAATGCGGATCCCCAGCTCGCGCGTGCGCTGGCTCACGGCGTAGGAGATCACGCCGTACACGCCCAGAGCGGCGAGCAGCAGCGCGACCGCGGCGAAGCCGCCAAGCAGAAAGAGATAGAAGCGCGGCTGCGACACCGAGTCGGAAACCACCTGCTCCATCGTCGCGAGGCCGAAGATCGGGAGCTCGGCGTCGAGCTCACGCACGCGCGATCGGATCTCGGCTTCCACGAGCCGTGGATCGGCCGTGGAGCGCACCAGCACCGTCATGTCGTCGAACGGCGCGTGAGCGAAGGGGACGTAGACCATCGGGCGCACATCGCTATCGAGCCCGCCTTGCTTGACGTCGCCCACCACTCCGACGATCTCCCCGCGTGCGGCGTCCGGCGTGCCCGGACCAGCCGTGTCGTGGCTCATCCCGAGCGTGATGCGCCTGCCGATCGGATCTTCGGTTGCGAAGTAGCGGCGAGCCAGCGCTTCGTTGATCAGCACCACCGGCGGCGCCTCGCGACGATCGTCCGATGCCGTGTACAGACGACCGCGCACCAGCGGGATTCCGAGTGTGCTGAAGTACTCGGCCGATGCCGGCTGCAGTCCGCTAACGGAGCGGTTCTCGGGCGTGCTCGCCGGGCGTCCCTCTACCTCGAAGGCGGTGATGACTCCCATCCGCTCCAACGGCCGGCCGTAGCTGACCGCCACGTCCTTCGTCCCCGGCAGCTCGCGCAGGCGCTCCCTCAACTCGGTGCTGAACGCGAGGCGATGGCGATCGAACGGATATTTCGTGTCGGGAAGGGTGAGATTGAAGGTCACCAGCTGCTCGCTTCGGAAGCCGGGGTCCACGTTCACCAGTCGAATGAACGAGCGCATCAGGAGTCCCGCACCGATGAGCAGCACCACCGCCAGCGCCATCTCCACCACCACCAGCGCGTCGCGCGTACGCTGCGCACCGCCGCGGCTCGAGCCGCGCGGGCCGTCACGCAGCGACTCCCCGGTGTTCGCTCGCGCGGCCTGCACCGCGGGAGCGAGCCCGAAGAGCACTCCGGTGAGCAGCGCGACTCCTGCGGCGAAGATCAGTACTCTCCCGTCAATGGAAATTTCATCGAGCCGAGGAAGCCCGCGCGGTCCGAACGCGACAACCGCGCTCACCGCCCAACTCGCGAGCACCACGCCCAGCGCCGCACCGGCCGCCGCGAGCAGCACGCTCTCCGTCACCAACTGCCGCACGATGCGTCCGCGCCCCGCGCCGAGCGCTGTGCGCACCGCCATCTCCGACTCGCGCGCAGCAGCCCGCACGAGCAGAAGGTTCGCCACGTTGGCGCACGCTATCAGCAGCACCAGGCCCACCGCGCCGAGCATCGCTACGAGTGCCGGGCGCACGTCGCCCACGATCCTGTCACGCAGCGGTATCACCGCCGCACCGAAACCAGTGTTGCTGTCGGGGAACTTCGCTTCGAGGTTCTTCGCGATGCCGGAGAGCTCCACGCCCGCACTGGCTACGGAGATCCCAGGCTTCACGCGCGCTATCGCGTAGAGGGAGTGGGAACCGCGCGACTGCGGATCGATCTCGTACGGCTGGAACACGTACGGCACCCACACGTCGGGATGCTCGGGGAAGCGCACCGATGGTTCCGCCACGCCCACCACCGTGTACTGAGCGTCGTCGAGCGAGATGCTCTGACCTACCGCCCCCGGGTCGGCGCCGAAGCGCGAGCGCCAGAGCGCGTCGGAGATCACCGCAACCTTCGGCGCGCCGGGAGAATCTTCCTGCGCGGTGAAGAAGCGCCCGAGCTGCGCGCGCACGCCGAGCACCTGAAAGAAACTCGCGCCCACCCGCGCCTCCGCGAGCCGCAGCGGTTCCACACTGCCGCCGGTGAGGTTCACGCTCCGGCGCGCATACTGCGCCATCGATTCGAAGCTCCTGCTCCCGTCGCGGTAGTCGATGTAGTCGAGCGCCGACATGTACACCGGCTTGCCGCTCTTGTCGGTCGACGAGACGCTCAGTATCCGCGATGCATCGCGAAAGGGAAGCGGCTGGAGCAGCACGCCGTCTACGATGCTGAAGACCGCGGTGGTGGCGCCGATGGCGAGCGCCAGCGTCGCGATCGCGACGAGCGCGAATCCCGGTGCACGCAGGAGCTTGCGGACCGCGTAGCGGATATCTTGCAGGAGCGTATCCATGTCCAGTGGGTTGAGGTGTGACCGTGCCTGTCGCCATCGAAGCCTCTACACCGCGATGCCGCCCGGAACCGATCGGCGCGCACTGTGCGAGCCACCGCCAAGGGGAAGAAGCGTGCCTCACCACTGGTGAAGCCAAGCCGCTGTGCGGCACGGACTTATATCATCGGGAAGGATTGGTGTAGACCGACGGGGCGTCCGTCGTTGGGAAGCCTCGTCCCGGAAGCGGACAATAGCGCGATATCGAAATGGAGGAGCGTTCGATGACCTCACCCACCGTACCACGCCGAACGCCAGCCGTGCCCCTCGCCGGAGCGTGGACATGACCGCCGAGGGAGCAGTCACAGTGGGGATTGCCGCGCCGGAGTACCGCCTCCCCGCCGAGAGCCGCGTCGGACGCGTGCGGCTCCAGGTCAGTGACCTCGAGCGGTCGCTGCGCTTCTACGAGGGGCTGCTTGGCTTCAGGATCATCGCGCGCTCGGCGCGCCACGCGCTGCTCGGTCCCCACAACGGGAGCTCCGAGCTGATAGAGTTGTTCGCGCCGCCCGACGTGCGAAGCGCGCCGGGGATGGGACGGCTCGGGCTCTATCACTTCGCCATCCTGCTTCCCGATCGCGCCTCACTCGGCCGCATTCTCCTCCGGCTCGGCGAGCGAGGCATCTCGCCCGGGATGGCCGACCACGCGGTGAGCGAGGCGCTCTACCTCGAGGATCCGGATCGTCTGGGGATCGAGATCTACTCCGACCGCCCGCGCAGCGAATGGGAGCGGCACGGCCGCGAGCTGATAATGGTGACCGATCCGCTCGACGTGGAATCGGTGCTGCGCGAGGGCGGCGGCGAAGCGTGGCACGGGATGCCCGAGGGGACTACCATAGGCCACGTCCATCTGCATGTGGGCGAGCTCGAACAGGCGAGCGCCTTCTACCATGCTGCACTCGGGCTGGACAGGATGGTCTGGAGCTATCGTGGCGCCCTTTTCCTCGCCGCCGGCGGCTACCATCACCATCTTGGACTCAACATCTGGGCTGGTCCGCGCGCCACCGCGCCCGCGGAGAAGGAGGCGCGGTTGCTCGACTGGGAGTTGCTCGTCCCCGGGGGAACCGAACTGCCGGCAGTAGCGCGCAGCCTCGAGAGAGGCGGGTTCGAGGTGGGTGAGGGAGCGAACGACGTGCTGGAGACGCGCGATCCGTGGGGCACGGGACTGAGGATCCGCGCCAGCGCGACGACACGAGTGTGAGGGGCGATCGCCGGGCGGTGGGCGCGGAGAGGTGAAGCAGCGCTTTGATCGCGGGGGTGGTGCGCGGCTCGGCCCGCTTTTATAGATTGGGGCGTCAATCGGGAACCGGGGCTAGGAGGCCTCATGTGGCGACGAAGCCACTCGCGCACACCACGCTTCACCTTAGGCGCGCTCGCGGCCGTAGTCGCACTCGCGCTCACCAGCGCTCCCGCCTTCACGCAGGGTAGCATCACAGGACGCATTCGCGCCGCCGACACGCGCGCGCCGCTCGCGGGCGCGATCGTGTCCATCGCCGGCTCGAGCGACGTCGTGCAGACCGACGATGAGGGACGCTTCACCCTCGCCCCCGTCGGCGACGGCGTGCACAGCATCCTCGTGCGCCGCATCGGCTACGCGCCAGCAACCATTCGCCAGGTATTCGTCACCGGCGAATCTCCGATCGCGGTGACCGCCGATCTGGAGCCGGCGCCGTTTTCGCTCGACTCCGTAGTGGTGCGCTCCGGAAACTCGCTCGGGGCATCGCCCGCGCAGCTCTCCCCGACCCCGCCGCGCGCGGTGATATCACGCGAGGAGATCGAGGCCGCGCCGCAGCTCGCCTCCGATGCCTTCCGTGCGCTCGCGCGCGTGCCCGGCGTGTCGTCGAGCGACCTCTCCGCCGGCTTCCGGGTTCGCGGCGCACCCAACCGCGAAGTACTGCTCCTCTTCGACGGGCTGGAGCTCTACGAGCCCTTCCATCTGCGCGACTTCGACGGCGCGCTTTCGATAGTGGACCCCACCGTGCTCGGCTCCGTCGCGCTGCAGACCGGCGGCTTCGGCGCGCGCTATGGCGGCCACCTCGCGGGTGTGCTGGAGCTGAGCTCACGCGACGACGCGCCCGGAGGCAATAACACGGTGCTGGCGGCGAGCATCGGAGGACTGAGCGGGATGCACCGCGCATCCTTCGCTGGCGGACGCGGCGACGTGGTCGCCTCCGCACGGCGCGGGATGCTCGGCACCGCGCTCTCGCTCACCGGCGACGATCGCGGCCTCTCGCCGCACTACTACGACGCATACTCCCGACTGCGATTCCGCCCGTCGGATGGGCAGGAGATTTCGCTGAGCGCGCTGCACGCGAGCGACGACCTCCGCTTCGACGCCGACGACATGGCCACGCTGCAGAGTGACAACACGAGCAGCTACGCGTGGATCAACTGGCGCAGCGAGCTCTCGCCGCGGGTCTCGCGCCGCGCGGTGCTCTCGTACGCGCGACTCTACTGGAAGCGCGATGGATGGAACGACGGTGGTGCTCAGCCGGAGCTCGACGTCTCCGACCGGCGCACCTTCCACGCGATCGCACTGAGAGAAGACTGGAGCATCGACGTCGCGCGCTGGCTGCACCTGGACGCTGGCACCGAGCTGCAGCGGCTCGACGCGAGCTACGACTACACGCGCCTGCAGGTCCGGCCGCGCGTGCTCGCCGCACGCTGGGTGAGCGAGTCGAACGACGCCGACGCTTCGCTGGCGCCGGTGAGCCACGCACTCGGCGCGTACCTGTCGCAGCGGATCCGTCCCTTCGGCGCGCTCACCGTGGAGACCGGGGTGCGCTACGACCGGCGCAGCGAGACGCGCGTGGGCACCATCGACCCGCGTGCGTCGCTCGCGCTCGCGTTGAACGAGGGCACGACCCTGCGCGCGAGCTGGGGGCGCTACTCGCAGCCGCAGGAGCTGTACGAGATGCAGGTGCAGGACGGCGTTAGCGACATCGCGCCTCCCGAGCGCGCCGAGGAGCGGTCGCTGTCGATCGAGCGAAACGACGGACCGCTCTCGTTCAGCGTGGCCGCGTACGATCGCAGGCGGCTGCGCATCAACCCGCGCTTCATCAACCTCGAGAGCTCGATAGACGTCTTCCCCGAGGCATCGCTCGATCGCGTGCAGATAGCGCCGGTCTCGGGCGATGCGCGCGGCATCGAGGCGGCGGCATCATCGGTAATCGGCTCGCTGCGCTGGTCTGCGAGCTACGCACTCGCCTTCAACAATGACGTGGTGGACGGGCACAGGGTCCCCAGCGCCTTCGAGCAGCGCCACACTCTGCATCTGGACCTCGACTGGCAACCGAGCGAGAGCTGGCGCGTGAGCGCGGCGTGGCAGCTCCATTCGGGATGGCCCGTGACGCCGATCGCGTTCGAGGTGGACTCGCTGCACGACGGGACGCACCACGTGCGTGCGCAGTACGGCGCCATCAATTCCGGGCGGCTCGCGCTCTACCACCGTCTGGACCTCAGAGTGTCGAACGAGCGAGCGCTCGGCGTGGGCCGGCTATCGCTCTACCTCGACCTCTTCAATGCGTACGACCGCGACAACCCGCGCGGCCTCGGCTACACCGTCAGCGACTGGAACGCCGCGCGTGCCGACGTGCGGAAGCGCCCGATGAGTCAGCTCCCGCTCCTTCCCACCGTGGGAGCGAGGTGGGCTTTCTAGCGGGCCGCGCCAGCGCCTTCGAGCGCGTCGAGCAATTCGGGCAGATCCCAGTTGCCGTCGTAGCGGTAGCCGTTGATGAAGAAAGTCGGAGTCCCGTTCACGCCGCTGCGCACGCCGCTCATGAAGTCGGAGCGCACCCGCGGACGATAGCGCTCCTCTCTGAGCGCGCTCTCCAGATCACTGGGATCGAGCCCCAGGTCGCTGGCGTACTGGAGGAGCCGATCGTCGTCGAGCCAGTCGGGGCCATCGCTCCGGTGCTCGAAGAGCGCGTCGTGCATCTCCCAGAACTTCCCGGAGTCGCCCGCCCACTCGGCGGCTTCCGCGGCGTGCTCCGCGTGCGGGTGCGCCTCGCGGAGTGGAAAGTTGCGGTAGGCGAAGCAGAGCCGATCGCCCATGCGCTGGATGATCTCCTCGACGATCGGATGCGCCCGCGCACAGTGCGGGCACTCGTAGTCGCCGTACTCCACGAGAGTGACCGGCGCGTCTTCCGGACCTTTTATGTGATCGTTCTCGTTGATCGGTGGTTTAAGCTGACCGTTGCTCACGCGCTCTCCTTCTCCGCTGGCTCGTGGAGGTCCTCGAGCGCCGACAGGATGCCGTCCGCGCCCGGATTCACACCCACGGGGGAGCAGTAGCTCCAGGTGATCTTGCCGTCGCCGTCTATGACGAACAACGCTCGCTCCGCCACACCTTCTTCGTCACGGTAGGCGCCGTACATCCGGCACACTTCGCCTTTCGGCTCGAAGTCGGAGAGGAGCGGGAACTGGAGGTTGCGTGCATCCTTGAACGCCGCGTGGCACCATGCGCCATCCACCGAGATGCCGAGCAGCTCCGCGCCGAGCTTCCTGAACTCGGGGAGGACCTCGTTGTAGAGCGACATCTGGTCGCCGCACACTGGGCTCCAGTCTGCCGGATAGAAAGCGAGGATCACCGGATGGCCGCGGAACTCGGCGAGGGAGACCGTCTGATCGGGCGTGGAGTTGAGAGTGAAGTCGGGGGCTTCGGTCCCTGGCTGCAACAGCTTTTCCGTGTGCCCGCCCGCCGGCCCGCTCCCCCCATTCTTTCGTGACTGCCGCGTGCTACCGCTCTCTGCTTTGTCGCTCATTCGTGGAATCTCCCTCGTGGTTTCACGTGCCCGCTCCCCCGCCCGTCCCCACCCCCAGTTACGGCACGACGCGGGCCACGGCCCGGCAGCGGCCTCGGTGGATAGTGTAGACGAAGACCCCATCTCGGGGTGTTGTCCGTCGCGCCTCCGTGGCCAGGCGCGACGGACATCACCCCGAGATGAGCTCTACCGCCGCACCACGGAGAGCTTCACCGATGACGGGAACTTCTTCGAATGGTGCACGGAGTTACGCGCGACTACCCCGTGGGTTTCATCGTAATTGTTTCCGCCGGTGTTCAGGTTCCGATCGAAGCGCGGAAAGTTGCTGCTGGAGATCTCGATGCGGATGCGGTGGCCGGGCTTGAAGAAGTTGCTGGTATTCATGGGGCCGAGGGTGACCTTGTAGACCTGGCCGGGCTGCATCAGCACCTTCCTGTCGTAGCCGTCGCGGTAGCGCATGCGCTGGATGGTCTCATCCAGGTTGTAGGCGCGTCCGTCGGGGTACACGTCTATGAGCTTGGCGGTGAAGTCGGTGTCCCTGGCATCGGATGACACGTAGAGCGTGACCTCGATGGGGCCGCTCACTTCGACGCCCTCCTTCAGCGGCTCCGTGCTGTACACGAGAATGTCGTTCCGCGCCTCCATCACTCGCTGATCGAAGGCGCCGCCCTGGACCGCGTTTCCAGTGCAGCAGACGTTGCCCCCGTGGGAGGGAACAGGGTTCATCGGATCGTAGGTGAACGAGTCGGAGCGGTCGCTGGCCGGAGCGCTCGTGGTGAGCACGCCATCGCCGTAGAGCGTGTTCGCCTTCCCGTTGCTCGAGAAGTAGTAGGTGACTGGAGCGGCGCCTTTGGGCGGCCAGCTCTCGGAGCTCTGCCACTCGTTGCTCCCCATCGTGTAGTAGCGGACGCGGGGGAGCGTGTCGAGGAGGCCGTTGTTCTCACCCTTGAGGAAGTGGTCGAACCAGCCGTAGGTGAGCGCGTCGTAGTCGAGGCGCGCGTCACCCACGCTGCGCTCGCCCACGATGGTGTTCTCGGTGGCACGCTTGTACGAGCAGTGCAGTGTCGGAGCGATCACGGCGTACTGCTGTTCGGCCGCGCCGTTCTTCGCCGATTGGCGGGCGTGCTGGAACATCGCGAGGTTGGGGCCCACCGACACGTCGTACCACGACATGTAGTACAGACTCGGCGTGTCGAAGGGCATGTTCTCGTGGTAGAGCCCGCCCCTGTACCAGGCTGAATCGCCGGGCGTACGCTCTATCATCGCACCACCGGTGGCGACGGGCATCGAGTCGGCGAAGATGCCGTGCGGCCCGCCCACGGCTTCGATGATGTCTTCTTCTGGAAGATGCCAGAGCGCCTCCGACCAGTCCACGCGCGGCAGATGCTGCGCCAGGTCGAAGGCCTTCGATGCGCGGATCAGATCTTCCTGCGAAGTGCTCCTCGGGAACATCGGCCGTACCTGGTTCTGCTGGCCGTACAGCCACGCGATGAAGAGCATCTGCACTGCCCCGCCGCGGTACCAGTTCCCCTGCTCCGTGTACGGACCAACCTTTCCGATTCCGGCGCCGAAGCCCTGTGGGTTCATCGCGGCGAGTCCCGGCGGCTGCGTGGATGCTACGCCGAACTGGTATTCGGCGGTGGACGAGCAGCCAACCATCCCCACCTTCCCGTTCGACCACGGCTGCCTGGTGATCCAGCCGATCATGTCGTAGCCGTCGGTGAGCGGGGGTCCGAGGATGTCGTAGTTCCCTTCCGAAAAGAAGTGCCCGCGTTCGTTCTGCTCGATGTAGGCGTAGCCGCGCTTCACCGCGTCCACGATCGTGCTCATGTCGCGCGGCGCGCCGGTCTGAATGTCCCAGTAATTGAAGTTGTAGGGCGTGCGAACGAAGATCGTGGGCACCTTCCCCTGAGCGATCTTCGGACGGTAGACGTCGGTGGCGAGGCGGGTGCCATCGCGCATCGGCAGCATCAGCTTGCGGTCTATGACGGCTATCGCTTCCAGCTCCTTCTCGACCTTCTCGCGCTGCGCGATGAGCTGCGCATCCTCGCGCGTCTGCGCGCTAGTGTCGGCGGGAATGGCCACGACGGACGCGCCGAACAGAAAGAGCAAGCCGAGCTTTCCGCGCATACTGGGGCTCCTTTCGCATCGTTTCGGGGTATCAGATGGCACACCCGGCGCGCACATTGCGAATGAGTAGACGCGGGTGCCCTGAGTCCGCTCAATATGGACCGGGGGCTTCGCGACGGCCATTCGGGCCGTGTCTGGCGCGTGCAAACGCGCGGATTTCCGGAGTCATCGTCAATGACGGAGCGGTCGAAACGCCCCACATGTTGAACTGTCCAGCGCGGCAGGTTAACTTACCAGCAGGGAGTCGCGCCCCGATATTCACGTAGCCAGCAGGCCCGGTCGGTAAAGTCGGTCCTGGCAAAGCTGGATGCGCGCGATGCTAGCCTGCACCGCGCCGTGATTTCGGAAGCGCGATTTTTTTTCTATTGCTACCGCACCATTCGGAGATCGTCTTGACCGCCATTTCCACGTTCCGATCGAAGCGCCCAACGAACACCGCACACGGCCGGTCGATGCTTTGTCGCCCGGAAGGCGCACGTTCATCGGAGCGAATGGACAGAGGCTTTGCGCCTAAATGGGGGGCGCGCCGCACGCGCATCTCCCAAATACGCACTGGCGCGCCGGCCGGTCTCGCATGGTCCCCGAGGAGCGGGGACGCCGTCGCGACCGCGCTGAGCGCCACCACAGCGCGCGGGAAATGGAGACCGGGTGATCCGCTGAGTCGGATCGCCTGATCTCCAGGCGAAGGGCTCAACATGCCTCACGCCCCACCCGCGCCGCCGAGCCGGGTGGGGCGTGTTGCATCCGGGGGCTCGAACAAGGGATGAGTAGCAAGCGATGCAGCTGGAAGAACCCGGAACCGCTTCGGTTCCACGAATGGAGGACGAAATGAAGAAGACACCGGACGCACCCGGACTGACGAGAGCGCAGATCGACGAGCTCGAGGCCGAGCTCCGCGCCGAGCTCGCCCGGATCGAGAGAACTGCTCGGCTGGAGGCAGAGGACGGCGAGCCCGATACCTGGGCTTCCGACGACAGCGCCGTCGGCAACAACACCACCGAGCACCTTGGCCTCGCCACGGTGCCGCCTTCGCGGGCGGCAGCGCGCAGGACAGCCGTCAACGACGCGCTCAAGCGCATCGCGGGCGGCACATATGGCGTCTGCGTGAGCTGCGAGCGGCCGATCCCTTACGGCCGCCTGATCGCGATGCCTGAGACCGCAACCTGCGTCTCCTGCGGCGCACGGTGGTGATGGTGCGGTAGAGTGGCGGCCCGCAGCGTGCGGCGTACGTGGAGTGCGTACGCCGCGCCCGGCGGCTATGACGAATCGAACAGGGAGGACTTGTGCTGACACCCACACAGCTGAACGAGCTCGTACGCGAGCTGGGTAACACCAGGGTTCTGACAGTGTACCACGGTGCAAGAGTTACCGACCCCGCCATGCGACACTCGTGGCGAGCGGCACTCGGCGCCGCTCTCCAGCCCGTTCGAAACGGGATTACCGACGAGGCCGAACGCGCGGAATTCGACCGCGCCGCCGCGTATCTGGACGACCCGTGGCCACCCATCGAAGGCGTGTGGGGAATGAAGGGGTGGGCAGCGTTTCTGACTCCCGAGGGCGCGCG
>DASSOX010000203.1:0-7942 GCA_035700125.1 Gemmatimonadaceae bacterium
GATCTTCGTGACCAGCGATGCCTGCATAACCATGTCGAGCGGCGCCGTAGGTATGGCTCCGCCGATCTGTGCGACTGCCCCCTCGGTCATGCCCCCGCCTCCGAGCGGAGCGCCACGAACCAGTCGTACGTCTGCCGCAGACCATCGTCGATCGTCACGAGCGGCTTCCACCCTAGCACTTTCGCCGCCTTGGACGGATCCACCGCCGAGCGGCGCTGTTCACCGGGGCGCGCCGGTGCGTGCTCCACTCGCGCGGAGCTCTTGCCCGACACCTCGCGAAGCCGGCGCGCCAGCTCCACAACGTCCGTCTCTATCGATGTTCCCACATTGAACGCGCGGCTGTCCACGCCCGCCGCCGCTGGCAGCTCGGCGCGTGAAGCGAGAAAGTTGGCGCGTGCCACATCGCCGGCATACACGTAGTCGCGCGTCTGAAGTCCGTCGCCGAAGATCGTCAGGGGAATACCGTCGATGAGTCGGTTGCAGAAGATCGCGACCACGCCCGCCTCGCCGAAGGGGTCCTGGCGGGGGCCGTAGACGTTGGCATAGCGCAGCGCCACTGTGTCCAGCCCGTGCACGCGCGCGTAGTAGCCCATGTAGTACTCCACACTCAGCTTTGCGGTCCCGTACGGCGACTGGGGGTCTTTGGGCGCCGTTTCCGCAGTGGGCGGTTCCACCAGGTCTCCGTACACCGCGCCGCCGGTGGATGAGAAGATGAAGCGCGTGGCGGCGCGGGAGTCGCTTCCCTCTCCCTCGCCCGATTGGCGGACCGCCTCGAGTAGATTGAGCGAGCCCACAATGTTTTTCCCCGCATCGTAAGCGGGATCGGCCACGCTCTTTCGCACGTCTATCTGCGCCGCGAGATGACATACGACGTCGAAGCGCCCATCGCGAACGAGCCGCGCAGCATCCGGAGAACAGATGTCGAGCTGGTGGAACTCCGCGCCGCTCGGAACCTGCTCGCGCCTGCCGCTCGAGAGGTCATCGATGACACTGACCTGGTCGCCCTCGGAGATGAACACGTCCGCCACGGTCGAGCCGATGAAGCCCGCACCGCCGGTTACCAGTACACGCCGCCCCATGGTCAGCGCTCGTCGCCCGGCGGCGATACCGGGCGCTCCACGTCTGCGGGGGACTGCTCCTGCTCCAGCGCGAAGAGGTAGCGCAGGGCATCCACGATCTGCAAACCGTGGCCATTGGCGGAAGCCGCGCGCAAGCGCACGCTCGGCTCGTGTAGGAACTTGTTCATCAAAGCCCGGGAAAAGTGTTCGACTGCTTCACGGTCGCCCTGGGAGAGGTGACCGAGACGCCGCATCGCGCGATGCAACTCCTCATCGCGCACGCGATCCATCTGCGAGCGGAACGTCTTGAGGACGGGTACTGCCGCGAGACCTGCCAGCCAGTTCCAGTACTGCTCCACTTCGGCGGCGATCACCTGCTCTGCGCTCGGCATCTCTTCGCGCCGCCGCTCGAGGTTCGCCGCCACCACTGACTTCAGATCATCGAGATCGTACAGAAATACATTGTCGAGCGTTCCAACAGAAGGATCTACATCACGCGGAAGTGCGATATCCAGGATGCAGAGCGGGCGATCGCCTCGCTCCCGCATCGCCGGCTCGACCTGCGAACGTCCCACGATCGAGTGAGGGGCGGACGTGGAGCATAGAAGAATATCCATCTCCCCCAGTCGTGACCAACACTCCTCGTAGTGTAGCGCCACCGCGCCATGCCGCGCGGCCAGTTCGGTGGCCCTTTCGAAAGTCCTGTTGGCGACGATGGCGGTACGTACTCCCTCGCTCAACAGACACTGGAGCGCCAGGTCAGCCATCTCGCCGGCGCCGAGCACCATCGCGCGCCGTCCCTGAAGCCGACCGAAGATCTTCGACGCGAGCTGCACCGAGGCCGAGCTGACCGAGGCCGCGCCGCGTCCGATGGCCGTCTCGTTGCGGACGCGCGAGGCCACCAGAAGGGCACTCTGGAACAGACGATTGAGGATGGCGCGCGATGCGGAGCGGCTGGACTCCCACGCGTCGCGCACCTGCCCCTGGATCTGGGCCTCGCCGAGCACCATCGAATCGAGCCCCGATGCCACCCGGTAGAGGTGCGTGACCGCCTCTCTCTCCCGGCGCACGAAGCCGTACGGCCGAACATCCTCGCCGAGCCGCCGCGACAGCTCGCGCCACACAATCTCCACGCTTCCAGCGCCGCCAGCCGAAGCGGGGAGCGCAGCATGCGAGTCATCGCGCCCGTCCGGCTCTACCCAGTATACCTCGGTGCGGTTGCACGTGGAGAGCAGCACGACTTCACGCGCGCCC
Source organism: Gemmatimonadaceae bacterium (assembly GCA_035700125.1). Lineage (GTDB taxonomy): Bacteria > Gemmatimonadota > Gemmatimonadetes > Gemmatimonadales > Gemmatimonadaceae > JADGGM01. The sequence goes on from DASSOX010000203.1 coordinate 2,313, forward strand.
GAGGCCTCGCGGAGCGTGCGAGCCACCTCCGGCACTTCGTGTCGTCCCACCGCGAGCCGCTCCCGCACGTCTATGGGTGCGCTCCGATAGCTGACGCCAGCTACGAGTAGCGCCACCTTGCCAGCTCCTCGCCCAGTGTACGGGATTCCACCCGGGCGCAGAAGTCCTCGTCCAGCAGCGCGTCGGCGGCGCGCTTCCATTCTTCCCGGTCGTCGGCTCCGAGCAGCGACGAGCGCAACTCGGCGAGGCGCGCGAGCGCGTCGGCGTAGCGCTCGTCGAAGCGTTCGGACAGCGCGTCGCGGATGCGCGAAGCAGCACCGGGAACGCCGCCCGTGGTCACGGCAACGAGCAGGCTTCCGCTCTCGTGCACCGCCGGCGTGACGAAGTCGCCGAGCGATCCATCATCCGCCACATTCACGAGCACTCCTTCCTCGCGGGCATCCCGCGCGACGGCGGCGTTGACTTCACGTTGATCGGTGGCCGCGAAGACGAGCCTCGCTGCCACGATGTCGCCGCGCTCGTAGCGACGCTCCACGATTTCGCAGCGCTCGTTCGAGTGCGCCAGCTCGCGGAGCACTCCCGACACGAGCGGCGCGACGATCCGCACGCGCGCGCCCGCGGCCAGCAGCGCGCGCGCCTTCCGCTCGGCGACCCGTCCGCCGCCGACCACCAGCGCGGTGATCGCCTCACCGTTCAGGACTATCGGGTATCCGCTCACAGGAACCTTCCCGACCGCGCATCGAGCACGCGAAAGGCGATGTAGAGCACCACCACACCGGCGAAGAGCGCGTTGGAGAGGATCGCGGCCCTCCGCGCCCGCCAGCCCGCCAGCACGCGCCCGATGATCAGCGCAGTGACCGCGAGCCAAGCCGCCAGCCCCCACACCACCTTCGAGGTGTCACCCGTGTGATAGACCAGCGAGTACGCGCTGGCAAGCACCGTTCCCACAGTGAGGGCCACCCAGCCGGCGACGATCGCGAGATGGTTGACCTTGTCGAGCGTCTCGAGCGGCGGAAAGAAGCGGAATATCGCCCCGAAGCGGCGCGACTTCAGCTCGCGCCGCTCCACGAGATACATGATCCCCGCCCCGGCCGCAGCCGCGAAAGCAGCGATCCCGAGGAAGTTCAACGCTATGTGCGAGATGAGCCACACGCCCTTGATCCCCGGCGGCTCGGCCAGCGGAACCATGCCGGCGAGGTTGGCGAAGACCGTGAGCAGCGCCGCGAAGGGTGCCGCGAAGAGCGTCAGACTGACCTCCTTCGCCAGGACCTCCGCGACCAGCAGCGTGACTGCGATGAGGAAGGCCGCGAACGAAAGCGAGGGCCCGAGCCCGGTTAGCGGGGGCTGGCCGTGCACGAGGACGAAGTCGCCCAGTGCGGAAAGATGCGCGACGATAGCGGCACCGAGGAGCGCGACCACGCCGCGCACCGGAGCGCGCATGGGACGAGCGAACGGCACCGCTGCCAGGCAGGCAGCCGCGAGATACAACGTTATGGCGAGAAAATGGGCGATCGCGATCATGCGTCGCCAGTAATCTAACCCGGGGTCAGCGCCGTGGAGCCCGCAAGAAACAGCTCCGCCGCCGGCCGGACGTGGTGAGCGACCACGACCGCCTCGGCGGCGGAGCACGGTATCGCGGGGAGAGCAGCGACGCGTCAGCGAGCATGCCCCACCACCGCGACCCGCACACTAGCGCGACATGGAACGACTCAGGGCATTCTCGCGGTCATACGGGCGTTCACTCCCGCATGGATCGCCGGATGCCGCTGGCTGACCACGATGGCCGTGGTGCCGCGGTCCGTCACCTTCACCACCTGCGCGAGTGCGACGGGCTCCTCGGGAAGCGTTACCGGCTCCACGCCAGCGAGCGAGGGACCCTCGCGGCTGTGCTCGTAGAGTGTGAACTGGTCGCCCACTTTCACGCCGTCGCTCGCCGTGGCGCTGAGGATCACATAGTAGCCGAGCGTAGGGAGCACCACGCCGGACGGCACCGAGATGACCTTGCATTCCGTACCGTTGGCGAGCGGCGCAGGCCGCGCATCGAGCGACATCGAGAGCTGTTCCAGCGGGGCCACCGCCTGGCCAAGAAGCACATCGCCGAACTGCTGCACCACGCGCGCGGTGGATGCCTCGCCGCTGCCGACGCGCTCTATTTCCACCACGGCGGTGGGCGTAAGGACCCTGTCGCCACCGGGGAGCCGCGGTCCCTCGGCGACCGTGACGAAGCGCTGGCCGCGAGATGCCGCAGTACCGGCAGGCAGGGTGAGGTAGACGCGCTCCTGCGCAATGATGCGATATCTGCTCGAGGCCTGCGTGATTCCGGGGAGCTCCGCGAGTCCCACGAGCCGGCCGTCACGCCGTTCGGCGCTGCTGCGCTCCAGCCAGGGAGCCGCGACGTAGTCGCCCTCGCGAACCGCGGTGTGGGCGTAGTTGGCCGCCGTCTCCGCCAGCCGCGAGCTCTCGGCGCGACGCTGGGCCACGCCTAGCGAGAACACCGTGGACCCCACGACGCTGCGCACGGGCTCGGGCTGCATCCTCGGCATGAGGTCATCCGCGGATACGAGCCGCGCGGCGCCCGGGACGTGGAGCAGCTCCCCCGGATAGATCCAGTGCGGATCCTCGACCACGGCCGTGTTGAGCCGGTAGATCTCGGGCCAGAGGAATGGATCGCTGAGGTAGAAGTTAGCGAGTCCCCAAAGGGTGTCGCCCTTTTTGACCGTGTGGGTCTGGCCCAACGTGCTGTCGCCGCTCTGGGTCTGCGCGGCCGGAGCGGCGGACGCTGCACGCGTCGAGTCCTGGGCCGTAAGCATCGCCGGCGACGCCAGGCCGAGCGCGAGTGCCGCGAGCCAGGCGGCGCGCGGCGTATGGTGCTGCGCCACCCGGGTTGCACATCTCTCGTGTTGCATGAACAGACGCATCGTACGCCTCTGCAGCGTTGCCGGAATGTTCGGAGCGGCCCCGCGGGCACGGCGTGCCGGTCGGGGAGCGCTGTTTCTCGTAGATGAGACGCACGGCGGCCGTACGGGTCACCCCCCGTACGGCCGCCCCGGGGCTGCTGGAGAAGGAAAGAGCGCTAGAACGGCAGGTCGTCGTCCTCGTCTTCCATGCTGCCGTGGAAGTCTTCGAAGTCGTTTCCGCCGCTGGAGCCGGCCTTGGGGCTGCGCGCGTTGCTGGCGCGGGAGCCGGCAGGAACGCTGCTCTCGACGTCCTGACCGCCGCTGCGACCGGAGAGCATGATGAGCTCGCGCACGTTGATCTCAGTGCTGTAGCGAGTCTGATTCTCCTTGTCCTGCCACTGGCGGTACTCGATGCGCCCCTCGACGTAGACCTTGTCGCCCTTTTTCAGGTAGCGCTCGACGATGTCTGCGAGCTGCGAGCTCTTGCTGTTCCACACCACGCAGCGGTGCCATTCCGTTTTCTCCTGCTTCTCTCCCGATGTACCGGTCCAGGACCGGCTCGTGGCCAGGGAGAATGTTGCAACACGATTTCCGCCGGACGTGGAGCGTACCTCGGGATCGGCCCCGAGATTTCCGATCAACGTCACCTTGTTCAAGCTCCGACTCACGATTCCTCCTGGCAAATGGCGAAGTACCTCGCCCTACAGGCAACAATGTACATGACTTCGCCGACAGAACCACCAGCGAAGCAACGCACCGAGCATCCGTTTACCGCGCCCACTTTCACGACTCGGGCAGCACGAGTCGCAGCACGAGCGCATCCTCCACGGGGCGGCGATAATAGCGGCGCCTCCGGCCGATCTCCTGAAAGCCGTGCGACGCGTACAGCGCACGCGCGGCGGCGTTCGAGTCGCGGACCTCGAGGTAGATGTTCCCCACGTCGCGACGCCTCGCCGCCGTGATGGCGGTGCCGAGCAGCAGCGTTCCCACTCCGCGCGAGCGCGCGATAGGCGCCACGGCAAGATTGGCTATCTCGCCCTCGTCCATAATGAACCAGGCGACCAGATAACCGATCACGGTTCCATCTTCCAGGCACGCTACCTCGAAGAGGACCCGCGGGTCCTTCTCCTCGACGAGCCGCTCGAACGCCGAGCGGCTCCATGGGTCGCTGAACGCCTCGGTCTCGATCGAGCTGACGCGCTCCACGTCCGCCGCGGTGGCGTTGCGCACGGTTACCTCCGCTGCGCTTCCCCTCGTGTCGCGAGGGGAAGGAGCCGTTCCGTTTCCACGCCCGCGGTCCGGCTCACGCCGACCAGGCTCGGGCGCGATCATGACTGCAGCGGCCTGCCGTGCTCGCGCTCCCAACGTACCTGCGCCTCAGCTAACCGACCGTAGTCGGGCTCCCACAGCGCCAGGTCCACTGGTCCGGCGCGCTCCACGACGGACGCGATGCGGGCGAAGCCGCTCGCGCGCGGGATCGCTGCCTGCTCCTCACGCGGGCCGATACAACGCGCCCCGATCGAGCGCGCGAGCTCGCCAGTGTGGTCGTGGGAGACAAGCGTGAGCGGCGCCAGCTCGATGACGTCGTGGTGGTCGGCCTCGCCGTCCGGGGACTCGCGCACCTCGTAGCCCGCGGCATAAGCGTCGCCCCGCAGCGCGTCGAGCACAGCGAGGTAGCGTCCTGGCGTGCAGCCGGCCGGGGAGCCGGCCACCATCAGGAGGAGCGACGACGCGCTGTAGAGCGGGATGGCGCGGCCGGCAGCGATACCCTTGCCGATGGACGCCGCGATGCGGAGGCTGGTGAAGCTTCCAGGGCCGCCGCCGCAGGCGACGCATGCAAGGTCGTCGACGCGGGCACCGGCGTCGCTCAGCAGCTGCACCACGGCAGGCATGAGGCGCTCCTCCTTCTCGCCGCGCATCGCCACCTCGCACTCCGAGAGCAGCCGCTGTCCTTCGATGAGCGCGACCGTACCCGTGTAGGTGGATGCGTCGAGCGCGAGCATGAGGGAGGCGCTCATCCGGCCAGCAGCAGTCGGCGGTCCGGATCCACGGGATCGTACTCCAGATCGATGGGAACCGCTTCGGGCGGAATACGTCCGGCGCCGCGATCGGGCCACTCCACGAGAACGATCGCGTGTGAAGCCACGATGTCATCCCATCCGAGATTGGTGAGCTCCACCGCCCGCTCGAGGCGGTAGAGATCGAGATGGTATATGACGTACTTCTCGCCATCGTAGCGATGTACCAGGGCGAAGGTCGGGCTGGTGACGGCCTCCTTCACACCGGCCCCGCGGCAGATGGCCTGCACGAGCGTAGTCTTTCCGGTCCCGAGCTCGCCCGAGATGGCTACGACCAGGGGCGGCTCCAGCGCCGCGCCGAACTTCTCACCCCAGGCGCACAGCTCATCGCGGGTGAGCGCGATGCGGCCGCGCGGCGCGCGTGGCGGCACCACGTGATGGTGTTGTTCTTCCATTTAGCGAACCGCCCTGATTCGAGCGAGCCCACCCGCGCGCTTCCCCCTGGCGTCGCCGTTCTGCTTCGCCCGCACCTCGAAGAGCTGGTCGCGCAGCGCGGCGGCGGCTTCGAAGTCGAGATTGGCCGCGGCCTCCTTCATCTGCTGTTCCAGCAGTTCTATGAGCGCGTCTCTGTCCATCTCGCTCGCGTACGTCGCGACCTTCTCCGCGACCTTGCGCGGCTCCTCGCGCTCGCCGCGGGCGTCGGCCACGCGCGTGC